>CANEYR010000003.1 GCA_947444055.1 Planctomycetota bacterium
CACCGACCCGTTCCGAGCCAATGCCAGAAGTCCCTTCGATCGTTGTCGTTCCCCTACTCGCCGCCGTCATCTTCTTCGCGGGCGCGGTGCCGGCTCAGAAGATGCCGAAGGTCGACGTCGTCGACGTGCCGGCGATCACCGACGGCCTGTGCGTCAGCAACGTGTTCCAGAGCAACATGGTCGTGCAGCGCGACAAGCCGATCGCGGTGTGGGGCTGGACCGCACCGGGCGAGGACGTCGCGGTGGCGTTCGGCAGCGACCGACAAGCGACGCGCGCCGAAGCCGACCGCTCGTGGCGCGTCACGTTCGCCGCCCAGCCAGCGAACAGTGCGCCGCAGCAGATGGTCGTGCAGGGCAAGGACACCCGGCTGGTCCTCGACAACGTGCTCGTCGGCGACGTCTGGGTGCTCGGCGGGCAGAGCAACATGGAGTTCGAACTCGCGAAGGTCGAGAACGGCCCGCTCGAGATCGTCTCCGCGAACTTCCCCCGTATCCGCATCCTGACCGTGCCGTACGCGGTCGGCCCGGCTCCGCAGCGCAGCTTCCCGCGGCTGCACGAATGGAGCGACTGGTTCGGCCAGCACTTCCGCAAGGGCGACTGGGACGAGTGCACGCCGGCCATCGCGCGCGAGCTGTCAGCGATCGGCTACGCGTTCGCGCGCCGCGTGCACATGGCGAGCCAGGTGCCGATCGGCGTCATCGACGCGTCGCGCGGCGGCACCTCCGTCGAGACGTGGACGCCGCTCGCGCGGCTGCGCGCGCTGGACGAACCATACCTGCGCGAGAAGCTCGCCGACTGGGACCGCCGCGTCGCCGAGTGGGATGCGAAGAAGGACCTGGAGCAGCGCATCGCGCAGAATCGCCGCTGGGTCGAGCAGCAGGTCGCCGCGGGCAAGCCCGTGCCCGACGATCGCCAGCAGGACCCGAACGACCTTCGCCCGGGCCCGATCGCCGATGCCAACCATCCCGGCCATAGCTACGCGGGCATGATCGGACCGCTCGAAGGCCTCGCGGTGAAGGGCGTGCTCTGGCACCAGGGCTACAACAACGCGTTCGACGGCATGCCAGGCGTGCGGCTGTACCGCGCGGTGCTGCCCGAGATGATCCGCGCGTGGCGGGCGGCGTTCGGCGACCCGCAGCTGCCGTTCGGCATCCTGTCGCAGTGCACCGAGGGCACGCCGCAGACGCGAGACGACTACTGCGAGAAGATGCTCGACACCGGCATCTACATCCGCGAGGCGCACTGGCTCACGTTCCTCGACCTGCTGCGCAGCGGCGACACCAACATCGGCTTCGCGAGCACCTTCGACCTGCGCCGGCGGTGGTACCACCCGCAGGTCAAGATCCCCGCCGGCGAACGCATCGCGCGCTGGGCACTCGCGACGTCGTACGGTTTGCACGGCGAGCTCGACTGGAAGCCGCCGCTGCTCGTCGGCATGGCGGTGCGCGACGGCGCGCTCGTGCTGCAGCTCGACACGCCGGTCAGCGACCCCGAGGACGGCGCGATGCAAGGCTTCGCGATCGCCGGCGACGACCGCCGCTTCCAGGTGGCCGACGTCAGCTACCTCGAGGTCGGCAAGGACGATCGCGGCCAGCCGCGTTTCGACCAGAAGCAGCTCGTGCTGAAGAGCCCGCTGGTGTCGGCCCCGCAGCACTTCCGCTACGCGTGGGGCCGCAGCCCGCTCGGCAATGTGCAGGCGACGGGCAACAAGGACCTGCCGTTGCCGGCGCAACGCAGCGACGACTGGGACATGGGCGAGGTCCCGCTCGGCGTGCTCGGTGAGGACTGGAACGGCAAGGGCGCACTGACGGGCGCGCAGAGGAACCGCGTGCTCCAGGCGCTGCGGCAGGAAGACGTGCGGCGACGCGTTGCGGAGGCCGAAGCGGTGCTGCGCGAGCACGGGGGCCGCGGCGAGGCGCAGCAACCAGGCAAGAAGTGAATCGGCGGCGGCGATGCTCCGTGGCTGACCATGGGCCCTCTTCTGTGGCCGCGATGGGCGTCACCTCCCGTTACGGCAGCGCCACGATAGCGGGGGCGATGCACGCCTACTGGACGGTCACCTGCACGGCGTTGGAGAAGGTCCACAGGAACGGGTTGGTCGGCCAGTCCACGGCAAGCGTTTGCAGCACGATCTGCAGTCCTGATGGCAGAGCGGGCGGCAGCGCCATCACTTCGAGCCCCTGGCGGTTGGCGCACGGCCCTGCTGGCGGCGGGTAGCTGTAGGTGGTCGACCGCGACTGCGGCGACAACAGCATCACCGCCGCCGGCGGTTGCACGATCAGCGAACCACCCAGCCCGGCGATCGGCGTGCACTGGGTCGGCGGCAACGCTACCAGCAAGAACATCGACGTCCCGGTCATCGCCCCCATGCTCAGGTAGAGCGCGCTGCCCTGTGGTGCGGTCAAGGCGTCAGGGACACACGTCCACGGGCCGCAGAGCAGCCCGGCAATGCCATGTGGGGATTGGACCTGAAGGTTGACTGCCTGCGCGGGCAAGACGGCGGGGAACAACACTGCGGGGAAGAGAAGGCTCGCGGTCGCAAGGAGGGTCTTCATGGCTGGTGCCGCTCTCAGCAAGACACATGCCAGGGATCAGGCGGCGCCGGGCTGGTCGCTTGCCGGCATGCCGGACCGGATCCCCCGGTGACGCGGATGGACTCGGCGGCCGTGTTGGCCTCCGTGCACAACTCGAGGAAGCCGCCGGCGGTGATGCCTTCCGCTACTGGGCTGGCGGCGTCAGCGGACACAGCCCAGACCGAGTAGATGGTCTCTTCGCGCAGCGTGACGCGGAACGAACCGCGGGCGTCCGTGTGGGCCACGACGCGGTGTTCGGTGCTCGCGTCACCGTGCCGCGCCAGCGGCCGATGCAGCAGCGTCACCAGAGCGGCGGCAACCGGCTTGCCCGCGTCATCGAGCACACGACCCGCGAGCGTCGTTTCGCCTTGGGGCAGAAGGCACAGAGCCAGCAATAGGCCGGTGAACATGCGGCCCATGCTACGTCGAATCAGCGTCTGCTCGTGGCGGCGCCTTGCCCCGATTGCTGCTCGCTCAGGCGCGCAGCGTCGCCCGTGCAGCGTGAACGTCCACGGCGATCTGCGCCTGCAGCTCGGTGACGGAGGCGAACTTCTGTTCGGGTCGCAGCAGGCGGAGGAAGGCGACTTCGAGTTCGCGCCCGTAGAGATCGCCGGTCCAGTCGAGCAAGTGCACTTCGAGCTTGGCCTCGGCACCGGCCGCCGCCGAAAACGTCGGGCGCACGCCGAGATTGGCCACCGCTGGCAGCACGACGCCATCGACGATCGCTTCGACGGCGTAGACGCCGAGCGGCGGCAGGGTGCCGGGCTGCACTTGCACGTTGGCGGTTGGAAAGCCCAGCGTGCGACCTCTGCCTTCCCCGCGCACGACGGTGCCGATGACGCCGGGGAAGCGGCCGAGGTAACGATGGGCGAGCGGCAGATCGCCGTTGTGGATCGCGTTGCGGATCGCGGTCGACGACACCGGCTGGCCATCCACTTCGAACGGCGAACCTGTGCGCACCTCAAAGCCGAGTTCGCCGCCGAGTTCGCGGAAACGTTGCGGCGTGCCTTCGCGGTCCTTGCCCAGCGCGGAGTCGTAACCGAGCAGCAGGCCGCGGGTGCGCAAGGCGCCGATGAGAATGCGTTCGGCAAACATGCGCGCGTTCATGTTCTGCAAGCGCTCTTCGAACTGCAGCAGCACCACGCGCGAAACGCCGATGCGCCGCAGCAGCCGCAAACGATGTGGCACGCTGGTCAGCGGCGGTGGCGTCTGTCCATGCAGGACCTGATCGGGATGGTTGGCGAAGGTGACCACCGTCGGCATGCCTTGCAGCCCCGACGACAGCTCGAGCAATTGGTGCAACAGGCGTTGGTGGCCGAGATGAACGCCATCGAAGACGCCGACCGCGACCACGGAATGGCTCGGCGGGGTATCCCCGTAGATGCCGACGAGGTTTACGCCCAGGAGGTTGTCGAGGCCTTCGATCAGCCGCATGCCTGGCTACCGTAGGGCAATGGCCCGGGAACGGCGGTGACGAAGCACCGCGTTCACACCCGCGGGCGGTAGTCGGCTTCGAGTTCGAGCAGCTTGGGCTTCACTCGCAGCTTGTCGCTCGCGGTCAGGCGATCGACGAAGAACACCCCGTCCAGGTGGTCCATTTCATGCTGGATGATGCGCGCGAGCCAGCCGTCCGCGGCCAGCGTCTGCTCCTTGCCGTCGAGATCTTGGAAGGTGATGGTGATGTCGATCCAGCGTTCGACATCAGCTTGGATGCCGGGGAACGACAGGCAGCCTTCCTCGTCGAACTCGCGCCCCTTCTTGCGCGTCAACTTGGGGTTGCACAGCACCAGTTCGCCGGTGCGGTCCTTGCGGTCGCCGACCGGGTTGAGCACCAGCAGCTTCCATTCGATGCCAACTTGCGGTGCGGCGAGGCCAACGCCCCCCTCTTCGTACATGGCCTCCATCATGGCGTCGGCTAGTTGGCGCAGGTCGCCGTCGAACTTGGTGATGGCCTTGCCGCCGCGGCGGAGGACTGGATCTGGGTAGACGAGAACGTCCATGCGGGGGGAGAGGGCGGTGACGAGCGCTCGCCGGGATGGCGACGGCGATCGTCAGGGGCAAGATGGGCCGTTGCGGCGCCAGTTAGGGGGCGGTAGATTCTTCGCCCCTTTCGCCGACGTCAAGCACCTCGGTGCTCGGTAGCCGTTCAGAACCCCATGGATCTCAGCAAGTACCTAGAACAAGCCGCGGATGCAGCCAAACGGCGCAACTTCGCGATGGCCGTGAAAATCTACGGTCAGGTGCTGCAGATTCAGCCGGACTTTGGCGAAGCCCGCGCTGGCTTGCGCAAGGTGCTGTTCACGAAGGTCGGCCAGAAGCCGGTCTCCAAGGTCGGGGCGATGGTGCTCGGCGGCCTGCATTTGCTGACTGGCAACCTGTGTCGGTTGTTTGGGCAGCATGCGGCTGCGGCGCGCGCGTTCGAGCGGTACCTGGCGCACGATCCGCTGGCCGAGGGCGCCAACCTCAAGCTCGGCACGGCGCTGCAGCGCGCCGGCCTCAAGCGTTCGGCGTTGGCGGTGTATGCCGCGTATGCGGAGCACCAACCGCGTTGCCTCGCCGCCTGCCGCAGTGCTGGCGCCTTGTTTCAAGAGCAGAGCAAGTTCCAAGAAGCGCTGGCGATGTACGAAGCGGCTTTGAAGGTCGACCCGCGCGACCAGGAATCGCTGAAGGCGCGCAAAGACCTGGCGGCCGAAGGGGCGCTGCGCAGCACTGGCATCGAGAAAGCCGGCAGCTCGCGCGACCTGATCAAAGACAAGGAACAGCAGCGGCAGTTGGAGCGGCAGGACCGTCTGCAGCTGTCGGCTGCCGAGGTCGAAGAAGAGCTGACGCAGGTCGAGGCGAAGTTGCAGGAGACGCCGAACGATCAAAAGCTGCTGCGCCGCGGCGCGCGCTTGCGGGAGATGGCGAAGGACCTCGCCGGGGCGTTGGACCTGATGGAGCAACTGCAGCGGCTCGTGCCCAACGACGGCGAAGTGCAGGAGTTGGTCGGCGACCTGCGTCTGCGCCTGCAAGAGCAGATGGTGGCGAAGGCCGAGAAGAGCGGCGACACCGCCGCCGCGGCGCGGGCCAAGGCGACGTTGCAGCAGATGCGCGTTGGCGAAGCCAGGCGTCGGGTCGAGCGCAACCCCGCCGATCTTGGCGCGCGCTTCGACCTCGGTCTTGGCCTGTTGGCCGCTGGCGACGTCGATGCGGCGATCGCCGAGTTGCAGCAAGCGGTCAAGGATCCACGCAAGAAGAACGACGCCCTGTTTGCCATGGGCCGTGCCTTCCAACAAAAGAACCTGCCGGACTTGGCGCTCGGCCAGTTCGACAAGGCCATGCAGGCCGCCGGCAGTGGCATGCTGGCGAAGGAAGCCCTCTACGAGATGGGCACCATCAGCCTCGCCATCGGCAAGCGCGACGACGCCTTGCGCCACTTCACCCGCATTCTCGAGCAAGACATCGGTTTCCGCGATGTCGCCAAGAAGGTAGAGCAGCTGAAGGCGTGATGGCCTTCGTCTCTACAGCACTCGTTTCGAACGAACCTCGACTTCCTCCCGAACACTTACCGTTACCAACAAGAACGCAGCGATGGCTCACAGCAAGCAAGCACTGAAGCGCGCCCGACAGAGCGAGAAGTCCCGCATCGCCAACAAGGCGAAGTCCACCCGCATGAAGGGGGCCGTGAAGAGCCTGATGGCTCTGGTCACCGCGGGCGACAAGGCCAAGGCCACGGCGATGCTGCCGAAGGTCGTCAAGGCCATCGACAAGGCGGCGCAAGTCAACGTCATCCACAAGAACAACGCCTCGCGGCACAAGGGTCAGATCACGCGCGCGGTCGCCGCGATGAAGTGATTGGCGTCGGCGACCTCGCGGTCGCCAAGTTCTTGCTCTCACGCCGACGGCCCTTTGCCGAGCCGCGTCGTTGCACGCACTCAGATCAGCCTTGCAGCAACTGCAGGGCGGCCTGTGGCTGGGTGTTCGCCTGGGCCAAGATCGAGATGGCGGCTTGTTGCAGGATCGTGTTGCGCGTCAAGGCCGAGGTCTCGACAGCGACGTCGACGTCGCGGATGCGCGATTCGGCGGCGCTCAAGTTCTCGGCCTGGATCTGCAAGTTGGCGATCGTCGTCGTCAGGCGATTCTGCGCGGCACCAAACTGACCACGCACGCGGCTGACGGCGTTGATCGCCGTGTCCAGGCGACTTATGGCGAGGGTTGGGTTGCCAGCCGAGCCAATGTCCAGCGTCGATAGCCCCAGCGTCGACGCCAGGGTGTTGGACGTGCTGAGCTGGATGGTGTCGATGCCGTTCGTCGTTCCCGTTCCGACTTGGAACGTGATCGTCGAGCCGGTGCCATCCAACAAGCGCACGCCATTGAACGTGGTCGACTGCGCGATGCGGTCGATCTCGTTGATCAGGTCTTCAAACTCCTGATCGAGCGTGGTTCGGTCAGCCTGGCTGACCGTGCCGTTGCTGGCTTGGATCGACAGCTCGCGCATGCGGATCAGAATCGAGCTGACTTCGTTGAGGGCACCTTCCCCCGTCTGCGTCAGCGAGATGCCGTCCTGCGCGTTCCGGATCGCCTGGCCGGTCGATCGGATCTGTGCGCGGAATCGTTCAGAGATCGCGAGTCCAGCGGCGTCGTCCGATGCCGTCGAAATGCGAAGGCCCGTTGACAGCCGTCGGTAGTTCGCCTGTAGGCGGTCCGTCGTCTGCGACAGCGAGCGCTGCGCGTTCAGGGATGCGATGTTCGAGTTGACCCGAAGGCCCATCTTTCCTCCTCAATACCTTTGCCGTGTGTCGAGCCGAAGCCCGACACCTTGCTGGCGAATGCATCGGTCGTTGCTTGAGTCCTACTTCAGGAAATCTCGTAAATGGACACCGGGGAAACCCTCGCCCCATGCCATCGACCGCTCCCGACAAGCCGTAGGCGCGCGTCCCAATCGGCTGCCACGCGAGTGTCGAATGGAGCCTCGGCCGCGGCCTCGAAATGAGATCCTCGACGACCCGCAACCTCAGCGAACAAGCCTGGTGTAGCGGTAGTAGGCCTCGAGGGTCAGCGTCAGAATCGCGGTGCTGTAGACGCGCCCCCCGTCATCACCCCAAGCGCAGGCCGGATCCCACGAGCCGTAGAGGTTCTTCTTGGCCTTGTCGTGGTGCTGGGTTTTCACGACCGCGGACTCCAGTTTGCTCTGCCAAGTCTTCCAGTGCGAGCCGCCCATCTGGAACAACGCGTAGGTCCCGTAGTACCAGTAGTAGTGGTCGATCGTGCCGGCTTGCTCGTCCCACACTGGCAGCTTGCTCAGCAGCAGATCCGCTGCCGCGATCATGACCGGCCGTTCCTTCTCGCTCTGCGACATGAAGTAGCGGCAGAACAGACCGACGGCGGTCATCGCCGCACCCTTGTCCGGCGGGAAGCGCGTGGAGTGGTCGTCGCGTTTGCGCGAGCTGGCTTCGCCGCGCTTGGTGTAACCGTGTTGGCCGCTCGCGTCCGAAACCTGGTCAAGCCAAGCGGCGCAGGCCGGCAGCGCTTCCCGGTTGATGGTGAGGCCGAAGGACTCGCCGGACACGTAGGCCATGATGCACCAGCCGGTCACCGACGTGTCATTGTCGGTTTCCTGTGGCCGGTAGCGCCACACCGCGCGTGGGTTGCGCTGCGACTCAAGGTAGTCGAGACCCTTCTGTGCGGTCTCGCGCAGCAACTGCGAGTTGGACAGCCCGAACGCTTCGCACATGGCATATGCCGCGATCGCGTGGTCGTAGATGTAGTCGGGCGAGGAGTTGCTGCCGAACAGGCCACTCTCCTGTTGTTGGCTGCGCAGCCACAGCACGCCCTTCTTGATGGTGTCCTTGTAGGGCCCGCTGCGCATCGTGCTGCCATCGCCGAGGAACGCGAGCAGGGCTAGGCCGGTGACGCCGATGTCGTGCACGGCGTTGCCCGCACCAGTGCAGCCCTCGCTCGACTCGTCGTCGTGCCGCATGAACTGATCACAGTCCCACCGGCCGTCTTCGTCCTGGTGGTTCTTCAGCCATTGCAGGCCGGCATCGATCGCGTCGGTGTGGGACTTGCTACCAGCCTTCTTGGCACCACCTTCCGAACGGCCGTCATAACGACCGCCAAGATTGGCGGCGCCCGCGGTGCGCGCGATGCCGACGGTGGTCTGCCAGTGTTCGCTGGGGAACGTCGACTCCGTGCTGGTGGCGTCCTCCCCAAGTGCGAACGTGGAGGCGGCGGCGAGTTCGTTCGGGGTCTGCTCCGAGGCGACACTGACGGTGATGCCTAGATCGTCGTGCACCTCTTCCAACTGCGGGTCAGGCAGTCGCATCGAGGGCATCGTCGCGGGCGGCGGGGTGGCCACGGGTTGCACGTCGACCTTGTGCAGCACTGGCTCAAGGTGTGGCCGCGGTGACAGCGTCAGCAGCATCATGCCCATGCCAGTGTGCACAGCGGCGGAGACGAGCAGCCAAGCGACGCCGCGCAGGCGGTCAGCCAGGACATTGGTTTGGGTTGGAGCGAGAGCGGCCATCACGGTCTTTGCGGCGGCGCCGCCAGAACGGGTGCCACGGCGCGCCGGTTCACCTCGTGATGGCGCTCGGCAGTCACTGAATCCGCTTCAGCTCCCAGACTTCGGTGCGTTGGCGCGCGCGTTCGAGGGCCTGCTGGCGGAACTCATCGGTGACGCGTCGCAAACACATCTGGCGCAGGTCGTTTTGCACCTTGGCGTCTTCGAACTGGCCATTGCGAGCGCTGACATGCTCGGTGACCTTCGCGACGTGATACCCCTCACCGACGGCGATGGGCTCAGACACGGTGTCGGCTGGGCCAGCCAGAGCGAACTGAATGATCGCACCGAGTTCGGCCGCGAGTGATGTCGCCACCACCTCACCAATCGGCAGCGAACCGGGAAACCGCTCGGTCAGTTGGCGCGCCGTCCACTCGTTCTGGCGCCACAGCACCGCGGCCTCGGCCGCCCGCGCCTTGGCGTCGCTGCCGACAAACCGCACCTGCACGACCTTGGCGGCGGCTTCGCGCACGAACAGGTCGCGGTTCTCGGCGTAGGTTTCACGCAGCATGCGTGGCGTCAGGAACAAGCTGCGCTGGTTTTGCAGTCGTCGGTAGATCGCGAACTCTTCGGCGAACTCGTTGAGCTTGCCCACCCGTTGGTCGCGCTCGTAGGTTGGCCAGGTGCGGCCGGTGCGTTTCAGCTCGCGGCTGAATTCGTTCATGCTGCCGAGGTTGCGCACCTGCTCTTGCTTGTCGCGGTCCAGTTCGCTCTTCAGCAGTTGCTCGACCTGTTCGGGCGTCAACGGGCCGAGCGATTTGGCGGACTGCGCCATGCGGTGACGATCGATTTCGTAGGCGAGCGCTTCGTTCTGCAGGGCCTCGATGTCGCGCGGACTGACTTGGCCGACGCGAGCTTTCAGCGTGCGCAGTCGGCTGGCGATGTCGGTGCGCAATTGACTCAGCATGATCGGGCTGTCATTGACCGTCGCCACGACCGCGTCGATGCAAACAGCCGTTGCTTGCGGTGGCCGTTCCGGCGCGCGCTCTTGGGCCGTTGCCAGCGAGGCGAGACTCACCGCGAGGAGCAGACTGCGCATGCGCCGATGATGCGCGACTTCGTGTCGCGACTCAACGCCGCGCTGTCGGTAGCCGCAGGGAAGGGCACAAGACGTCGATCCACCCCAAGTGCCGTTTGCTTTCCATGCCGCGTCGCCGTTTCCTTCGCTCATGCCACAACGCAGTGGAACGTGCATCGTCGTCGGCAGCTCGTCTGGGATTGGCCTCGCCATCGCCCGTCGGCTGGCGCAAAGCGGCCGCAAAGTGGCCATGCTCGCCCGTCGGCAAGCGGAGTTGACCGCCCAAGTGGCGACCAGCAACGACGTGCTGGGCAAGACGCAGGCGTTTGCCTACGTGCACGACGCCGCTGATCTCGACACGGTCGAGCCGCTGTTCGCGCGCATCGAGCAAGACCTCGGTCCGGTCGATGAAGTGCACTTCGTCGCCGGCGTGATGCCGGATGTCGCGCTCGACGAATTCGATCTGGCCAAAGACCGCCTGCAGGTGCAGGTCAACATGCTGGGCTGCATCGCCTGGGGGAACGCGGCGGCGCGGCGCTTTCTGGCGCGCAAGGCCGGTTGCTTCGTCGGCGTCAGTTCGGTTGCACAGGATCGCGGCCGCATCGGTCGCCCGGTCTACAACGCCAGCAAAGCTGGCATGGATACCTACCTCGAAGCGCTGCGCAACCGGCTGTGGCGGCACGGGGTGCAGGTGACGACGATTCGGCCCGGCTTCGTGGAGACGCCGATGACGGCGGGCCTGAAGTTGAAGGGCGCCATCTCTGCCGACACCGCCGCCGCGAAGATCCTGCAAGCGCGCGATCGCCAGAAAGCCATCGCCTACGTGCCGGGCAAGTGGCGGCTGATCATGTTCGTGATCCGCTGCACCCCCTCGTTCTTGTTCCGTCGCCTGTCGATCTGAGCCACCGACCATGACCACGAATTTGCCCTTGGCTTGGCGCGATGAAGATGTGCGTGGCTTCGGCATGGCCGTCGGCGGACCCGCGCGTGTGTTGCGGCCGACCACGGCCGACGAGATCGCCGCCGCGTTCACTGCCGCCCGCGCGAGTGGCACCGCGTTGGCGTTGCGAGGGGCCGGTTGCAGCTACGGGGACGCCTCGACCAGCGTGCATGGCAGCGTGCTCGACCTGACGCGCATGAACCGCGTGCTGGCGTTCGATCCGGCGACCGGCGTAGCGACGGTCGAGCCAGGCGTCACCGTGCGCGACCTTTGGCGGCTTGCGATCGCGCATGGCTTTTGGCCGCGCGTCGTCAGCGGCACCATGGCGGTGACCATGGGCGGGGCCGCGGCGATGAACATCCACGGCAAGAACAACTTCGCACTCGGCTCGTTCGGCGAGTGTGTGCGCAGTTTCGAAATGCTGACGCCGCGCGGCGAGTTGGTGCGGTGCTCACGCGAACAAGAGCCCGAGCTCTTCCACGCTGCCATTGGCGGCTTTGGCATGCTCGGTTGCTTTACCAAGTTCGAGATCGAGACCAAGCGAGTGCACTCGGGTCGGCTGCGCGTGTGGGGGATCGTCGCCAAGGACCTCGAGCACAACCTGCAGATTCTCGAGGACATGCGCGGCCAAGCCGACTACCTGGTGGCGTGGCTCGATCTGCACGGCAAGGGGGCGGGGCTCGGCCGCGGCCTTATGCATCGCGCCGACCAGATGAAGCCCGGCGAGGATCCGGAGGGCCTGCGCTTCCTCGATCCGTGCCTGCAAGACGTGCCGCCGACGTTGCTCGGGGTCGTGCCAAAGGGCTGGTTGTGGCCCGGCATGTGGGGTGCAGTGCACCTGCGCCAAGTGGGGCTCGTCAACTGGCTGAAGTTCAAGGCCGGTGCTGGCGAGCAACGCAACTCGCCGTACCTGCAATCGCACGGGGCGTTCCACTTCTTGCTCGACTACGTGCCGCGTTGGCACTGGATGACGAAGCCTGGCGGGCTGATCCAGTTTCAGCCGTTCGTGCCGCAGCGCGAAGGGGCGCGGGTGCTGCGCACGCTGATCGAGAAGTGCCAAGCCGCGGGCCACGTGCCCTATCTCGGGGTGCTGAAACGTCACCGTCCCGATCCGTTCTTGATGACCCACGCCGTTGACGGCTATTCGCTGGCGATGGACTTCGCGGTGCGGGCCAGCAAGTCAGGGCGCGACTCGCTGTGGCGTTTGTGCCGCGAACTGGCCGAGATCGTGCTCGAGGCCGGCGGGCGCTTCTACTACGCCAAAGACGCGGTGCTGCTGGCTTCGTCGTTTGGGCGCGTGCACGGCGAACCGACGGTGGCAGCGTTCCGTGCGCAAAAGCAGCGCTGGGATCCTGATCGCCTGCTGCAAACCGACCTGTCGCGGCGCCTCGGCGTCTGATACCGACGTCCACGGCCTGACGAGCCGACGGACCTTTGTCAGTTGGTTCTCGCCGCGGGCACGCTGTTTCGGCAGCGCGCCGTGGTGAACGAGATCGGCATCGACGTGAACGTCGGCGGCGAATTGCCCGCGGTGGTGTTCGCGGATGCAGTTCGTGTGCGCCAGATTGTGCACAACCTCGTCGGCAACGCCGTGAAGTTCACGACCGCGGGACGCGTGACGATCGAACTGGCGGTGCAGTCGATGGTGGACGATCGCCTTGCGGTGACGATTTAGGTCACCGATACCGGCGTCGGCATCGCGCGCGAAGACCAGGAACGTGTCTTCACGGAGTACGAGCAAGTGCGCCTGCCCGGCGGTCAGCAACACCTCGGCACCGGCCTTGGACTGTCGATTGCCCGCCGCCTGGCTCGCTTGATGAGCGGCGACATCACGTTGTCGAGCGAGGTCGGGCGCGGTTCGACGTTCACTCTGGCCTTGTCGCTGCTGGCAGCGCCCACGGTAACCAGGGTCGTGGATGCGGCGGGCGATCGCGAGCGCTTGCGCGGCCTGCGCGTGCTCGTCGTCGACGACAACGTGCAAAATCGCTTGGTGGCCGGCCGCATGCTCCTGCACCTCGGCTGTCAGGCGACAACCGCCGACGGTGGTGACATCGCGTTGGTCTTGCTGGAGCAGCAGGATTTCGACATGGTGCTGCTCGACGGCCAGATGCCGGGAATGGATGGCGCCGACGTGGTTGCCGACCGCATTCGCGTCTACCTCGACGCTGGCATCGACGACGTGCTCGCCAAGCCGTTCCGGCTGGATCGCCTGGTGGCGGCCATGGCGGCGCTGCTTACGAAGAAGCAGCGCTGCGGCTTCTCCGCCTGAACGGGCTTCGCCGCCGCCAGGCTTCCCCGCCGGCGGCAGTCTCAGCCCTTGAGCCAAGCCACCGCCGCCCGTATCGTCCGCGCCGTCGATAGGTGCCCGAGCACCCCAGGTAGCGGCCGGCCCTTGTCGGGCCGGTCTCAAGTCGAGCCGAAGAAGTGCCGATGCCAGGGTCGGTTGTGCAATTGCACGACACGTTCGGAATGCCACGCCTGCCGCCACATCACCTGCTCTCGGGCGGTGAACGATGTGGGCCGTGCGACGCGGCACGACCGTCGCTCTGCCTTCCTAGCATCTGCCTTTCATGGCAATCACGAGCCCCTCGCTTGTCGATGCCAACGAGTACGAACTGCGTGAGTTTTGCTTCCCTCGGGCTCAAAGAGCCCATCCTCCGTGGCGTCCGCGCCGCTGGCTATGAAACGCCGACGGAGATCCAGGCCAATGCCATCCCCAAGATCATCGCTGGCGCCGAACTGATCGGCCTCGGCCAAACCGGCAGCGGCAAGACCGCCGCCTTCGGTCTGCCGATGCTCAACCTGCTGTGCGGCGGCCCCCCCGGCCTGCGCGGCGTCATCATCGTTCCCACCCGCGAGCTGTGCGTGCAAGTCGCCGAGAACCTGCGCGTCTACGCGCAGCACGCCGGTCTGCACGTGTGCACTGCCTTCGGCGGCGTCGACATGTCGATCCAGGAATCCGCGTTCAAGCGCGGCCTCGACATTGTGGTCGCCTGCCCCGGCCGCCTCATCGACCATCTCGAACGGCGCAACATCAGCTTCGAGCACGTCAAGATGGTCGTGCTCGACGAAGCCGACCGCATGCTCGACATGGGCTTCATGCCGCAGATTCGGCGCATCTTCGTGCGCCTGCCGCAAGAACGGCAGAACCTGCTGTTCTCGGCGACGATGCCGAAGGAAGTGGAAGGCCTCGTCAACGACTTCCTGCCCAACGCCGAGCGCGTGCAGATCGGTTCGCGCAGCCAATCGGCGGAGACCATTTCGCATCGCTTCGTCGCGGTGAATGCGCACGACAAGCAAGACGCGCTCGAGCGCTTGCTGCAGCGGGAGAGTGGTCGCGTGCTGATCTTCGTCAACAAGAAGATCGGTTGCGAACGGCTCGGCAATGTGTTGAAGCGCTCCGGCATGCCGGCCGACTCCATCCACGGCGACAAAGGAGCGGAGGCCCGCTATGGCTGCTTGCAGGCGTTCACGCGCGGCAAGACGCGCTTTCTCGTCGCGACCGATGTTGCCGCGCGCGGCATCGACGTCGACGACATCGAGCTGGTAGTCAACTACGACTTCCCGCTGGCACTCGAAGACTACATTCACCGTTCGGGCCGCACCGGCCGCGCTGGCAAGTCCGGGCGCGCGCTGTCGTTGGTGGCGCCGATGGAGAAGCGACTCTACCTCGTGGTGCAAGCGCACTTGCAGGGCAAGGACGTGAGCAGCATGCCGTCGGCGGGCCGTGGCTATGGCATGCCCAAGCGCCGTGAAGGTGGGCGCCCGAGTGGCGGTGGTGGTGGTGGTGGTGGTGGCCGCAGTCGCGCGCGCCACGCCGCGGCCTCCTACTAACGCGTCCCGCTCAAGAACAATTTGGCGGCTTGGGCCATCAGCCCGCCATCAGCCCACCGCCGGCACATCATGCACGGAGAGCAGCCCGTGCCGACGCCAGCCGATCGTGAGCATCCAGGTGTGCGCAGCGGTGATCGGGCGCGGCATCGCTGCGATGCCGCGCACGACGATGTTCTCGCGGAACCCATCGAACCACGGCGCCGACGTATAGATGTCGATCGCCTGGGGGACCGCAACCTCGCGACCTTCGGCCGCGTGCTTCTTGCCATTCCCCAGCACATAGCGCAGCGCGTTCCTGACCTCGCGCGGCGTCTTCAGGATGCGGTCGTGGTAGCGGTCGGCGAAGACGGTGCCAGAGCGGCGCCAAAGCCTGTTCAAGGCCTTGGCGATGCGAATCGCGAGGCCCTGAAGACCCCGCGACAGCGCCGTTCGGTCGCGCGCCTCGACCAGGAAGTGCAGGTGGTCGTTCAGCACGGCGTAGTGGGTGAGGCGGAAGCCATGCCGGTCGCAGCCGGCAGCGAAAGCGTCGCGCAGGGTGGTGTACTCGCGGCTGCTACGCAGGCGCGGCAACCCCCGCAGCAACTTCATCGTCACGTGCGCCGGGAACCGCGCCGCCAGCAGCGCGCGGGGCCCGTGGCTGACCAAGGCCTTCTCGCCGTTGGGTTTTCTGCCAGCACCGGCGCGACGACCGCCGTTCTGTCGGAACGGCAACACGCCTTGCTGCGGCTTCATGGGTTGGCGAACGCGATCGACCATTGTGATTCCGCAGATATTATGGAATCGCCCCATCGGCGTCAAGCATTGTTCGGCGGTTCAGACCGGATACCTTGTTCACAGTCTGGACCGGACACCCTGTTTCCATGATTCGTGGCAGACCGGAGACGTTGGCAACACGTCACTCATGCCATGGCAGGGGACGTGTCCCGTGCGAGAACGGACGAAGTTTGTGCTCGCGTACGCTGGCGGCCTGCGCGGGTCACTCGACGTGCAGGATGCGCACGTCGCTGCGGTGCGCGATCGCGAGATGCCGTTGATCGGGTGGGGCCCCGAACACATCGATCTGGGTGACGTCGGTTGGTAGCACGAGCGTTCCCATCGGCGCCAATGTGTCTGCGTCGACGACGAGCAACTGGTGCCCATCGCAGGCGAGCAGGGCGCGGCCCCACGGGATCGCGCCGATCCATGGGGTCTTGGTCGTCACCGTCGTCGTCGCCTGCATGCGGTCGAGTTCGATGCGTTGCACGACGTTGTCCGCGAGGCCGACCCACGCATGGTTGCCGCGATCGGGAACGACGAGCCAGATGGGAATTGCGTCGGTTTGCCAGGATGCGATCGCCTTGCCATGGCGATCGATGGTGCGCAGGTTGGCCGTGTTGCGTGGCCGATGGTCGTTTGCGTATTGTGTGGAGAGGAACAGCACGGCTTCACCGCCGTGTGTGAGTTGCGCCGCAAGGGTGACGGTTCCCCCCAGCTTCGGAAGATCCACGAGTTGGGTGCCGTCGAGGCGCACTGGTTGAGGTGCGAAACGTTCGCGGCTGCCAAACCACAGCGTGTCGCCAACGGCCACTGCCGTGCCGATTGCCCACGAGTCCCGCACCCCAGGGCCGTTCGAGAAGAAGTCGACGGCGTTGTCGCGCACCAGCGCGATCGCCGGACTGCGTCAGGTGTGCGGCGGCGCTACGTCGCGGCGCGAAGACGCGTTCCATCGACGGGCGTCGTGTTGTCGGCACAACCAAAAGTCCGCACCGACCGCGCCCTTCGTCACGAGGTGCGTGCCATCAAAGTCCTGCACCACGTGCCCCTCCAGGTCGACCACACGCACTGCACCAAGGCCGACGATGGCGAGATAGTTGCCGTCCGGCGAGAAGATGAGCTGATGCGCAGCGCCGCGGTGGGGCGCGCGCAAGTTGCCCTTCGCGGGCTCCAAGGGCAGGAAGTGCACTTGTCCCTGCCAATCCCAAGCGAGGATCGTGCCCGCATTGGTGACGAGGTAGTCCTCGACCCACAGGTCGCTGCACTCGGGAACGGACTGCACGCTCACCGCCGGTTCGCTGCGGTGGAACATGGACTCGTACCACTCGACCTTATGACGTGCATCGCGCGAGCGTCGCGGCTGCTCCCTGTCGCGCGCACTGCGCCGCGGCGGCAGTTCGAACGCCGTGCTGCTAGGGGGTTGGGCCGCCAGCCGTGCGTCGCCGATCGAACGCGAGGAGAACGACTCGACGGAGAAGTCCCTCTCACCGTTTCGGAAGCGCACGTTGAACTGCTCGCCAGAGTCGTCAAAGCCAACGGCTTCCACGTAACGGCTGGCCAGTTCGCGCGTGGTTCCGGTCACAAGGTCGACGTGCCACAGCGATCCGGTCCAGTCGCCCGCCGCGCTCCAGCCGACCAACGCCCACGGTTCGCTCGCATGCAGTGCGAACGCGGTCACGTAGCGGCCTCGTGGTTCGATCGAACGCAGCGGCAGTTGCCGTTCGACATCCCAGTAGACAAGGTCGCCGAGGGCGCCGCGCGTCAGCAAGTGCGACTCATTGTGGTCGAGCAGCATCTCCCTGCAGTCGCCACCGAGAGCATGAACTTGGCCCACTGCACGGAGCTGCGCGTTCACGTTCGCCTTGGGTGCCATGAGCCGAGCACACACCTCGGCCGTGACCACGAACCCCGCCGTCATCGCCAGCAATCGCGCGAAGCGCATCAGCCCAAGATCGCGCGCGCGACCGCCACAGGATCACTCGCTTGCACGAGCGAACGGAACACCGCGTCGAGGTGAACGCCCGCCCCGGCCCCGACCTGCGTGCGCAGCTCGGCGGCCGTGCCGCAAGCGAGCAGCTTGCCCTGGTCGAGCACGGCGATGCGGTGCGCGGTCGTCTCCACGACGTCGAGCAAGTGGCTGCAATGCAGCACCGCGCCACCTTGCCGCGCGAACTCACGCATCAGCTCCTTCACGACCAGCGTCGTCGTCACGTCGAGCCCCGACAGCGGTTCGTCGAAAACCAGCAGCTTGGGGGCCGTGATCAAGGCACCAGCGATGGACACCTTCTGGGTCATGCCCTTGCTGAAGGAAACCATCGGTTCGTCGCCGCGGTCGAGCAGACCAAAGCCCGCGAGCAGCCGTTCGCCGCGCGTGCGAATGGTGGTGTCGTCGAGGTCGAACAGGCGGCCCTTCAACAGCAGGAACTCCCACGGCGTCAGCACTTCGTGCAGGCGCGCCACTTCGGGCAAGTAGCCGATGCGGCGCCGGGCTTCGGCGGGTGCAGTCAGCGCATCGACGCCGGCGACCAGCACACTGCCGGTGTCGGGGCGCAAGAGTCCGGCGATGCACTTCACGGCCGTCGACTTGCCCGCGCCGTTGGGTCCGAGCAGCGCCAGGATTTCACCGGCGGCGATGGTGAGGTCGAGGCCGTGCAGGGCAACGAATGAGCCGTAGGTCTTGCGCAGCCCTGAGAGTCGCAGCATGTGTGCATCTTGGCGCGGCAAGAGGCGGGTGGCCAGCGGTCGCGGCCGTGCAGAGAGTGAGAAGCGTGCTTGTGCGCGGCGGGGCTCGGCGCCGTAATCACCGCCCCGCATGCATCGCCATTCCCTGCTGCTCTCGTTCGTCGCCCTGTTGGCACCGCTCTGCGCTCAAGACGAAGAACCCGAACTGCCCGCCCTGCCAGCCGGGCCCGCGCTCGTCTACGAGGATGCGTTTCCCGCGCATGCTGGGTGGGATCGACCGCTGTATGTGGCCTTCCACTCGACGGACAAGGAGCACGCCTACATCGTGACGCAGCCCGGGCGGGTGTTCGTGGTGCCGCGCGATGGCCTGAAGAAGGAGCAGCGCGTGTTCCTCGACTTGCACGACCGCGTCTTCCTCGACAATTGGGAGGAAGGGCTGCTCGGCTTCGCGTTCGACCCGGCCTACGCCGACAACGGCTTTGTCTACGTCTACTGGTCCGAGAAGATCGAAGTGCAGTCGGGCGAGATGGGCAACGGCAAGCAGGCGAAGAGCAATCGCCAGTCGGTGGTCTCGCGGTTTGCGACCAAGGCAGGCGAAGGTGGACGTGTCGTGGACATCGCCGACGAACTGCGCGTGATGGTTGTGTTCCAGCCGTACGGCAACCACAACGGCGGCACCATCGAGTTCGGTCCCGACGGCATGCTCTACGTCGTGCTCGGCGACGGCGGTGCCGCCAACGACCCGTTCGGCAATGGCCAAGCGAAGAACACCCTGCTCGGCAAAGTGCTGCGCATCGATGTGCGCGGGGCTGTGGCGGCGAAGCCGTACGCCATTCCTGCCGACAATCCGTTCGTTGGTGAAGAGGGGGCGCGCGGCGAGATCTGGTGCTACGGCATGCGCAATCCGTGGCGAATCACGTTCGATCGTGCGACCGGCGATCTGTGGTGCGGTGATGTGGGCCAGAACCGCCTCGAAGAAGTGGACCGCTTGGTGAAGGGCGGCAACTACGGCTGGAATGCCATGGAGGCGAGCGAGGTGTTCAAGCTGCGCAAGGATCGCTCGGTGCCGCCCGGTGTGATCGCGCCGATCGCGGAGTACGCGCACAGCGAAGGGTTGTCGATCACTGGCGGCTACGTCTATCGCGGCACGGCGATCGCGGCGCTGCAGGGCTGGTTCGTCTACGGCGACTTCATGACGCTGAAGATGTGGGCATGCAAAGAGGACCGAACGGGCGGCCAGCACGCGGTGGTGACCTTGGCACGGGCGCCGCAGCAGGTGTCGAGTTTTGCCGAAGAGCCAGAGGGGGAACTGCTGCTGACCGGCTTCGACGGCAAGAGTGGCAAGGTGTGGCGGCTGGTGCCGGCGAAGAAGTAGGCGCTGGCCCCGCGATTGAACCGCGAGCGATTTGGTATCGTTCGTCGCCCCACGTGCGCACCGGTCCGTTGATCTTCTCCCTGACGCTGCATGCAACCGTTCTGGTCGCGGCGGCGGCAGTGCGTGCGCACGCTTCTGGGCAGGCGGATTCGGTGGTCGAGCCGCGTGTGCAGATTCAGTTGTCGCTGGGGCGGCCAGCGGCGGCGCCCGTGGCGGTGCCCGAACCGGAAGTGGTGCTCGGGGCCGTGCCTGACTTTGAGAACGCGGAGTGGTTGCCGCCATTGGCGGCAAGCGAGCCGCTGGCGTTCGAGCTGGTGGTTGTGGAGGCGGTGGTGGACTTCGTGCCGCCACCGCGCGCGATGACGGCAACTTTGCAGCGCGTCAAGCCGTTGCCCGCGGTGCCCGCGCCGATCGTGCCGACGGAGCCGGAGACGGAGACGCGCATCGACCCGAATGAGCCTTCTGCCGCAGCCGCTGCCGAGGCAGCGCCGTGGGTCGAAGGTTCGCCGCGCGCCGACAACGAAGCGCCGCGCTACCCCGAGCCCGAACGCCGCGCCGGCCACGAAGGCGCGGTCGTCGTCACCGTGACGATCGATGCAAGCGGTGCGGTGTTGGGCGTCGAGTTGCGCACACCGTCGCCCTTCCCGGCGCTCAATCGCGAGGCCTTGCGAGCGGTGCGCGCGTGGCGGTTCGAGCCAGCGCGGCGCCTTGGCGTGGCCATCGTCAGCACGACCGACGTGACGATCGAGTTCCGTCTGAGCAGTAGCGGCGGCACGTAGCCGCGCCGTCAGCGAAGGAAGGGGACGCCGAGTTCGCCGAGCAGACCGTCCAGCCGTTCGAACATGCGTTGCCACCGCCAGTGTTGGCGGACCCAGACAGCGGCGGCAGCGCCGACCGTGCGCGCGTGCTGTGGATTGGCGAACAGTTCGGCGATGCGCGCAATCGTCGCGTCGGCGCCATCGGCGACGGTGAGTGCGCCCGCGGGCACGTCGCCGAGGCCTTGCGCTGCTTGCGGCGACGACACGACCGGCAGGGCCATGCTCATCGCTTCGAGCACCTTGTTCTGCACCCCACGCGCGAGGCGCAGTGGTGCGATCGCGACCGCCGCCTGATCGAAGTAGGGCGGCGTCGTCGGCACGCGGCCAGTGACCGTGATGCCCGGGATCTGCGCCAAGGCCTGCACCTTCGCGATCGGTTTGCTGCCGACGATCAGCAGGCGAGCGTCGGGATAGCGCTGCCGCAGCGTCGGCCAACAGGTGTCGACGAACCAACACACGCCGTCGACGTTCGGCTCGTAGTCCATGACCCCGGTGAAAACCGCCGTGTGCGCATGGCGGTTGGCTTCACCAGCGGTGGTGAAGTGCTCGACGTCGACGCCGTTTGGCAAGACGTCCGGATCGACTCCTGGAATGCGTTCGCGAAACAGCGTGCGTTCAACCTCGCTGACCACCAGGGAGCGCGAGAACGTGCGGGCCACGCGATCTTCGAAGGCGAGCAGTCGCTTGGCCTCGCGGCCATAGATCCAGCGACCGAGTGGGCCGCTGACGGTTGCGTACTGCCGCCACTTGTCGGAATCGAGTTCGGCGAACTGCATGACCTTCGCGTGGCTCGGCCGGCCGATCGCGTACTGGGCCATCGACGACGAGTAGACGTAGACCAGGTCGGGCGGCGTGACGGTCCACTGATCGACGGCCTTGGCGAGAGTGCGGTCGTAGAAGAACGGCAGGGTCAGGGCCTTGCCAGTGAGCAGTCCGCGCAGGCTGGTCAGCTTGCGCCATCGGCGCGACAGCCGCGGCGCCACGACTTCGCGGCACGACTTGCTGAGAAATGCGACACCCTCGGCATCGCGGGTCTCTTCCTGGAAGCAGCCGACCTGCACCTCGGCGCCGCGCTGCAGCAAGTGTTGCAGGAAGTGCCACGTCGTGATGCGGTCGCCGCGGTCTGGTGGCCATGGCACACGCTGGCACAAGAACACGATTCGCGGAGAACGAGCGGGCGTCATCAGATCGGCGTCAAGCTTGCTGACTGTTAGCCCCGATACAAGCGCCGGAGCTAAGGCATGGCACAGCAGGAGACCGGGTCATCGACGAACATCCTTGGGCTAGTCAACAGCACAATTGACTTGCCCACGATGCCGGAGGTGCTCATCAAGTTGAACGAGGTGATGGCGCGTCCCGATGCTTCGGCCGCCGATGTCGCCAAAGTCATCTCTGCCGACCCGGCGGTGGCGACCAACATTCTGCGCATCGTCAACTCGGCGTACTACGGGCTGCAGGTGCGTGTCAGCTCGGTCAGTCTCGCCATCTCCGTGATGGGCTTCAACATGGCCAAGAAGGTCGCGTTGAAGGCGGCCGTGTTCTCATCTTTTGGCAAACGGCGCGAGAAGATTCAGCACTTCGATCCGGCCGGGTTCTGGCGGCACGCAGTGTTTGCTGGGGTCGCGGCGCGGACGTTGGCCGGCAAGTCGACGGTGTTTGCCGATACGCACCCGGAAGACGCCTACATCGCCGGACTGCTGCACGACATCGGCAAGATCATCCTCATGGAGAAGTCGGCGCCGCGCTACTTGGCGTTGCTCCGGAAGTCTGTGCAGCAGAAACGCAGCGAGATCGAGGTCGAGCCGGAAGATCTTGGCTTCACGCACGCGGACGTCGGATCGGTGCTGGCGATCAAGTGGGCGCTGCCGGAGGATCTGGCCATCGCCATTCGCTACCACCACTCGCCCGCGAAGGATCCCTTCCATCGCTCGCTGTCGAGTCTGATTCACCTTGCCGACCACCTCGCGTGGCGCGGCGGAACGCCGTCGACTGTCGGCACTCCGATGGGAACTTTGGATCCTGATTGCTACAGCCAGATCGGACTCGACCCGGCGCAGGTCGAAGAGCTGTTGCCGCAGATCCACGAAGACTTCGCGGCATCTGAATTGCCGTGGTAGCGGGAACGAGTCGCACGCCATGAGCTCGAGCCGCGCATGAACTTCCGGCGGTGGGTGGTCTTCACCTTCCTGATCCACGTCTTCGTCGTCTTGGTCGACAAGGGTGGTGGCCTCGTTCTGTACCTGCTGACGGCGAGTCAGCAGGCGCAGCATGGCAAGTCCGGCATTGCAGCGTCGCTGCCGTTCATCCTCGGTGCCGTTGCCAATCTCGGCCTCGCCACGGCCC
Organism: Planctomycetota bacterium; assembly: GCA_947444055.1. Taxonomy (GTDB): domain Bacteria; phylum Planctomycetota; class UBA1135; order UBA1135; family UBA2386; genus UBA2386. The sequence goes on from CANEYR010000003.1 coordinate 22,879, forward strand.
TCGTCTATCTGGTGCGCCGCGGCCGCTTCACGCCGCAGGTCTGCTTCGAGACGGGCATGGCGGTAGCCATCGTTTGGGGCGGCTTCGTGGCGGCTTTGTCGGCGGGGTTCTTGCTCGTCGTGCTGCCGTGGATCGACCCGGCTTGGGCGTTGGATCCATGGCTGGTCTGGCCGATCTGCGCGGCGGTGCCGCTGCTTTTGGTCGCCAGCTACGCCAACAGCACGCAGTTGGCGACGGAGCGCGTGCAGGACTACGGGCTCGTCCACCTGGCGACGTCGATCGGGTTCTTACCTTTGTTCTTCGGCTGCTTCTTCTTGTTCGGCAGCAGTGTCAAGGACGGCGACGTGCCGCTCGGCGTGGTGTGGGGACGGTTGCTGTCGACGCTTGTCGTCGCGGTGCTGACGCTGTGGCTGGTGCGCAAGGTGGTGGCTCTGCGCGTGCGAGTGCACCGTGAGTTCCTTGGCGAAGCGCTGCGCTACGGCTGGAAGGCCAACCTGACGTCGACGCTGACGTACCTCAACCATCGCATCGATCTGTTGGTGTTGTTCGCGGTGTACTTCGCAACCGGCAAGTCGAACGGTGTCGAGGAGTCGATGGCCGAGGAGCAGGCCTACATCCAAGTCGCTTACTACTCGATGGCGGTGACGTGGGCGGAGCTGGTGTGGCACTTCCCGGAAGCGATGCGCGACCTGTTCTTCTTGAAGGTTGCAGGCAGCACACACGAAGAAGCTCGCGCGATGACGCCGGTGCTGGCGCGGCTCGGGGTGACGATTTCGTTGGTCGGCGCGGTGGCGATCCTGTTCCTGATCGATCCGATCATGGGGTTCATCACGACCGCCGCCGGCAAGCACGAATGCGTTTGGTACGGCGGCTGGAGCCAGCCGGTCGGTGCTGCGCTGCTGATGTTGGTGCCGGGCACCGTCGCCTTCACGGTGTCGAAGATCCTGCAGGCCGATCTGGCGGCGCGCGACCAACTGCAGACGTGCGTGAATGCGCAGCTGGTGGTGTTCGGCACGATGATCGGTCTCGACCTGCTGTGGATTCCCGAGTACGGAGCTGTGGGGGCCGCGGCGGCGTCGACCGTGGCGTACGTGGTCGGCACGCTGTGGACGCTGGTGGCGTACTCGCGGCAGACGGGAACGCCCACCTGGCGCTGCCTCTTCGTGCATCCGAGTGACTTCCGCTACATTCGTGAGATCGCGACGGCCGTCGTCGGCAAGATGCGAAGGAAGCGCGAATGAACCGCACGACACCTGTCACCGTCGTCATCCCCGCCTACCAAGCCGGTGCGTACCTGCGCGTGACCTTGGAATCGCTGCAGCAGCAGACGGCGGTGCCCGAGGCGGTCGTCGTCGTCGACGATGGCTCGACCGACGATACGGCGGCCATCGCGCGGCAGTTTGGTGTGCATCTCGTGCAGCAAGCGCAAAAGGGGCCGGGTGCCGCGCGCAACCGAGGCCTCGAGCTGGCGACTACGGAGTTCGTGGCCTTCCTTGATGCCGATGACTGGTTCGCGCCGGACAAACTCGAGCGGGCCGTGGCGTGGCTTGATCAATCGGAGGCCGCCTGTTTGGCGACCGACGCTTGGATCGTGCGCAACGATCGCCTCGAAGGGCGCAAGAACCAGAAGCGTGTCGTGCCCACGGTGTTGACGATGGAGCACTTGCTGCAGGACAACCCGGTCGTCTGCAGCACGGTCGTTGCTCGCACGGCGGCGGTGCGGGCCGTTGGTGGGTTCGACGAACACCCAGATCTTGTGGCCACGGAGGACTTCGACTTGTGGCTGCGCATGAGCCAGCGCGAGCCGCTCGCCTACGTGAACGAGCCGTTGACGTTCTACCGCGTACACGCTGGCAGCCTGTCGGCGAACACTCGCTTCGTGCGTGGGCTGGAGCGCATTCTCGAGCAGGTTGCGAAGCAGCACGAAGGGGAGGCGCACTTCCAGAATCTGGTGCGTCATCGCCTCGCCGATGTGCGCCTCGATCTGGCTTGGGACCTGCTCGCCGCCGGCCGCAAGGCCGAGGCTCGCGCGATGATCCGCGAGGCTTCCAAACTCGCCTGCACGTGGAAGGGCCTGCGCATGAAGCTGCGCAGTTTGCTGCCGACGTGAGGCCGCGATGAAGCGTTCCCTGCTCGGTGTCGTGCACTTGCTGCCACTGCCGTCGGCGAAGAACTTCGGCGCGATGGATGCGGTTTTGGCACAGGCGGTGGCCGACGCACGCGCCTATGCGGCGGGCGGGTTCGATGGCGTGGTGGTTGAGAACTTCGGCGACGCGCCATTTCGCAAGGGGACCGCGGCGGACCCGGTGTCGCCCGATGTTCCCGCAGGGTTGGCGGTCGCAGCGGATCGCATTCGCCTGGCGACGGGCTTGCCGGTGGGCATCAACTGCTTGCGCAACGATGGCATCGCCGCGCTCGGTGTGGCGGCGGTCGTGCAGGCGCGCTGGATTCGCGTCAATGTGTTGGCGGGTGCTTACGTCACCGACCAGGGTCTGATCGAGGGCGAGGCGGCGCGTTTGTTCGCCTACCGCACGCAGCTGCGCAGCGACGTCGCCGTGCTGGCGGACTTCTTGGTGAAGCATGCGTCGCCGCTGGCTGCGCTGGACGTCGCGGCGGGGGCCCGCGATTTGGCCGAGCGCTCGGGCGCCGACGGACTGGTGTTGTCCGGGGCGCGCACTGGACAGCCGGTCGATGTCGAATTGCTCGACACGGTGCGAGCTGCGGTCGGCGCGTTCCCGATTTGGCTCGGTTCGGGTCTCACGGTGGCCAACGCGCCGGTGCTGTGGCCACGTTTCGATGGCGCCATCGTCGGCACGTTCTGCAAGCGGTCGGGGCTCGTCGACCAGCCGGTCGATGTCGATCGCGTGCGGGCGCTGCGAGCGTGCTGCCCTTCGATGTAGCGTGAATGTCGCGCGGCTCGGATGCCGAAAGACGGCGTGTGAAGGTTCTGTTGATGACGCCGTCGCCGACCCATCAGCACTTGGGCGGCATCGCCACAGTGGGCCGCTTCCGGGATGGCTTGCAGTCGCGCGGGCATCTGTGCGAAGTGTTCGGCAGCACGAGTGAAGGTGGGCTCAAACAATCGCTCGAAGGCACGATCGGCCGCTTTCGTCCCGACATCGTGCATGCCCACGACGCCTTGCGAACGGGCGTGCACTTGCTGGGGCTGCGTTCCCCGTGGGTGGTGTCGTTGAGTGGCGAAGACATGCATCACGACATGCTCGACGAAGCTCGCGGCGCCATTGTTTGCGAGGTGGTGAAGCGGGCGCAGCGTGTGTTGGTGCCCAACGCCGAAGCCGGGCGCGTGCTTGAGGAACGGGTGCCTGACGCCGTCGGCAAGATCGATGTGGTGGCGCGGGCGGCGGTGCGACTGCCAACCAACGGCACCGACCTGCGGCGTTCGCTTGGCATTCCACGCCAGCGCTTCTTGGTGTTCTTGCCTGGCGGCATTCGTCCACTCAAGGGCCAGCACCGCGCGCTCGAAGTGGTTGGCCTGTTGCGCGGAGCAGGGGCTGACGTCGAGATGATCATTGCCGGCCCCGACCAAGACACTGCCTATGCCGACGCGCTGCGAGCTCTAAGCAAGCAGCAGCCAGGTGTGCGCGTGCTGCCGACGCTGGCGCACGATCGCATGGGTGCGGCCTACCTCGATGCCGACGTCGTACTGAACACGTCGTTGAGCGAGGGCGCGGCGCCGACGATTCTTGAGGCCGGCATCCTCGGTCGCGCGGTCGTGGCGTCAGACGTGCCCGGCAATCGGGAGCTGCTGCGCCACAAGGATACGGGGCTGTTGTTCGAGTCCGAAGAGGACATGGCGAAGCAGATCCTCGCGCTCTATCGCAATCGCTCCGCCGCCGGGTCGCTCGGTGTGCGCATCCGCGAAGACTTTCAGCGGCGCTTCGATGTCGACCGCGAGATCGGCGGGTTGCTGTCTGCCTACGCGGCTGCCTGAACCGGTGGTGCTGCCGTCATACTTCGCCAGGCAGCGGCTTTGGCAGCGGCTTTGGCTTCACGGCGGATCGCGTCGGCGCTTCCGCCGGCTTGCTCGCCGGAGGTGCCACTTCCGCGAACGCATTGAACAGCTGCATCACGCGTTCGCTGTTCCACGAAAGTCCGGCCAGGATGTCGGCCGTGATCTTTTCCTTCTTGGCGCTGCGCACGCGCGGCGCGGTCGCTGCCTGTAGTGCGGCGACGATCGCCTCTTCGCCAAAGACCGCCAGGTCACTGCCGCTGGCGTCATTGAGCAGGGCGGCGACACTGACCCGCAGGTCGGTGTGCGAGATCGCCTTCGGGTGGAACACGCTCGACTCGAACAGCTGCATCAAATCGAGGTGCGGATGCCCGACCAGCGCCCGCACGGACGCCTTCGCCGCCGGTAGGTCGTCGAGCAAGCTGCGCAATTCACTGAGGGCGTTGTCGTTCCACACCACGATGGTGCCGCCGACTTCGAGCTGCTTCGTCAGCGCGGCCACAAACTCCGGCCGCGGGTCGGTGCGTTCGACGTGGCAGAACGTCGCCGTCTCAAGCCGGCCATCGGCGTGCACGGTGTGCGCGGCGAAGGCGTAGGGAATGCGGCGCCACGGTCGTTGACCCTCAAAGCGCGGCAGCGGATCGGTGACCGACGCGATCGCCACGAAGTGCAGCGGCTTGGTGCATTGACGCAGTTCGTCGCGCACGAACGGTTCGACAATCGGCGCGTCTTGTTGCACGCAAGCCAGCGTGCGCCGTTGGCGGAACGTCAATCCTTCGCGCTTTTGGTCGAGCCCGGGCAGGTCTTCGACGCCTTCCTTGTGCAGTTCGAGTTCGAATTGGCGCGTCAGTTCTGGCAGCAGGCGCAGCGGCAGCGCCGGTGCTTCTTTGCCGCAACGCAAGAGGTGCGGGCAGGGGAACGGGGTCGTGCAGAACGTGCCCATCGGCAGCTGCTGCACGGCGTCGTCGGCCAGCGTCTGGCGGTACTGCTGCAAACGGCGTCGCACCGGTTCGAGCTGCTTTTGCACCTTGGCGGTGATGTCGCCGCTGCGCAGCAACTGCATCGCCGGGAAGTCGGTGCCTTCCTTGTGCACGTACTTCGGATTGACGTGCAGCAAGTAGGCGGCGCGCATCTTGAAGCCCGAAGCCTCGAGCACGTGCGCCTGCAAGGCCATGTCGTTGACGTAGCGATGCTTGACCTTGGTGCCCGATTTGATTTCGAACAGGTCGCAGGCGTTGTCCTTGTGCAGCACCAGGATGTCGCAGCGAGCTTCCACGCCTTCTGCCACGAACGTCGCGCCAAACAGCACCGGCAGGCCGGCGGCAATGTGCTTCCGCGTTTCGGCGGCGGCCGCGTCAGCATCCGTGGCTTCGATCGCGACGCCCTTCGGGAACGCGGTCCGGGCGAGCAGGCGCAGTTGATCCCCAGCCGCCGACATCGATTGGCGCAGAGCACTGGGCTCGGCCTCGACGGGCTCGTGGAAATCCAGGTAGAGACGCTTCTGGCATTGCTGGCCGGCCTCGAACAGAGACTTGTCGAGATTGCGGGCCGCTTTCGGCGAGGGTTTCTTCTTCAAGGCGAGTGGGTCAGAAAGGGCGAGCGCAGTGCAGACCAAAGCCGTGGGGGGGGACCGTTTGGCTCGAAGCTGAGAACCGCGCGTCGGCAGTGTAGCGTCGGCCCGAAGCCACTCAACGGCGGCTTCGTGAGTGCTTGTAGAGAAGAAGGAGAATGAGGCCGACCGCGACGCTGGTGACGATCGGTCCCCACAGCCGATCGCCAAGGCTGGCCTGGCCCCTTGGGAGGCGGGCGAAGGTGAGGGTCTGCAGCCAGCTGCGGAAGGTTGGTTCGTGCGCCGCAAAGTGCTGCGGATCGCAACTGAACGAGAAGGTGACTTGGCGGCCGCCGGCCGGGGAATGCACATCCAGGCACTGCACGGCTGGCCTGCTGCCCACGGGGGTGTTGAGCCGGGTCGCCATGATCACCTCGACGGCCTGCGTCCCGACTTTGGCCCGTTGGATGTTCGTCACTTCGTGCCGTTCGCCGCTGGCGGCGGCCTCCGCGGCCCACATGGTCGTCAGGTCCTGCGCATAGTCGTCGCTGAGATACCACTCGCTGGCCCCCTCGACGAGGTAGAGCCAGGGACCACTAAAATCTCCCGCCAGCCACGCGTCCACCGGCCCGACGGCATAGAAATGGTGGGGCTGCGCGAGGCCGAGCCGAGCCGGGGCGTTGCCGTTCTCTTGGATCGTGCGCGCTTCGTTGGGCGCGATCTGGCGCCAACCCGCAGGCAGGTCGATGTGGAACGTGCCGTTGCGATTGCGGAACTGCTGCAGCGGCTGCTGCCCACTGGCGAAGCACGCGACAAGGAACGAGCTGGCGAGAAAACGGCAGAGCCGCATCGCCGCATCATCGAGCCGGTGCGGGGTCGGACGCAATCGCGGCGTTGCCGACGTGGCCTTCGACTGGGTCCGCCCGCGGCAGTTCAAACCAGAACTCCGAGCCCCGCGGCGACAACGGCTGGTAGCCGATGCTGCCGCCCATGCGTTCGACCAAGCGCTTGGTGATGAACAGGCCCAGGCCCGTGCTTGGGCCGTCGTGGCCGCTGCCGCGGTGGAACGCACCGAACAAGTGTGGCCGCAGTTCGTGCGGAACCCCGGGGCCTCGATCGAGGATGCGGCAGCGAACGCGCGAGCCGTTGGGTTCGACGCGCACTTCGATTGGTTGGCCGGTGGTGGAGTACTTGATGGCGTTGCCCAACAGGTTGAACAGCACTTGCAGCACGCGGCGGGCGTCGGCGCGAACGACCAGCGTCGGGTCGCTCGGTGCGACCTCGATAGTTAGGCCGCGGCGCTCGGCTTGCAGACCGAGCAGCCGCAACCCCTCGTCGAGCAGCACGGTCATGAAGTGGTCGGCGACGGTGAGGCGCAGTTGGCCCGCCGACAACGCCGCGTCGTCGAGCACGTCGTTGACGAGAAAGGCGAGGTGGCGTGCGGCCAGGTCCGCTTCGCTGAGGAACTCGTCGGTCTCGGCTGCAGTCGTGGCGTAGCCGCTGCGCAGCAGCTCGATCGCCGTCAGCACCGAGGCCAGTGGCGTGCGCAGCTCGTGCGCCGTGTGGGCGAGTTGTTCATCGCGGCGCGCCAAGGAAGCGGTGGCCTGGCGCTGCGTTCGTCGGATTAGGGCGAACGCCACGGCGGTCGCGATGGCGGCGGTGCCGATCGCGCCCGCGCCGGCGACGGCGGCGATGACGGCGGCGCACCCGATGGTCCCCGCGGCCAGGACATTGGCGTTCCTTTGCATGTTGATCCCCTCCTGCTGCTGCGCCTCTATCGACGCGCGCCGGCTGGTCTTCAACTGCTGATGCCTTCGACGTCTCGGAACGAGCCGCGGCGGTCAGGCAGCTGGCAAGGCCCGCACCAGCGGCACTGGGCAATCCCACAGAATCGCCAGCGCACGCAGCAGGTCTTGCTCGTCGGCGTCGAGCACGCCGTCGTCGGCGGCGGCTTCGGCGCAGGCCGTCAGCAGGTTGCGTTTGCCAAGTGGCGACACCTCGGCCAGTGCCTCGACCGCTGCCTCAAGGGCGGTGATGCGACAGCGTTCGCTCGGCAACACCGTCATCGTCGAAGGCAGGGCGAGGGCGGTGTGGCCACGAGCGAACGCGGAGGCGGCGCGCGCCTCGTCGCCATGAGCGCCAGCTCGCGCCAGCGTCGACAACACGACGGCCGCCTCGTTGGCCCGGTCGATCAGTGCGGCTGGTCGGCTAGACGGTCGCCGCGGCGGCTCCCCATCCAGGCGAACGTGGCGTTCGACGGTGCGCAGCAGCGCGAACTCGAAGGGCGACAGCTCCCCATCCGCCAACGCCAAGGCGCGCAGGTTGGTGCGCAGCGTTGTGCGTTCGCCGGTCGGCAGCGCGCGCAGGGCCGGCATCGCCAGTTCGACGAGTGGCAGCCGCGCTCGGCGGTCGACGCGGGCCACGGCTTGGAAGCAGGCGCGCACTTCATGCACGAACGGCGCATCCGTGGTCGTCAACAGTCGCAGTTGCGCTTCGCGTCGCGCCGGGTCGCGGTCGAGCACGATGGCCGTGATCAACGCCTTCGCACGCGCGGGCTCATGCGTTGCCGCGGCTAGATCCATCGGCAGCGAGTGCAGCAGTTCCCGGGCGGCTTCGACGTGGTCTGCCTGTGGGTCTCCGATCGACGCGATCAGACACTTCGTGGCGATGCCGCGCGGCTTCGGCGCCGCGGTGGCCACGTTGCCGGTCAACGCGGCAAAGCCCGGCGGCAGCGGTGTGGCGGCGGCCGCCTCCAGCATCGACGGGGACGTTGCCAGCTGCGCGCTGAAACCCGGCAGGACACGTTCGACCCGCTGTTGCACCGGTGGGTGCGTGGCGAACGCACCGCCGAGAAAACGCGAGACGCCGTCGGCGAACATCATGTGGCTCGCTTCCTCGGCATGAGGGGTCTGCAGGCGCGAGGTCAGGCCACCGATCTTGGCGAGCGCCATGCCGATGCCGCGGGGGTTGCGCGTGTACTGCACGGCGCTGGCATCGGCGAGGTACTCCCGTTGGCGCGACACCGCGGCCTGAATGATGCGGGCGAAGAGCACGCCGAGGTAGCCGATGACGATCAGGCCAATGCCAAAGATCACGATCGCCGCCGCCCCGCCCTTCTTGTCACTCGAACGGCTGCGGCCGAGCACGCGCACCAAGATGCGACCGATGGTCGCGATGCAGACGATGCCGAACAGCACGCCCATCAAGCGGATGTTGAGCCGCATGTCGCCGTGGAAGACGTGGCTGAACTCGTGCGCGATGACGCCTTGCAGTTCGTCGCGATTCAGTTGCTGCAAGCAGCCGCGGGTGACCGCGACGGCTGCATCGGCGGGGCTCCAGCCGGCGGCGAAGGCGTTGATGCCTTCTTCGCCATCCAGCACGTAGATCTCAGGCACGGGCACACCGGACGCGATCGCCATCTCCTCGACCAGGTTGCGCAGCATGCGTTCCTGCGGGTCCTGCGGATCGAGCGGGACCTCGGTGCCGCCGAGCATCTGGGCGACCTTGCCGCCGCCGCTGCGCAGCTGCGCCGTCTTGAACAACATCGCGCCGCCGATGATGGCGAGCGTGCCGGCCGTGACGGCAAGCAGAATGTTGAGGTCGAAGCGAAAGCTGCCACCTTCGGTCGCGACGAAGACGAGTTGCGCGACCACGTAGATGCAACCGGTGATGCCGATCACCGCGAGCGCGAACAACCACACCAGCCGACTCGACGCGCGGCGAGCGCTGTCTTGATGGCCGAAAAAGTCCATTCCGCTCATGAGCCCTCCAGTTCGTACAAGATCACGCCAGCCCGGTCGCTCGCGAAGACGCCGCCGCCGCACGCGCGGAAGTGGCGGTCAAGGCGGCGACGGTACCACGCACCGTCGCGCAGGTGAACGTTCCCGTCGGTGCGGGTGCGGTCGCAGTTTGTGCGCCAGTCTTCGGCCGTGAGCACTTCGAGGTACAGGGCCCCGTCCGACCATCTCGCCAGATTGTCGATCGCCGTGCTGGCGGCTCGGTCATCGAGGTACTGCAGCACGCTCTGGCAGACGACCAAATCGAAGGTCGCGCGACCGAGTGTCGCCTGCGGCTTGAGGTCGAGGATGGAGCCGTGTGTCCAACCGTGCTTCTCGCACAGGTACTCGCTGTACTCGACGCCATGGTAGGCGGCCTGCGGCCACAGCGTGCGCGCGGCGTCACGCCAGTGACCGAGCCCGCAGCCGATGTCGAGAATGTGCCGAACGGGGACGTCGAGGAAGCGCAGGTAGGCCGCCACGAAGGTGGCCAAGGTGCGCACGTCTTTGCGGTCGGAGACGCGCGAGGCGGGGCTGTCGTAGAAGCGTGCGTAATAGTCGGCGTCGAAGCGAGCGCGAGGGGTGGTGGGTTGGCGTCGGTTCTGCCGCGGCTGCATGCGGCGGATCGTTGCGGAAGGCTCGGTGCAGCGCCACCTTCGCGACCAAGCCGGCACCCGCGCGGGGGTGAGGTGCGGCGGAGGCTCGCGGCGGCTCAGTGGTGAAGACGGCGCAGACGGTGGCTTGGCCGCTTGATCGGTAGCCCCGCCCGCTCCTAGAATCCTCGGCCCGCTGCGCTTCCCAGAAGTCAGCTCGGCCCCACGGCGCATATGGCGTCGCCCAGGGCCGCCTCGCCAAAGACGCCATGGAGTTATTGTGCCCAAAGAAGAAGCGATTGTTTTGGATGGCACGGTCGTCGAGACCCTCGCCAACACGAAGTTCCGCATTCAGGTCGATGGCGGCCACACCGTGCTCGCTCACATCTCCGGCAAGATGCGCAAGAACTACATCCGCATCATCCCGGGTGACCGCGTCACCGTCGAACTGTCGCCGTACGACTTGACCCGCGGCCGCATCACCTACCGCGCGTGATGGCGGTGTTGATTCGTCCTGCCGCGCCGCCGGACGTGCCTGTGATCGCGACGTTCATCCGCGATCTCGCTCGCTTCGAACAGCTTGAGCATCTGGTTGATCTCGATGAAGCGCGTTTGCGTGAGCACCTGTTCGGGCCGGTGCCTGCCTGCGGGGCGCTGCTGGCGGTCGCCGATGGACGAGCGGTTGGGTTCGCGCTGTTCTTCCAGACCTACTCGACGTTCCGCACGCAATCGTGCCTGCACCTCGAAGACCTGTTCGTGCAGCCCGAGCATCGTGGTCGCGGCATCGGCCTCGCCTTGCTGCGGGCCGTGGCGGCCATCGCCGTCGCGCGCGGCTGTCCGCGCCTCGATTGGCAAGTGCTCGATTGGAACGTCGGCGCCATTGGCTTCTACGAGCAACAGGGGGCGCACTTGTTGCGCGACTGGCGGGTGTGTCGGCTCGAAGGCGACGCGCTCGCGAACTGCGCTCGTTCGCCAGCTGACCGTTAGGGCTTGGCTCTAGGGCTTGGCGTGCTCTTCCGCCAGCGACAGAGACAGCGCCGTGAAGGCGGAGACCAGCCGACGGCACCGCACGTATTGTCTGGCTTGGCCGCCAATGACCGCGGCGCGGGTGCCGTTCACGCGTTCTTGTGCATGCGCACGATGGCGAACGGCACGCCGACCAGCACCATCGCGAGACCGGCCAGTGACGCCTGCCACTGCTGCCACACCGCCCCGATCGTGACCAGGGCGGCCAGTCCCGTGAAGACCACCGCAATGATCGCTCCGCCAGGAACGCGCAGAGCATCGGGGCGCGTGCCGCGCAGTCGCAGCAGGGCCGCCCCACACAACGCGAAGAACAGCCAGTCGACGAAGACGACGCCGTCGCAGACGAACGCGAGCGTGCCCAAGGTCGAGCCGCTCGCGAAGACAAAGTGTACGAGCAACAGCAGCACGACAGCCCACAGTCCTTGTCCAAGCACCCCGAGCAGTGGCGTGTGGAAGCGCGGGTGCAAGCGGCCGAACGCGGCCGGGAACAGCCCTTCCTTCGCCATCGCGTAGAGCACGTAAGGCGGCGCCATGCAGATGGTGTTCATGATGCCTGCTGCCGACACCACCACCATCGCGGCCAGCACGCGGCCGCCATGCGCTCCGAGCGCTACCGTCGCCGCGTCAGCGCCGATCTTGGTGCTGGCACTGGCGGCCGCAAAGCCTAGCAGCGACAGGTACGCAAGATTGACGGTGATGTAGGTGATGAGCACCACGGCAACGCCGCCAAGGATGCCGAGCGGCATGTCGCGCCGTGGCCGCGCCGCCGCGCCCGCGAGAAACGAGCCCTGCTGCCAACCGCCGATCGCGAACAACACGGGCAAGATCGCCATCGCGAGCATCGCCAGCAGGCTGTCGTCGCGCGCTGGGGGAGCGGGTTCGGGCGGCCGCGTCGGCGCCATGCAGGCCAAGGACACCAGAAAGCACAGAGCCGCGACCTTCAGCACCGTCAGCACGTTCTGCACGCGCTTGCCGGTGTGCAGACCGAGCACGTTGGTCGCCGTGAACAGCAGCATGAAGCCAGCCGCGAGCCACACCTTGCCGAGTGGTGACCACTGGGATTCGAGACCCAGTGCTACTTCGAGGTTATCGACGAGGATGAGTGCCACGACGCCCAGGGCGCCGGCTTGGATCACCAGCCAATTGGCCCAGCCGTAGAGGAAGGCGGGCAGGCGTCCAAAGGCCGCGTGGATGTAGCGGAACATGCCGCCGTGGCCAGGCACCAACGTCACCAGTTCGGCGAAGACCAACGCCCCGAGCACCGCGAGCAGGCCACCGAGGGACCAAGCGAGGATCACTTGCTCTGGCGAGGCGACGGCGGCCGCCACGCGCGCCGGCGTGAAGAAGATGCCGACGCCGATGATGCCGCCGACGACGACGCAGCCGATGTCGAAGGCGTTGAGTTCGCCCTTCTCCTGTTTGGGCGGGCCGACGGGCGAAGTCATGCGCGCAGTGGATCAATAGCCAGCGGTCTTCGCCAGCCACTGCCGCCACGGCTCGTCCATTTCTTCGATGCGGCGGCCGAGCAGTTGGTCGAACGCCGAACTGCTGTCGCCTTTGCGATCGCGCAAGGCGGCGCGCACGAACTGCAGAAACGGCTCGCGGGTCTTCGGCAGGTTGTCCGCTTGCAGCAACCAGCTAACGAACATCAAGGCCGCACTCCAGTTGATCGCGGTCGCCGTGTCGTCAGTCAGATAGAAGCTGCCGTACATCGGCAAGTGCAGCAGGTGCGTGAGGCGATAGCCGCGGCCAGATGCCTGCAGCGCTTGTACGTCCTGGGCCCTCTGCGGCCCCGGCGCCGCGAAACCAGCCGGTCCCTGCATGGCGTGTTCCATCCACATGCCGAGTCCGATTTCGAGCCAGGGGCAGACGCGGTCGCGATCGTTCTGGCGATTCACTTCGCCGATCAGCGTGTGGTAGAGCAAGCCCTGCGTGGCGACGAAGAACCAGCGCTCGGGACGCGTTGGGTTGGGGCCGAAGTAGAAGGTGCGCACTTCGTCGCCGTGCGGGGCTGGCACGAAGTACGGCACCGGACGGAAGCCCCACTTGGGGAAGTCGTCGCCGTTCTTCCAAGCGACGACCGCGATCGGCTTCAGCACTTCGCGCAGGCCGAGATCTTTGCCAAACAAGTCAAACCACGCGACGCCTAGTTGTTCGAGGTCGAGCAGGGCGGCGACGTTGGTCTTCAGATCGGCAGCGCAGCGCAGTTGGAAACGTTCGCCGACCAGCGTCATCGGTTGCTTCGCCAGCACCAGTTCGAGTTGCTCCTTCGCGTAGCGCTTGCCGTCGTGCTCCCACAGCCAACCCTTGGCGCCCTTCTGATGGCCAAGGAACGTGTGCGCCGCCTCGTTGCTGTCGTCCTGCAGCACTTGCCACAGCGCCTGCAGGCGCGCGAGTCCGGGGAGGCTCTGGGCGATGGCTTGGTCGCGCAGGAACGCCTGCGCCTTCGGTGAGTCCTGCTGGCGAACGCGCCGTTCACAGAACGCTTTGATGCGGTCGCCGACCAGATCCATTTGGGCGACGTCGGCGCGCGCGATGCGAACGCGCTTGCCGCCTTGCACGATGGTGAGTTCGCCGGTCGCGAACGGCTCGACCACGCGACCGGTGATTTCGCGGCCATCGCGGCGGGTGATGCGATCGCGCAGGTCGTCTTGCGCGGGCAGCGGAGCGAGCAGGCCAAGGAGGGCGACGAAGGCGAGCGCGATGCGAGCCATGGCGCGGTAGCGTAGCGGCGATTGCCTTGCGTGGACTTCTTGTGACCCATCCCGCTTTGTCTTGCAGTTCGCACCTGCCGTGGCCCGCGCCAACGCGGCCGTGGTCGTTGACCATGGCTTGGGAAGAACTGCTGATGCTGCACTGGCCGGTCGACGCGGTGGCGCTGCAATCGCACCTACCGGTCGGTGTGCAGGTCGACACCTTCGCCGGTTCCGCATGGCTTGGCATCGTGCCGTTCCGCATGACCAGGACGCGGTTGCGGCGGTTGCCGCCGGTGCCAACGGCGTACCAATTCCTCGAGTTGAACGTGCGCAGCTACGTGCGTGTCGACGGCAAGCCGGGCGTGTGGTTCTTCAGCCTCGATGCCGAGAGCCGGCTCGCGGTCGAAGGGGCGCGGTGGCGGTTTGGTCTGCCCTACTTCAAGGCGCGTATGCAATCGAGCCGACGCGGGGAACGGCGGTTCTACACGAGTGAGCGGCGCGATGGCCGCGCGCCCGTCGCCACCTTCGCCGCCGATTGGGGTGTCACCGGCCCGGCGTTGCCAGCGACGCCGGGTTCGTTGCCGCACTTCTTGGTCGAGCGCTACTGCTTGTTTGCACAGCGCCGCGGCCAACTGGTGGGCGGGGACATCGTGCATGCGCCGTGGCAGCTGGCGCCGGTCGACGTGAACGTGACGACGAATGACATGGCGCGTTTGCTGGCGCTCGAACTGCGCGGGCCCCCGACGTCGGCCTTCGCCGCGTTGCCGCTGACGATCGCGGCGTGGTCGCCACTGGCCTGTTCGTGATGGGCGGGGCGCTTACTTCGCCCGCAGCAGTCGCCGCAGGTTGCGGCTGCCGAGCCACATGCCAAGCAACAGCATCAAGCCGCCGTAGGCCAACGCGATGCCGACCACGATCGGCGCCCATTGCAGCGCCAAACCGTGGGACAGCAGCCGGTGGTTCTGCTCGTTGGCGAGTTGATCCCAGATCGCGAGGGAGACGGGAACGATCGCGAGTTGGAAGGCGATGACGAGCACCAAGGCGCCGAGGAAATTCTTGCCGCCCTGTGCTGTGTGGCCGCTGTCCTCGGGCCGCATCAGTGCAGGCGACGTGCCGACGACCGCCAACACACCCATCGCCACCGCGGTGCCGCCGAGTGCGACGCCGACGAACACCGCCAGCGTGGTGACGTTCGCATCCAACAGCCACACGCCCGTGAGCGCCACGAGCAGCAACGGCCACAGCATGAAGGCGAAGATCGCTGTCAGCTTGCCGCGCAAGATGGCGAACGCGCTCGCGGGCGAGCAGGCATACAGCGCCCATTGCGCCGAATCCGCCAGCACGAGCCGACCCATGTGCGCATAGAGCACGAGCAGCACGGCGAGAAACCACTGTGTCAGCAAGACGGCGAGGTGGGTGACGTCGCGCGGCACGCGGGTGACTTTGAGAATGCCGCCGACCATCACTTGCTCCTTCGCGAGCGCGAACACCAACACGCCGAAGACCAAGAACCCGATCAGGGCGCCCGGCTGCTGCAGCACCTGCGCGAACTCCTTCTTGCGCAGCGTCGAGGCGACGCTGGTTGACCAGCGACGGTGGTTGCGCCACAGCGGCGGTTCGGCGGTGAGGTAGCGTTCGTAGGCGCGCGGGTGCAGATCGGCGACGACGCGGAAGACCAACACGGTGATCACGAGCCAGCTGGCGAGCCCGGCGAGGGCCTGGATGTCGATCGTGCCGCGAGCCGCCGCGGCCAGCAGGGCGGCGCCGGTGTCGATCGTCCACGGCAGCTGCCGCGGCAACGAGGCGATCGCGACCACGTCTTGCACCCGTTCGTGCCCGCGCGCAAACATCGTCATCAGCAGCCACGTTGAGAACCCCACCGACGCCAACGCCCCGATCAGGGCGAAGACGAGCCGCAACCAGCGGCCGGCGAAGAAGCGCACGAGCACGATGTGCACCGCCAGCAAGGTCGCCAGCATGGGGGCGGTGGCGCCGACGATCGTCAGCAGAGCGAGGCCGTGGGCCCACGCGGGCGCTTGCCGCGATTGCAGCATGGCCGACAAGAACGGCAGTGCCAAGGCCGCCGCCCAGCAGCACGACAAGAACGTCGCGCGCACGAGCACTTGCATGGCGGGTCGAGCGCTCGCGATCGGCGCTTGCCGCCACAGCGCGAGCTCTTGCCCTTCGAACAGTTGCCGCTGCGCCAGCGCCAAGCCGAGCCAGGTCGCGACCAATGGGCATGCCATCAAGCCGTAGCCGAGCAGGCCGCGCAGTTCGTCGCCGCCGGTTTCGCGGTGCAGGCGCGCCAGCAACTGCGGATTGGTGACCACCGCTTGCGCAAACCACCACGTCAACATCGCCAGCAGCCCGATGCCGATCGCCGCACTCAGCAGCGTGCGCCGACCGAGGTTGGTGGTCGGCAGGTTGCGCAAGACGCGCAGATCCGCCGCGAGCAACTTCATGGGGTCGCGGCTTGGGTGATCGCGACGAACACGTCTTCGAGCGAACGCTCCGCGTGTTGGTGGCGCAGCTCGGCGACCGTGCCTTGCGCGCGCAAGCGACCGCGCGCCAGGATGCCGACGCGGTGGCAGATTTGCTCGGCGAGTTCGAGGCCGTGGGTGCTGAGGAACACCGTGGTGCCGCGCGCCGATTCGGCGAGCAGCAGTTCCTTCAGGCTCTTGTTGCTCATCGGGTCGAGGCCGCTCGACGGCTCGTCGAGCAACAGCACGCGCGGCGCCGTCGTCAGCACCGCGACGAGGTGGATCTTCTTGCGCGTGCCGTGCGAGTACCCCTTGCACAGAAGGTCGGCGTGTTCAGCGAGTCCCAGGCGATCGAGCAGTTGGTCGCTGCGGTCGTCGCGTTCGCGTCGCGGCACATTCCACAGGCTGGCGACCAGGGCCACGTATTGGCGCCCGGTGAGGTAGTCGTAGAGCGGCGGCGTGTCCGGCACGAAGCCGAGGCGCTGCTTGAGTTCGCGGCTGCCGGTGCGATGGTCGAGGCCGTCGATGCACAGCGTGCCGGCACTGGGCTGCAAGAGGCCCGTCAGCAGGCGCAGCGTCGTCGTCTTGCCGGCGCCGTTTTGCCCCAGAAAGCCGTAGATCTCGCCGGGCATCACCGCGAGGTCCAAGTCCTGCACCGCCCATTTGCCGGCAAACTGGCGGCCGAGACCTTGGGTCAGGATGACGGGCTCGCTCATGGCGCCTCGTCGGTGAACACGGCGGTGACCGGCACGTGATCGCTCGGCGTCTTCTGCAGCCGTACATCCTTGTGCACGATCACGTCGGTGCAGAGGGCCGCGGCGGCAGGTGAACACAGCACGTAGTCGATACGCAGGCCGTTGTCGCGCAGGGCGGCACCGGCGCTGTAGTGCCACCATGTGTAGATGCCGCGCTCTTGGTGGTGCTGGCGCAGGCTGTCGGTGAGGCCAAACGCCATCACGTTGCGCATCGCTTGCCGTTCGGGCGTCGAGCAGAGAATGCGTTCATGCCACCACGCCGGGTCGTGCACGTCGCGGTCGTCGATCGTCACGTTGAAGTCGCCGACGACGACGATGCGTTCGCTCGCGGCATAGCCGGCATCGAGGAACGTGCGCAGCCGACGAAACCAATCGAGCTTGAAGTGGTACTTGTCGGTGCCGACGTCTTGGCCGTTGGGCACGTAGAGATTGAGCACGCGCCAAGCGCCCGCATCGCCAGCGATGACGCGCTTGTCGGCGTCGGACGCGTCGTCGGGGAAGCCCTTCTGCACGCGCGTCAGCGTGGTCGTCGCCAAGAGCGCGACGCCGTTGTAGCTCTTCTGGCCGCAGTAGGTCAGGTCGTAGCCAAGGTCCTCAAGCGGCTCGCGCGGAAACAGCTCGTCCTGCACCTTCGTCTCTTGCAGGCACAACACGTCGGGTTGGTGTTCGCGCAGGAAATCGACGACGTGGGTGAGGCGGGCGCGCAGGCTGTTGACGTTCCAAGTGGTGATCTTCATCGCGCGAACGGCTGCGCATTCAAGCAGTCAGGCTTGGCGGCGGAAGGGCGCGTCGCGTGGAATCTCCGATGGCAGGGCCAGAATCAGGGAATGCTGCGCGTGCTTGCTGGACCTTCAAGCACCTTGTCTGATGTCCGGATGCGCACGTTCTGGCTGCTGCCTGTCTTGCTGCTTCTCCCGGCTTGTGCCTCGTCGTCGCACTTCGTGGCGACCGCCAATGACACGGTGATGGAGGTCGGTGACGTTGCCGATGATCTCGCCCGCGCCGATGTGGTCGCACTCGGCGAACTGCACCAGACGCCGTCGGTTCACCAGCTACACCACGCGTTGCTGACGGCGCTGCATGCCCGTCGCAGCAACATCGTGATCGCGTTGGAGATGTTCGAGCGCGACACGCAGATGGTGTTGCTGAAGTACCTGACCGGCATGGTCACGGAAGAGACGTTCCTCGCCCAGTCGCGGCCGTGGCCCGACTACGCGCGCGACTACCGGCCGGTGATTGAGTTCGCGAAGGCGAACGGGCTGGTGGTGATCGCCGCCAATGCGCCGCGCAAGCTGGCGAGTCAGGTGGCGCGCGAAGGTGCGGCCGCCGTCTTGGGCAACCCGGATGTGGCGCGCACGACGACGGCGCCCGAGGACGCGTATTGGGAAGAGTTCCTTCTGCAGATGAAGGGGCACCCCGGACTCACCGACGCGATGCAGAAGAACTTCTATGCCGCGCAGTGCATCAAAGACGACACCATGGCGGAGTCGATCACCGATCATCTGCAAAGCATCAAGTCGGGCCAGCGGCCGTTGGTGGTGCTGATCTGTGGCCGGACGCACAGTGATCACGGTTACGGCACCGTGGCGCGCATCAAGAACCGTCTGCCTGGTCTCGACGTGCGCGTGGTGTCGGCGGAGACGGTCAAGGACGCGTCGACCGGGATCTACACTTCGCCACGCACGATCGGGGACTACGTGGTGGTGGCTCCCGAAGTAGAACGGCCGCCGCAGAAGGTCGGGCCGGTGCTCGCGAAGGCCGAGCCGAAGGCGATGGGCGCGGCGGCCAAGACACCAGCGGCGCCGCCGGTGGTCGCGGCGGACACCGCGGGTTTGCGGCCAGCGCTGGGCCTGATGCCTGACTACGCGGGCGCCGACGGTGGCGTTCTGGTTGGCACGGTGCGGCCAGGTGGACCGGCTGAGAAGGCTGGCATCGAAGCTGGCGATGTCATCGTCATGCTGGCTGGCAGCAAGGTCACCGACGTCGAAAACTACACCGAAGTGCTCGACGCGCAGGCGATCGGCAAGACGGTGACGGTGCGCGTTCGCCGCGAAACCGCCGAAGTCGATCTGCAAGTTCAGGTTGGTTCGCGCCCGGGCAATCGCTGATCCCATCGGCCGGTCGGCCGCGTTGTAGCTGCGTGTGCAAGTCTATGCAGGCACGTCGGCAGCGTCGGTTGGCTTGCGGATTTTCGGCCTGCGACCGAGGGCGCGCGGGGCCGCAACCCGGGCCGCTACTGCGGGTGGCGTTCGTCGGCGTCGTCGCTATCCTGCTCGGCCCTAACTCGGCTGTCGCCCCCTCCGAAACCGTGAGCACCACCCTTCAGATCACTGATCTCCCTGTCGCTGGCTATGAGCGCGTCGTTCGCGGCGTCGACAAGTCCTGCGGCCTGCACGCGATCATCGCCGTGCATGACACCACCCTTGGTCCGTCGCTGGGGGGGCTGCGCATGTGGCCGTATGCCTCCGAGGAAGAGGCGCTGTTTGACGTCAAGCGACTGAGCCGCGGCATGACCTTCAAGTCCGCGGTGGCGCAGACGGGCCTCGGCGGCGGCAAGGCGGTGATGATCGGCGACCCGAAGGTGATCAAGTCGGAAGCGCTCTACCTGGCGATGGGTCGATTCGTCGACGCGCTAGGCGGCAAGTACATCACGGCCGAAGACGTCAACACGTCGGTCAGTGATCTCGAGATCATTCGGCGGGCGACGAAGCATGTGACCGGCCTGGAGAAGAAGGACGGCGGCAGCGGCAACCCTTCGCCATACACCGCCTACGGCGTCTTCCTCGGCATCAAGGCGGCGCTCGGTTGGACGTTTGGCAACGACTCGCCCAAGGGCAAGACGATCGCGATCCAAGGCACTGGTGCGGTTGGTTCGGCGCTCGCCAAGCGCTTGGTCGAGGCCGGTGCGAAGGTCTACGGCGCCGACAAGAACACCGAGCGATTGAAGCAGCTGGAGCAAGAGATCGGGTTGCTGCCAGTCAGCGAAGCCGACATCTTGAAGATGAAGTGCGACGTGTTTGCGCCGTGTGCCATGGGTGCCATCCTGCACGACGAGTCGATCCCCACGCTCAACGCGCCGATCGTCGCGGGTGCGGCCAACAACCTGCTGCTCGAACCGCGGCACGGCAAGGCGCTGGTCGATCGCAACATCCTTTACGCGCCTGACTACGTCATCAACGCGGGCGGCATCATCAACGTCTCCGTCGAGTTCCATCCCGGTGGCTACGACGAGAAGGTGTCGCTGACGAAGATCGAACGCATTCCGCAGGCTCTGAAGGAGCTGTGGACGATCGCCAAGGAAGAACGCATTCCGCCGAGTGATGCCGCCGATCGGCTCGCCGAGCGCATCGTCGCCGATGGTCGCGGCGCCAAGAAGGAGGCGGCGTGCGCGGTGCCGCCGCGGGCCAAGCCGGGTGAAGGCAGCGGCGGTTGAGGCTGAGTCCTGGTCCCGCGCGTGACGCGGGACGGGTGCAGTGAGTGACTCAGACTTCGGTAGCTTGACGATCGCGGCGTGGCTGCTTGCCGCGCGGGGCTGGCTGGCCCTGCTTGCCGGGTTGGTTGCGGGCCTTGCCGTTTTGCCTCTGGCCCCGTTCGCGCCCACCTTGTTCGCGGCCACCCTGTTCGCGCCCACTCCGTTCGCCGACGCGCTCGCGCACGATGTTCATGCGGCGTTGCATGCGCTCGCGCAGTTGCATCTGCGGGCCGCGTTGCTCCCCACCTGCGCGTTGTCCGGCTCGCGGGTCGAAGCCGCCGCGCCCTTCGGGCCCACCCCGCTGACCTTGCGGCCGGCCTTGCTGGCCCTGCGGACGACCCTGCCGGGGCTGCGGCGCTTGGCCGCGGCGGCCACCCCGCTCTTCACGTTGGCCGCTTGGTCGGCCTTCGCGGCGTTGGCCTTGCCCCTCTTGCCGGCGCTCCTGCAGTCGTTCGCGCAGCTCGCCGAGGCGTTCTTGCATCTGCTGCAAGCGCTGCTCCAGGAGCTCGCGGGGCTGGCCTTCGCCGCGCGGCGCGCGTTGACCTTCTTGCGATGTCGTGGTGGTGACGAGCGAGAGAACGAGGCTGAGAACGAGCAGCAGGTGTTTCACTGAGTGACTCCGGTTGGATGGAAGGTGCACAGCTACGGTCAGTGCGAACGCGACCCCACAGCTTGGCAGTTGGGCGGCCGCGCGGCCCGTGTCACCGCTGACTGGCGGCTTCGCGATACACGGCGAGCACACTGCTGGCCGTGCGGGCCCAAGTGAACTGCTGCGCGTGGGCCATTGCCGCCGCGCGGCGGGTTGGCCAAGCGGGCACCCAGGTTTCCAGCGCGTCGAGCATGGTCGTCGCCATCGACTCCACATGGTTGGGATCGAAGTAGCGCGCGTGTTCACCACCGGCCTCCGGCATCGCCGACGTGTTGCTGGTGACGATCGGCGTACCAAGCGCCAGCGACTCCGACACCGGCAGGCCCCAGCCCTCGACCAGACTCGGATAGACCGACAGCGAAGCGCCCGCGTAGACCGCGATCAGGTCGGCTTGGCTCAGGTATGGCAGGAAGCGCACGTGTTCGAGCACGCCGGCGGCAGCCGCGCGTTCACGAAAGCGATCGACGTGTTTGCCGAGGCCCGACACCAACAAGAGGTGCGGCCAATCCGGGCGGGCTGTGCGCACTCGCGCCCAGGCTGCCAAGAGCCGCCCCGTGTTCTTACGTTCCAGCGACGCGCCGATGGCGAACAAGTACGGCCGACCTTCCGCAAAGCGCGCGCGCGCGGCATCGCCCGCACCGGCCGGGGCGCCCGCCAACACTTCTGGATGCAGCCCATTGTGCGACAGCCGCACTTTCGCCGGATCGCAGCCAAAGCGCTCGCAGATGTCCTTCTTGCTCCATTCGCTGACGGTCAGGATCAGCGTCGCATCGCGCACGACCCGTGGCGTCACCGCCCGCGCGTAGCGAACGAACGGATCCGACAGATCGTCGGGCCACCAAGTGACGATGACGTCGTGCAGCGAGACGACCATCGGTGGCCCGGGCCACAGCCGCCAGCGCGGCGGCAGCGTGTTGTAGGTGCCATGGTAGACGTCGAGTCGATCGCGCCGCAGTCGCCACGGCATCTGCAGTCGTTCCCACGAGTGCCAGCGCCCGCCGGGCAGGTCGGTGTGGCAACTGCGCATGTTGCCCGGGATCGTGATCGCGCCTGCAGGCAGTTGCAGTTGGTGGTAGAGCACGAACTCGTCGGTCGCGGCCGCCGTGCCGAACTCGCGCATCAGGTTGCGCACGTAGAGGCCGATGCCGCGCGGTTCGGGTCGGAACGCTTCGCGCGCGTCGATGCCGATGCGCATCGCCGTCGTCACTCAGGCAGCCGGGTGATCACTTCGGCACCGTTCTCCGAGATAAAGATCGTGTGCTCGAACTGCGAGATGCGCACGCCGGGTCGTTCGCACAACGGCGGGTACTCGTCGATCAGTGCCTTCTTGCGCAGCAGCTTCAGCGCCTCGTCGCCGGCTTTGAGGGAGCCCAGCCAGCGTTCGAGATCGCGCCGGGCGAACGGCAGGCTCTCGCTCTGCGTCATCGCCTTCTCGATGGCGGCCGGCAGGTTGTCCTTCGGTCGCACGTCGCGCTTCAACATGAACACTTCGGAGGCGCCGTCGACTTCGATCATGCCCTTGCCGTCGCTCGCGAACGGCTCGCACGCGATCGTCATGTTGGCCCGCAGTCTGGCCGCCTTGCTGTCAGCGTAGTTCGGCACCGACGGCGCACAGTGGATCGTGTAGCGGGCGACGCCGTGGCCGCAGAGGTTGCGCACCGGCTTGAAGCCGAGCTGCGTGATCGTCGTCTCGATGGTGTGGCCGACGTCCGTCAGCGACACGCCCGGCCCCATGATCGCGATCGCGTTCTCGAGCGCCATTTTGCTGGCCGCGCACAACAACGAGCGGTCGCCATCGCGCAGGTCGACGGTGATGGCATTGTCGGTGACATAGCCATCGACGTGCGTGCCGCAGTCGAGCTTGACGATGTCGTTGGCTTGGATCGTCGTCGTGTCGCCGGGCGGTGAGCAGTAGTGGGCGGCGATGTGGTTGCGCGAGACTTGCGCCGGAAACGCGGGCACCCCGCCGAGTTCGCGGATCTTCGCTTCGACGGCGCGCTGGATGTCTTCGACGCGGGTGCCCGGCACGATCAGCGTGCGGCCGTGCGCCAGAGCGGTCGCGGAGATGCGCCCCGAAGCGCGCAGCTTGTCGAGTTCGAGCTTCACTGGATGACGCCCAATTGTTTGCCGACTTTGGTGAACGCGGCTGTGGCGGTCTCCAGCTGCGGCACTTCATGTGCGGCGCTGATCTGCACGCGGATGCGCGCCTTGCCCTTTGGCACCACCGGGAAACAGAAGCCGATCACGTAGACGCCTTCCTGCAGCAAACGCGCGGCCATTTCGACGGCGAGCTTGGCATCGCCGAGCATGATCGGGCAGATCGGGTGTTCGCCGGGAACGATCGCGAACCCCGCCTTCGTCATCGCTTGGCGGAAGAAGCGCGTGTTGTTCGCCAGCTTGTCGCGCAGCGCCGTCGTCGCTGACAGGCGATCGAGGCAAGCGATGGTGGAGCCGACGATCGCCGGCGCCAATGTGTTGGAGAACAGGTAGGGCCGGCTGCGATTGCGCAGCAGATCGATGATCGGCTTCTTGCCGGTGGTGAAGCCACCCGCCGCGCCACCGAGCGCCTTGCCGAGCGTGCTAGTGATGATGTCGATGCGACTCTGGCAACCGTGGAACTCTGGCGTGCCGCGCCCGGTTGGGCCGAAGAAGCCGGTCGCGTGGCTGTCGTCGACCATCAGCATCGCTTGGTACTTGTCGGCGAGCGCGCAGATCTCCGGCAGCTTGGCGATGAAGCCATCCATCGAGAACACGCCGTCGGTCGCGATCAGGCGCGAGCGGCAGTTCATCGACGCCTTCAGATGCTGCTCGAGTTCCTGCATGTCGCCGTTCTGGTAGCGCAGGCGCTGCGCCTTGCTCAGGCGAATGCCGTCGATGATCGACGCATGGTTGAGGCTGTCGCTGATGATCGCGTCCTGTTCGCCCATCAACGTCTCGAACAGGCCGCCGTTGGCGTCGAAGCAGGACGAGTAAAGGATCGTGTCTTCGGTGCCGAGGAACGTCGACACCTTCTGTTCGAGGGTTTTGTGCGCGTCCTGCGTGCCGCAGATGAAGCGCACACTCGCCATGCCCAGGCCGTGCGAGTCGATCATCGCCTTCGCCGCGGTCTTCAGGCCCGCGTCATTGGCGAGGCCCAGGTAGTTGTTGGCGCAGAGGCAGAGCACTTGCTTGCCGTTGACGGTGATCCAAGCGCCTTGCGGGCTTTGGATGACGCGTTCCTCCTTCCAGAGGCCGGCGGTGCGGATGTCTTCGAGTTCTTGGCCGAAGCGAGCGCGGTCTTGTTCGAACATGGGTGTGCGTTGCGGATGCTATGGCGCGGGAAACCACGCTTGCAGGGTCGATCGGAATCTATGGAACGACGGATCGGTGCACTTGCCGAGGCCGAGGTGTTCAGCGATCTGGCGGTAGATGGACGACGAAGTCTGTTTGCCCACTCGGCTGAGGGCCCACTTCATTGCGGCCTTGGGGTTCTTGGGTTTCGCCAACCCTGCTGGCCAGTGCTTCCGGGTCGCGAGTTCCGTTGTTAGGTCGGGTTCGCGACCGCGCCAACCAAGGGCCTCATCGAGTCGGGGCGAACGTGTGAACAACCAGACCTCAAGTTCGGGATCGATGACAACACTTCGGGCCCAGTCTGCAGGGAGTGCGGAGAGCTTGCCGTCGACGTCTTTCTCGATCTCGACGGCTGGCTTGTTGGGCACACCATCCCAGTCACGATCGAATATGACTAGTCCATGCTGGGCTAGGCGCGAGTAGACACTGAGAAGCCCGATCGGATCGCCGTAGCAGCCTGGATCGTGCTGAGGATGCTGGATGATCTCTGCCAGGATGGGGCGAGTTCCGAGTGCGTGGTGCTTCTTCAGTAGTGTCCCGACTACGGCCTCCATGCTCTTGTCGGCTACCAAACACACCAAGTCGATCACGAGAGAACTCCGGCCGCCAACAAGGTTCCAAGGTCGGTGGTTCCCTTCCAGTCGCGCAGCCGCGGGTGCTGACGCCCTTGCACGATGTCGGTCTCGCCGGCCTCCGTGCGCGCAAAGCACAGGACCTGATCGAGGCTCGACAGGCCGAGGACGATCGGCGCGTGTGTCGCTAGCAGGATCTGGGCGCCGTACACCGAGATCAGCGACTGGAAGACTGTCTCAACGGCACGTGGGTGGATGCCGTTTTCCGGCTCTTCGATCAGGAACGTGCCCGTCAGCGTCGGCACGTAGGCGAGCAGCGTCAGCGCGAGCAGGCGCAGCGTGCCATCGGAGACCAGCCAGGATGGAGCTTCGAGTTCGTTCTGGTAGGTGACTACGAGGTAGCGGTGGCGATCCTCTTCGCGTTCCTTCGTGGTCACCGACTTCAGATCTGGAAGCGCTTCGCGGACATGCGCCAGCCAAGACGCGAAACGCTCCGGCTGTTCGGTCTCGAGGTCGCGCACGACCCATGGCAGGTTGGAGCCGTCTGGCTGGAACGATCGGGGGCGACCAGCCGGGCTCGGTCGGCGCATGGACTCACCAGACAGGGCGATTCGTTGCACACCGTTCGCGAGTGCTTGGCGGAACCAAGTAGCGATGGGGAACTTGTCTTCGTCTTCGGGCAGGTTCGCGAGTGCGGCCTTGTCCTGGCTGATCCGGAACGGGCTGTTCCAGTTGCCGGTCTCCGACGAGAACGTCACGCTGCCTGGCTCCTTGCCGCGCCACAGGATCTTCTTCCAGCCGGTTGGAGCGTGCTCACGAGGCTGGTGGACAATGTGTGTCGGCGGTTCCGGTGTGGCTGGGAACAACGCTCGTTGCGTCGGTCGATTCTGCGGTGGCTTCTCCCGTGGACGCAGCCACAACGTCTCGCTGGCCACCTGCAACTGCTCGCCAACGTCGAGACCGATCTCGTAACGGCACACTTTGTCGTTGCCGTTTTTCAGTCGTGCGAGCCGTTCCTGTGGGATGCTGAACTCCACGGCCAGTTCGATGCGTGTGCCGCTGCGCAGCCACGTAAGGTGCTTGGCGTCTGGGGCGCGGTGCGGGATGCCGAGCCTCGCGTCGCCTTCGATCGCTGCTTGTGCGCCGACGCGGACCACGTCACCGACGAACGCGATAACGTCGAGGAACGTTGACTTGCCGCTGCCGTTCGGACCGACCAGCACATGGAACGCGCCGAGATCCTGCGTGACATGGCGCAGCGATCGGAAACCGAGTGCCTCGACGCGGGTGACGATGCCGCGCGTGGTCGGTTCATTGTCGCCGGTTTCCACCTCACACCTTGCCGTTGGGATACAGCACGACCTTCTGTTCGAGGCCCTTGCCGAAGCGATCGAGGCCGACGTCGAACTGTTCGAGCGCCATCTCGGCCGTGACGAAGTGCGAGATGTCCATGCCCTTCTTCAACAGCTCGAGCATCTGCTCCCACGTCTTGAACATCTCGCGCCCGATGACGGCGTGCAGGGTCAGGCCCTTGAAGATGAAGTTCTTGCTGAACTTCTCGATGGCGACGGTGTCGCCCTTGGGCAGCCCGAGGTTGACCACGTGGCCAGCGGGGCGCGTCATGGCGAGCGCATTATTGATGCCGCTTGGGTGGCCGGAGATCTCCAGCGAGACGTCGACGCCGCCGCGGGTCGCATCGACCACCGTCTCGACGGGCTTCAGCCGCGCATCGACAACGGTGACTCTGTCCTTCAAGCCGCGGCGGGTCACCCATTCGCGCGCTCGTTGCAGCGCTAGGTCGGCGACATCGAGAATGAACAAGTGGCTGGCGCCGACGAAGGTCGCGACTTCGCCGCAGAACGCACCGATCGGGCCGTAGCCGATGATCGCGACCGTGCGGTTCTTGACGTCGGTCTTCATCACGGTGTGCACCGCGTTGCCGAGTGGATCCAGGATCGCACCCACCTGCACGGGCAGATTCTTCGGCAGCACGACGACGTTGCCCGCCGAGACGACGACGTATTCGGCGAAGGCGCCATTCAAGTTGATGCCGCGAATGCGCGCCGTGGCGCAGGCATGGAACGCGCCCGTCCGGCACGCCGCGCACTCGCCACAGATCTCGTGCATCTCGGCGCTGACGTAGGTGCCGAGCGGCATTTGCTTCTCGTCGATGCCGCTGCCGAGCTTGTCGACGTAGCCGCAGAACTCGTGGCCCAGCGTCACCGGCGGCGCGATCAGGCCGTTCATCGAAGGGTCGCCGCTGCAAATGTGCACGTCGGTCCCGCAGATGCCGCTGGCGATGACGCGCAAGCGAACCTCCTTGTGCTGAGGTTCGGGCAAAGGCAGATCGGTGCGCAGGCGGTACTGGCCGGGGGCGATGAGCTGAACGCCTTTCATCGACGTCATGTGGGGTCGGGCTCGCGGTGGCGGGCGGCGCATTCTGCGGATAGAAGGAGTCGGGCGCCACACATGAGATTTGCGAACGGAACGACGTGGGTTTTTGGGCTGATGCTGACGGCCTGCACGAGCGCTCCGGTCGCGGACACCGCCTACGCGGCACTGGCGGTGGTGGAGATCGCGCACTGGCAGGCCTTCGATGGCGACGTGCTGATCGGCCATGTGCGCCAGCTCGAGATCCAGGATCCCAAGGGCAAGGTCACGCTCTATCGAGTCGAGGATCTGCACGGTCGCTGGCTGGGCCACGCGTCGTCGATCGGGCGCTTCACGCGGCGCGTGCCCTTCCAAGAAAAGGAACAGGATCTCGGCGTGCTGTCGATGGAGCGCGGTGCGACGCAGCTGCTCGAGGCCACCGCGCTGGTCAAGTTGAAGCCCGTCGCCGTCGAAGCCGACGCGCGCCGCCAGCGTTGAGCTGACGCCGCCGCTACGGCTGTGGGCGCCGGTAGACCGTCTCGTCCTTGCCGAACAGCAGCGCCAACCGGCGGCGTTCCTGCAGGCGCGGTCCCGATGGCGTCTCGATGCGTTGGTCGTGGTCGTAGAAGAGAACGCCCCAACCGAGCCAGAAGAGGTCGTTGGACTCGATCGACACGCCCTTCTCGTCCATCACTCGCACGTCGGTCGCGCCGCCACAGAAGATCGGCCCGACACAGGTCATTTGCTGCAACGTGTAGCCCGGCGGGTACAGCGGACTCGAGGCTTTGAACGTGGTGAGGTCGAGGTAGATCAGCGGGATCCAGGTGCCGCTGCTCAATTGATCTCTGCCCGAGGTCTTCAGGTCTTCGATCAGCTTCGGCACGTCGAACTCACCGGACGTGGTCATGGCTTTGCGGAAGTCGTAGTTGGTGCAACCGGCGGCGAGGCAGCACACGGTGAGTGCGAGCAAGGAGTGGTTGCGCATGAGTTTTGTGTTGGGGTGGAGCGGTCGCCGCATCCATTCACGGCAAGCTGCTCCTAGCGTTGGCCCAGTCCGGCTGGCACGCTGGCGAACGCGAAGGGCGGCATTCTCGACTCCGACCGCAAAAGCGCCAGCACTCTCGATGGCTCAGAAGAAGTCCCAAAACTACTGCTCCCTCTGGGCGAACTGCGATGAGCTGCGTGGCGGCATGGACGTTCTCGCATGAAGGAGAGCCAGCACACCGAGTGGAAGCTGACCTGGCGCGACGAGTTCCTGCGCTGGATCTGCGGCTTCGCCAACGCCGAGGGTGGCACACTCGTGCTCGGTCGCGACGACAAGGGCAAACCCGTCGGCGTCGACAACAGCAAGAAGCTGCTTGAAGACCTGCCCAACAAGATCCGCGACGTGCTCGGCATCCTCGTCGACGTCCGCCTCGTCCACGAAGCCAAGAAGGACCTGATCGAAATCCACGTCGCGTCCTACCCCAGCCCGATCAGCTACAAGGGCGAGTACCACTACCGCACTGGCAGTACCAAGCAGGAGCTGAAGGGTGCGTCGCTCGAGCGCTTCTTGCTGCGGAAGCGCGGCCGCCACTGGGACGAAGCCCCGGAGCCGTCGTTTACCACCCGCGCCTGCAGCGCCGCCGCGTTCCGCTTGTTCAAGAAGCGAGCGTCACGCAGCGGCCGCATGGATCCCGCCGTCTTGCGCGACCGCCGTGAAGTCGTGCTCGACAACCTCGAACTACGCGGTCGCCATGGCTACAAGCGCGCCGCGTGCCTCTTGTTCGCCGAACGCCCCGAGCGCTACGTCGGCGGTGCTTCGATCAAGATCGGCTTCTTCAAGAGCGACGAGGAGCTGCGGTTCCAGAACGAAGTGCGCGGCAGCTTGTTCGAACAGGTCGAGGAGACGCTCCAACTGCTGCACACGAAGTACCTGAAGGCCTACATCAGCTACGAAGGCCTGCACCGGCGCGAGACGTTCCTGTTCCCCGAGGCGGCGTTGCGCGAGGCGTTGCTCAACGCCGTCGTGCACAAGGACTATGGCAGCGCGGTGCCGATCCAGATCAGCGTCTACGACGATCACCTGGTGGTCTGGAA
The DNA here is from genome assembly GCA_947444055.1 of Planctomycetota bacterium. Classification (GTDB taxonomy): domain Bacteria; phylum Planctomycetota; class UBA1135; order UBA1135; family UBA2386; genus UBA2386. The sequence goes on from CANEYR010000003.1 coordinate 52,196, forward strand.
CCCGGGCGTCCTCCCAGACGACTGGACGATGAAGCGCTTGCTCGGCAAGCATCCGTCGCGCCCGTTCAACCCGCTGATCGCCAACGCGTTCTTCTGCGCCGGCTACATCGAGGCCTGGGGCACCGGCATCGGCAGGATCATGCGCGCCTGCCAAGAACACCGCCTGCCGCCACCGGTGTTCGACTTCGGCATGTCTGGCCTGATGGTGACCCTTTGGGCCGATCCGGCTCGGGTCGCGGCTGCGCGCGATCAGGGGGAAGGGACTACCCAAGAAACTGGCCCGATCACTAGCCCGATGACTAGCCCGATCGCGGCCAAGGAGGCCATCCAAGAACGCATCGTGGCACTGCTCCGAGCCGAGCCATCGACGACATTGAAGGCATTGGCGCTCACCCTCGGTCTCTCGCGGAATGGCCTCAAATACCACCTGGGAAAGCTGAAGTCGGGCGGTCGCGTGCGCCGTCACGGTTCGGCCAAGACGGGACTTTGGGTGGTCGAGGCGGCGCGCGAACCTGGCGACGGGACCACCCAGGAAACTCCGGCGACTACCCCGATCGACCCCCTAATCCGCCCAATAAACCCCCTGATCGACCCCCTAATCCGCCCAATAAACCCCCTGATCACTACCCCCGAAACTGACCAGGAACGCATCGTGACCATGCTGCGCGCCCAGCCCTTCCTGACGCAGAAGACGCTGGCGCAGGCGCTCGGACTCACGTTCGACAGCGTGAAGCATCACCTGCAACATCTGAAGGCAGTCGGCCGTGTCCGTCGCGAGGGTTCGAGGAAGGCCGGCAGATGGGAGGTCCTCGGATGAACTTGTCTTGCCAGATTGTGGCGGACGAGCAGGGAGAGCCATACCTATGAGTCAGCCAAACGAAGTCCTGCTGCCGCGACCAGTCACTGCCAGCAAAGTGGAAATGACGGAGATCGTCTTCCCCAACGATGCCAATCCGCTCGGCAACGCGATGGGGGGGCGCGTCATGCATTGGATCGACATCTGCGCTGCCGTTTGCGCCGGGCGCCATGCGCGCACGCCGGTCGTCACAGCCAATGTCGACAACATCGACTTCCTCAACCCGGTGCCGGTGGGGGGCATTGTGGTGCTGTTGGCGTCGGTCAATTTCGCTGGCCGCACGTCGATGGAGGTCGGGGTCAAGGTGTGGCAGGAGGATCGCGCCACGGGCACGCGCAAACACGTGGCGTCCGCCTATCTGACGTTCGTGTCGCTCGATCCGGTGACCAAGGCGCCGCGAACGGTGCCGCCGCTGGCGCCCGAAACCGACGACGAGCGCCGTCGGTTTGAAGCCGCCAAGCAGCGTCGTGCGCACCGGCTGGCCCAGAGGAAATGACCGGTTGGCGGTGCTTGGCGGTTGGCTTTCGCGAGATCTTTTCGGCCGGGTAGCGGCACGGGCGAGCCCTCGCTAGAGTCCCCCCCCCTTATGTTCGAGGAATTCGCCGAGAAGAGCGTTCTGGCCATCAAGAAGGCCGAAGAGCTAGCCAAGTTGCTCGGCGACGAATCGGTCGCGACGGGCCACATCATTTATGGCCTGACCGTGGACCGCAGCGTCTGCCTGCATCACATCTTCCGCGACCTCAACGTCGACCCGGACATGTTCTCGCTCTACATCAAGAACCTGCCGCGGGAGCCGGGGGTGCCGAACGGGCCGTTCAATCGCCACGTGCGCACGGTGTTTGAACGCGCCAAGGATGCCGCCCAGCAGCTCGGCACCAAGAAGGTCGACCCCGAGCACATGGCGATGGCGCTGCTGTCGGTGAAGGCCGGATCGTGCTACGAGACGCTGAAAGAATTTGCGATCGATCCCGAGTACGTGCAGGCGCTGATCTTGCAGTCGATGGGGCTCGACCCCGAGATGATCCCCGAGTGGTTTTAGGCAGCCGCAGCTAGCGGTTACCGTGCGCGGGTGGACTCGCTGCGCACGATCTTGCACGCCGACATGGATGCGTTCTACGCAGCCATCGAGCAGCGCGACCATCCTGAGTATCGCGGCAAGCCGGTGATCGTCGGTGGTGACGGGCCACGGCAGGTGGTCAGCACCGCCAGCTATGAAGCGCGCAAGTTCGGCGTGCATTCGGCGATGCCAGGGGTGCGCGCCAAGCAGTTGTGCCCGCACGGCATTTTCGTGGTGCCGCGCATGGCCGTCTACGAAGAGGTCTCCGAGCAAGTGCGCGAAGTGTTCGAGCGCTTCACCGACCAGGTCGAGCCGCTGTCCCTCGACGAAGCGTTTCTTGATGTCACGGGCAGTCGGGCGCTGTTTGGCGACGGGGCTGCGATCGGCGCGCGCATTCGCGCCGAGGTGAAGGCGAAGACGCAGCTGACGGTGTCGGTTGGCGTCGCGACGTCGAAGTACGTGGCGAAGGTGGCGAGTGATCTGCGCAAGCCGGATGGACTCGTGGTGGTGCCGCCGGGAGCAGAGCGGGCCTTCCTGTCGCCGCTGTCGGTGTCGCGTCTCTGGGGTGTGGGGCCGGTGACAGAGCAGCAGCTCGAACGGGCGGGGCTGCGCACGATCGGCGATGTTCAATCGCGCCGCGAGGCGCAGCTGGTGCAGGCGTTCGGTGAGAGCCTCGGCGAGCACTTGTTCGTGTTGGCGAATGGCCTCGACCTGCGTGTGGTCGAGCCCGATCGCTCCGCGAAGTCGATTGGTCACGAGATGACCTTCGCGCAGGACTTGCAGAGTGAACTCGAGGTGAAGGGCGTGCTGTTGCAGTTGGCGGAGATGGTCGGGCGTCGGCTGCGGCGTGCGCAGGTGCGCGGCACGGTGGTGCGACTCAAGCTGCGCTATCCAGACTTCACGACGCTCGTGCGGCAGCAGAAGAGCCCCGCTTCTGCCGATGACCTGGAGCTGTATCGCGTCGGCTGCGCGCTGCTTGAGGCGGCGTGGAATCGGCGGCTGGGGGTTCGCTTGTTGGGGCTGTCGGTGACGAGCCTGGTCGGTGCCGAGGCGCCGACGCAGGGCGGCCTCTTTGCCCCGCCGTCGAAGAAGCGCGACCAATTGCTGAAGGCGATGGATGCCATCCGTGATCGCCATGGCGAAGGCTCCGTTCGTCACGCGGGCGAACGGCGGCGCACCAACGACTGGGGTCCAGACGCGACGTGAGGCGGCGCTACTCGACCATCCACGCCGGCTTGTAGGCGAGGCCGGTGTTGAGGATGCGCTGCAACAACTGCTCGTAATCAAACCCAGCGTGCTTCGCGGACTCGGGGAAGTCCTCACCCGGCGTCAGGTCGTTGTTGACGTTCGCTTCGATGACGTAGACGCGGTTCTGTTCGTCCATGCGCAGATCGATGCGCGCATAGCCGGACAGGTGCAGCGCGTGATAGGTGCGCTTGCAAATGCGATGGATCTCTTGCTCCACCTCGGCCGGCAGATTGCGCGCGCGTTCGGTGCGCAGGCCGATGCGCTTTTGGTAGCGCTCGTCCCACTTCACGCGCGAAGTCGCGATCGATTCATTGCCTTCAGGCAGCTTGTCAAACCACAGCTCCCAGACCGGGAATGACTCAAGCCGCTCGTTGCCGAGCACGCTGACCGTGAACTCGCGGCCGGCGAGGTACTGCTCGACGACGACATCGCCCTGCAGCGTGCGGTGTAAGAACTCGACGCGCTCGGCCAGTTCGGCGTCGTTGTGCACCACCGATGCTTGCGCGATGCCGGCACTGCCGTGCTGGCTCGTCGCCTTCACGATCACCGGGAACGTCATGCGGCGCGGCAGCCGCGCCTTCTTGCTGCGCAACGGGAACACTGCGAACGCTGGGTGCGGAATGCGGTGCCAGGCGAGGATCTGCTTGCTGAGGGCCTTGTCGCCCGCGAGCGTGATGCCGCGCGGATTGCAGCCGGTGTACGGTTGCTTCAGCAGTTCGAGGTAGCTGACGACGTGCGCTTCGTAGGCCACGACATCGTGAAAGTAGGACACGATGTTGAACACGATGTGCGGCTTCGTCTCCGTGATCGCGTCGCGGATCGGCCGCAGTTCATCGCCGACGCCAAGCACATGCACCTCGTGGCCGAGCGCTTTCAGGGCGCGCACCACGGACAGTTCCATCAGGTAGTCCCAAGTCGATTCCAAAGGCAGCGTGTCAGCGTCCGGCGGTGGCACCAGCGCATCGTGCATGGCGACGAGCACACGCAGCTTCCTCATCGGCGGAACCTCGGCTTGTGGCCGCGAGCCAGCGCCAGCGTCGCCATCGTCGTCAGCACCGCCGCGCCGAGCCTGGCCTGGTCGCGTGGGCGCGCGATGCGCAGGTCGAGTTCGCGGCAGCGCTGCTGCATCGCCGTCACCGCTTGGTCGACCACGTAGCGATGTTGCCCGGTGAGCGCGGAGACTTTGGCGCGCAGCGACACGCGTTCACGCTGCAGGAACGTCGCCGCGCGATCGCGTCGCTCCGTGGTCTCGGGCATCGCAAACAACATGCGCAGTTCGCGGTCGAAGCGCCACGCTTCGCCTTGGCCATAGCTGGCCTTCTTGTGGCGGTAGTACTCGCGCAGGGTGATGCGCTGGCGGCTCATCGATTCGGGGCGGTCGTTGGATTTCACGAAGGGTTTCAGGTCGCCGACGTCGCGCAACATCGTGTGCAGTCGCTGCAGCTTGCGCAATGCTGGCCAACCGGCGTAGACGTTCTGCCAGCGCGAGTTGGGAGCGAGCCACACCGCGAAACTCTCGGCGTAGTCCTCGGCGGGATGGCTCTGCGCGTACCACCAGCCGAGGTGTTGCACGAAGTGTTTGCTGGTCGGCTTCACGCGATAGGCCGTGCGATACGGCGCGCTGTAGCGGCCGAACGTCGCGCGCCAATCGGCGCGACCGTGCAAGCGATACGCATTGTCGAAGGCGTGCGCGGCTTCGTGGCGCAGCAGCTTCATGCACCATTCGTGCGAGCTGCCTTCGGCCTCGAACATCTGCGCGTGCTCGAGGCGAACCAGGCGGCGGTGCGCCAAGTAGAACGGCACGGCGAAGCCGGTCGTGCCTTCGGGCGTGAACCAGTCGGTGGCGAGCCAGACGTAGGGACGGAACACCATGCCAGCGCGCGCCAGCTCTTCGTGCAGGCGATCGATGCGTTGCTGCAGGGCGGTGCCTTCAAGGTGAAGGTCGAGGTCGCACAGCCGCACGTCGAGCAGTTCCTCGGTCGGCAGCTCGGCCCACCAGGGCTGCGGCTTGCGTCGGGGGGGGCGCTTCTTCTGCACGCGGCGACCATACGGCCAGCGGGGGTTTGCACCAGACAGCTTGCCCCCGGTCGCACACTTGGTTGTTGGAGAACCCTCATGTCCATTCATCCCCAACATCCGGCGGAACCGCCCCTGGCCATTGACGAGATTGCGGCGTGTATTCGCGTGGTGCGTGGCCAGCGCATCCTGCTCGATCAGGACCTGGCACGGCTCTACGGCGTGCCTACGAAAGCAGTCAACCAAGCGGTGGTTCGAAACCCCGATCGGTTTCCGGACGACTTTGCATTTGTTCTTGTCCCGGAAGAAGTTGCGTACTTGAGGTCACAAACTGTGACCTCAAGTTGGGGCGGTCGTCGTTACCTGCCAATGGCCTTCACGGAGCAGGGCATCGCCATGATGTCGAGCGTCTTGCGGTCGCCAAAGGCGGCGAGGGTCAACGTCGCCATCATGCGGGCCTTCGTGCATCTGCGGCAGCTGCTGGTCGATCACCAGGAGATCGCGGATCGCGTCGCCGAGCTGGAACAGAAGTACGTCGACCACGATGAGCGCATCGCTGCAGTGTTCGAGGCCATTCGGCAATTGCTGCTGCCGACGCCGACCGGGGAAAAGCAGCGCATCGGGTTCGGCCCGCCGGCGAGCGAGGGCTAGGCTGCGAGTTCGACTGCAACCGTCACTCACCATGCCAAGTCACGCTCCACAGTTCTTTCAAGCCAATGCCGCTGGCGTCATGCCGGGTGGCCACTACTCGCATGCGGTGGCGGCGGGTGGGTTCGTGTTCGTTTCCGGCCAGTTGCCGATCCCACCGAGTGGCGTCAAGGACGCGACGCTGTCGGTGCGCGAACAAACGCGGTTGACGTTGGCGAACGTGCAGCTCGCGCTGGCTGCCGCCGGTGCGAAGTTGACCGATGTGGTCAAGGTCACGGCCTACCTGACGACCGAGGACCACTGGGCGGACTTCAATGCGGTCTATGCCGAGTTCTTCGGCGCGCATCGCCCGGCGCGCGCGGTGGTGCCGGTGCGGCCGTTGCACTACGGGTTCTTGGTCGAGATCGAGGCGATCGCGTTCGTGCGCGGCGGGTGACGTCGACATCGACGCTGACACCGACGCCGGCTACGGCCTGCACGCTGCGAGCCAACCGGTGCCGAAGCGAAGGTCTGGTTCGAGGTAGTGACCTTCGCTCCATTCGTTGAGCGAAGCGATCAACACCAGCGGGTCGACGCTGTGAATCGGTGAACGGAACGCGCGCGCGCGGCGCAGGGCGGCAGCGAAGTGATCGGGGTGCTCGCCCACGATCACCGGCCACCACGGGTACTTGTCGGGGCGCGCGTCGCCGAAGTCCGCGCTGCGCGCACTCGCATCCCAGCCGGGTGCGACCGCTGGCATGTAGGGCAGTCCCGAGGCGTCGCTGAAGTGCTGCCACTGGCGCGCGCGCAGTTCGGCGTACTCGCGGTAGTCCTGCTGAAACGGTCCCTTCCAATCTGGCAGCAACACGTAGTGCGTGACACTGTCGAACCCGATGGCGCGGACCAGCGGCAGCACGTCGGCGTTGGGTTCAATCGCGGCGAGGTGCAGGTCGCGATGGCCGTTCGCGCGCAGCCAGGTGCGGGCTTTGGTGATGGCCGTCCGCGCGCCGTCGATGCCGAGTTCCTTGATGAAGAACGTGGAGTCGAAGATCGACAGGTAGCTGCCGCCGGCGACGGTGACGTAGTTGGGGCGCGCAAAGTAGTGGGTCGCCAGCATCGTGATGAAGCGCACGAAGTCGTCGACGTCGCTGCCGACGAACCGGGCCGGATCGAGCACCGGCAGATCGGCGCGCGCTACCGGCAGCACGCGGCGCGGCAAACGATTGGCCCACATGCACGCAAACGGCAAGGTTGCGCCGAGTGGCGAGGCGAGCAAGCCGCGGTCGAGGCCGTTCTCGAAGACCCGCTTGCCGCGGCACCAGAACACGCCGAACACGAAGGCGTCGATGCCGTGCGCGTGGGCGAGTTGCAGGCGGGGGCCGAGGGCCTGTGGATCGCTGTCGTCGTACTCACCGAGCAGGGGCACCTTGGGTTGGGCGTGGCCAGGAAAGCGCGGGCGGCAGGCGCGCACGAGCTCCCATTCGGTGAAGCCCGGATGGAACGCGGCGTCGCGCTCGGCGATCGCATGCCAACCGGTGTAGACGTAGGCAGCGGTGCGCATGGCGGGGGCGCATGATGATGGGCTGCTTGGCACCGGCCAATGGCATGGGTGCGACAAAAGTCGGCGAGCGCGCTGTCCCGTGGTGGCTTCGGCGCGACAATCCCCGCCCTGTGGAGCCCCGCGACCTGTTCGAGATCCTGACCCGCGAGCACATCGACTCGGTGCGCGCGTTCTTGCTCTCTACGTTGCGCGACAACGTCGCCGCGGAAGACGTGCTGCAAGAGACCTTCCTGGTCGCTTGGCGCATCCTCGAGCGCTACGACCGCAAGCTCCCGTTCGGCCCCTGGGTGCGCGGCATCGCCGCCAAATTGGTGCTCAATTACCGGCGCAAACTGGGCCGCAGCCGAGTGCACTTCTGCGATGACGAAGTGCTGAGCCGCATGGATAGTGGGTTCCGCGAGTTCGCCACTCTGAAGGGCGACACCTTCGACGAAAAGCTCGACGCCTTGCGCGAGTGCTTGACCCATCTGACTGGGCCGCAGCTCGACTCCATTCGCTTGCACTACGAACACGGCATGCACTGCAAGCAGATCGCCGAACGGCTCGGCATCGGCTTTGAGGCCGTCAAGAAACACCTGCAGCGGGGGCGTTCGATGCTGCATCGCTGCTTGCGCAGCAAGTTGCCGCAGGGAGACGTCGCATGAACGAGAACGACGAAACGCAGGGCCGCGAGCTGGTGCCGGAGCCCTGGCGCGAACTCGACGACACCTTGGCGGATGGTCCTTCGCCGACCGCGGTGCCGCCCGAAGCGAAGGCCTGGCTTGCTGACCAGCGGTTCTTGCATGGTCTGTTGCGTGCCATGCACACTCAGGACGCAGCGGCGCGCGAAGGGCGCATCGCGGCGATGCTCGCCCGCATTGCTGGCGACGGCGCGGTCGAGCCGCGGCGCCATTGGGTGACGGTGGCGGTGGCCGCGTTGCTGATGGCGAGCTTCGCCTTTTGGTTGTGGCTGCCAGCAGCGCTGCCGACCGCGTCGGCGGCGGTCGAGCGCGCCGTGACCGAGTTGGCGCGCGATGTAGCGCGGCGCTTTCGCGTAGTCGGGGTTGGCGTCGATGGCAAGGGGAACGAGATGGTGCGCCACGAGTTCGCGTTGGTGACACGTCCTGGTGGCTTCTTCCGAGTCACCGGGCGCCTTGGCTTTGGTCCCTTCCAGACCTCGGCGTTGACGATCGGCAGCGACGGCCAAGAGTTGTGGGCGACCTCGGCCAACGGCGCGTTCCAACGGGCCGCCCCTTTGGCCGAGAGTGAGCGCCTGCTGCAGGGGCTCGGTGACATGCTCGACCTTGGCTACCTCGACGTGCACGCCTTGGTGAAGAAGTTGCCGACCGACTTTGAGTTGGCGGTCGTCGGCCGCGAGCGGGATGCCACCGGTCGCGAGTTGTTGCGCATCGCGGCGACGCGCAAGCGGGTCGATGCGCCCATTCGGCTGCGGTCGGCGTGGCTGTTGTGCGATGAAAAGACCGGCATGGTGACGAAGCTTGCGGCGGACCTGGAGTTTTCGCGCGGCGCTTCGCGACAACTGTCGATCGAGTATCTCGGCGACGAACCGCCTGGCCTCGTCGAGTTTCACCGACCCTGGTGACCGACCTGGTGAACGGCGCCGCAGCAGTTCGTCCGTGAACGGCATCTGCTCGTTCCTATGATCGCGGCCCGTTCGTCAGCGGGCCCATGAAGTCGATCGAAACGCCGTCCTTGGCGCCGTTGCGCGCGCTGCTGCACGATGCCGCGACCTCTCCCGCGGCCGCGGCTGAGGCCTTGGCGAACGAACGCATGCGCCTAGTTGGTAGTGGGGCCTTGGCGCAGGAACTGCTGGCGGTGGAACTGCGCTGGCTGGCGACGCAGCGCTCCGCCTTTGGCAGTGAGCTCGATGACGAGTTCGCGACCGCGCGCCGCGATTGGCTGCAGGCGCGCGTGCGACTGCTGGCCATGAGCAAAGCCGATGCAGCCGTGCTGTGCGAGCTGGCGGAAGTGCAGGCGTCGGCGGCGATCGCGGGCGAACCCGAGCTCGGGCGACAGTGCGCTGAAGCAATTGCGGCGGGTGTCGCGCGCGTCGTGCCGGGGCCGGTCGTGGACCAGGAGGTGGCAGAACGTTTTGCCCTGTTGTCGACGGCGATCGATGACTTGCCGATCGATCATCAGGTGCAACTGCTCGGCTGCACGGGCCGGGTCGTGCGTTCGCTCGCTGCCAGCACCGCGTCGTCGACGTGCCGCCGCCTCGGGCGGCGGCTGCTGCGCGCGTCGGACGATCGCGAACTGGCGCGCCGATTGGAAGCCCGCATCGGCGCGCGCGGCGTCGCGTTCATCGAGACCACTAACTTCGTGCTGCTGCTCGTCGTGCTCACCACCTTGGTGATCGAGTCGACGGCAACGGTGTCCGACAGCACGCTGCACGTGCTGCACTGGATCGACGCGCTGGCGTGCGTGTTCTTTGTCGCCGACTTCGCCTTCGAACTGGCCCTGCATCCCTCGCGGTGGTCGTGGTTCTTGCGCAACGCGGTGACCGATCTGCTGCCGTCGGTGCTGTTCTTGTTGCCTGGCGTCGATGTGCTTGGCATCGCCGACAGTGCGTTGGCGTTGCGGGTGCTGCGACTGATGCGGGTGACGTGGGCCGCTCGCTACGTGCAGGCGCTGCGGCCGCTGCTGCGATCGGCGCGGCTGCTGTTGTTCTTGGTGCGCGGACTCGATGGCTTGGCGGCGCGCTTCCAGCAGATTCTCAACCGTGAATTCGTGTTTGTGCCAGGCTCGGCCGACGTGCGGCGCACGGTGATCGACGAGGACTTGCGCGATCTGCTGTTCGCGGCGTTGCGACGCGAACACGAGTTGGTGGGGTTGTTGCCGAACAGTGAACGGCTACTCGTGCTGCAGACGCGGGCTGTGCGCGTGCGGACGATGGCGCAAGCGATGCTCGCTGATGGCGCGGTGCGACGAGTGGCGACGGTGCAAGCGCGCGACATTCCGATCGGCGAGGCCATCGAGTTCTTGTGGGCGCTGCGTCCGCAGGACATCGGGCGTTGGCTGCGGCCCGCCGACCTGCAGTCGCTCGATCGGGTCGTGCGCGTGCTGTCGGCGCCGCCGGTGCGTTGGCTGCCGATCATCCGCCGCGTCGCCGTGCACCCGCTGCCGGCGTCGCCAGAAGAGCGCATTGTCGAGCTCGGTCGCCGCATCGCCGAGTGGTGCGAGTCGTGGCATGGACGCATGCTGTTCTTCGCGGATCTGCACGGCATCGTCACCGGGCCGCAGATTCTCGATCGCGTCGCCACGGCGATGGTCAAGGCGACGCAACGGCCCGCCGTGCGGCTGATCCTCTTCGGCGGCGTCTTCTCGCTGTTCGGCGGCAGCACGTTCAGCAAGCCGCTCTACATCCTCGGTGGCGTTTGCTTGCTGTTGCTGCTACTCGGCCACTGGCTCAAGCGCTTGGCGGGCGAAGCCTCGGAGGCCTACCGCCTCACCAGTGAAGCGCACTTCCTCTCGCAGCTCGAACGCATCAAGTCGCGGTACGAACGCGAAGACCTCGCCTTCTTGACCAAGCGGATCTTTGGCGATGGTGTGCACGCGGTGCAGGCGCAACAGATGCTGCGACTGCAGGTGGCGAGCGCCCGCACTGGCGTGCCGATCGCCGACAAGGACGTGCCTGAGTGGGTTCGCCTCGAAGCCAATCGCACGGCCTTGCTCTACCTGCACTTCCTCGATGGCGCGCCGCTGCACCTCGGTGACGTGAAGACGACCGAGCAGCTGCTCGCCAACCAGTCACTCGAAAATCTGCGGCAGCAGTTTCTCGGCAGTGACAAGAAAGATCGCAAGCGGCTGCGCAAGTTGAAGCTCGACGAAGGCTCGATCCTCGGCGGGCCTTACCTGTGGTTCCGCTTCATCACCGAGAGCATCGCGGTCGAGTCCGCCAAACGAATCGGCGGCTACAACCGCTACTGCATTCCGCTGGCAGAACGAGCGGTGGCTACGCCGGCAGCGCTGGCGGCGATGCAGGATTGGTTGCAGCGACGGCGCGATCCGCGCGGCGGACGCACGTTGAGGGAAACACCGCACGGGGCGGCTCCGACCTATCCGGCGGCTGAGTTCACAGCCCTCGACTTTGTCGGCGGCGACAGCGAGCGCGATCACCACATTGCGACGTTGTTCGGCGCCGAAGTGCTCGCCGTCGTGCGCGCCGACCGCCGCACGATGGTGCGTGAGATCTTCGGCACCCGTCCTGTGCACAACCTGCCCAAGCACGAACGCAGCTTCAATCCGATGCGGTTCTATCGCCGTCGGCTGTCGCATGGCCGCGTGCTGCTGGCGCCGCTGTTGTTGCTGTGGCGCTTCCTGCGCTCGGTCGGTTGGTTGGTGGGTCGGGTGCGCCAGATCGTGCGCGAGGTGTTCGATCCCGAGTTGGCGATGCAGCGGCGCGAGATCGGCGAGGCGCCGTTCGCGGTGGCGCTGCGCAAGATCCACCGCATGAAGGCGCCCGGGTTGCTCGAAGCGATCCGCATGCGCTTGGCGGTCGACCCGGTCTACGCCGGCGCCCCGGTCGGTTGGTCGCAAGGTGAGCCGTTTGCCGATGAGTCGCCGGTCGAACGCGACTTGCTGTTCTTGCACTTGCGCGAGCGCGAAGCGGTGCGCTTGCGGGATGCGGCGGTGGCCGTCCGGGCGCAGATCGCAGGCCTGCACGCTGCCTTGGCTTGGCTGCCCTCGCTGGGCGAAGGTGCGGACGCCGACGCGTGCGCGGCCGGCGAATTCGCCGTCAGCTGTGCGTGGGTCGCTGATCAGCACGACGCGCGCACGTTGCTGTTCGCGGAGCGTTGGCGAACGGACGTGCTGCCGCGACTGCAACGCGAAGGCGAACGACCGTCATGGGCGAGCCGGGCATGGCGCATCGTGCGTTCGGCGTTCACCGTGCACCCGGTCGATCGTTGGCTAGAACGTCATGGCCAAGGGCTCACCGGCGACGCGATCGCGGCGGTGCACAGCGCGTATGCACAGGATCTGCACGGCACGCGCAGTCTGCTCGATGCCTGGCGGCGGTTGCCAGCCGGTGCCTCGCCAGCCGAGCACGCCATTGCGACCTTGCGCGCGGCCTATCGGCAGGGTGGTGCGGTGCGGCGCGACGTGATGGCTCTGCGCGCCGTGCAATCGCTCGCGGTGCTCGACATCCGCAACTACCGGGATCTCGTCTTTGCTCTCGGTGACTACGGCTCCGATGGCGAAGACGCCGCTCTCGGTGGGGCCCTGCCATGAACGGCACGATGCCGGCGCGCGACCAGCGCATTGTGCTGTGGCTGGTCTGTGCGGGTGCGGTGTGGCGATGGCTCGTGGCGATGCGCACGCCGTTGCCAGGCATCGATGCGAGCACGGACTTGTGGTTGGCGGCCCAGTTGGCAGCCGGTTCGTGGGGAGAGCTCGCGGCGCGCTGGACGGAGCCGGGCTGGAGCTTGCTGTTGGCACCGGCGATCGCGGCCGGCGCCCCACCGTTCGTGGCGGCGCAAGTGGGCGCGTGCTTGCTGGGGGCGCTGACCGCGTGGCCGGTGGCGTGCGCCGCCGAACGGTTGCGTGAAGGAGCGGGCGTGTCGGCAGCCGTGCTGGCGATGGTCGCGGCCGGTCCGTCGGTGGCCGCGGGAACGGGTAGCGCCGTGGGGTGCTTGGCGTTGGTCGTGGCGTTCGCGGTGTGGGCGGCGAGCTGTGCACGCTGGCGCGCAGCACTCGCATTGGCGGCCATCGTCGCGATCGCAGGCGGTGACGTGCTGACGCCAAGTGCGGGCAGCCTGCGCACACTGCGGTTGGCGATCGGTGCCGCGTTCGTGCTGTCACCCTTGGCGTGGCTGGCACCGCGGCCGCCGCACTTGCGTGGGCTGGCCGTGGTGTTGGCGCTCGTGGTTGGTGGTGCCTGCGTGGGCGCCGAGCCGTTGGCGTGGTGGCCTGTGTGGTCGCCGATCGCGGCGGTGCTCGCCGGCGTCGGACTCGTTCGTTTGTCGTCGCGCTGGCGCGAACTGCTGTTGTGTGTTGCCGTCGCGGCCGAGTGCTATGGCGCGTGGCAGGAGATCGAACCGCGGCCCGCCGTGGCGGAACGTGCGATCGGTCGCTTCCTGGCCCGTCGCCTCGCGCCCGAGCAAGAGATCGTCTCGGACTTGCCGCGCGTGCTGTGGGCCGCCGGTCAGCGTCCGATCGTGACGCCGACGTCGCAACTGCCAAAAGCAGCGCAGGCCACGCGGGTTGGCGCCCTGGTGCTAGGACCAGCGGTCGCCGAATCGGCGACGACGACCGCCAGCCTCGCCGGCACGTTCGCCCGCTGCGACTTGCCACCAGATCTAACGGACTTGGTGGCGGCGCGCGGACTGCGCGTGCTGATTCGTCGTTGACGTGTTGAGTCTTGGCCGCGGCCGTGCCATATCCGGCGCCCTCTTTTCTACGCAGGTTCCCAATGAAGTCCCTTCTGCTGCTGCCCTGTGCGCTCGCGCTTCTTTCGTTCTCGACACCTTCTGTTGGCGAATCGAGCCGTCCGCTCGCTGAGCACGATTGGATCGTCGACACCGTTCACAGCAGCGTGGCGTTCCGCGTCAAGCACGCGGGTGCGTCGTGGTTCAAGGGCACGTTCGACGTCATCACCGGCAGCATCACGCTCGACCCGAGCAAGCCCGAAGCTGGCAGCGTGCAGCTGACGATCCCAGTCGCCAGCGTCGACACCAACGACAAGGCCCGCGACGACCATCTGAAGGGCCCCGACTTCTTCAACAGCAAGGAGAACCCCGACATCACCTTCAAGAGCACGAAGGTCGCGAAGAAGGGGGACATGCTCGAAGTGGCTGGCGACCTGTCCCTCAATGGCAAGACCAAGTCGACGGTGCTCGAGGTCGAGTACATCGGGGCCGGTGAGATGCGCGGCAAGCGCGTCGGTTATTCGACCAAGTTCACGATCAAGCGCTCGGACTTCGGCATGACCTACGGTGTCAAGGACGGCGGTGTCGGCGACGAGGTGACGCTGATGATCGACCTTGAGTTGATCCAGCCGAAGAAGTGAGGCGATCCTGGACCCAGTCACCATTTTGAAGGGCACCCTGCCGCCGATCGCGGCAGCGCTGTTGCTGGTCAGTCTGTTCGGCGGGCGGTTGTTGCCGCTGGCGATGGCGATCGGGCTGTTCGTCGCCTTCGGGCTGCTGAAGGACTGGCAAGACTGGCCGACGTGGCCGCACGAGTTGTGGTCGGCACCAAACGGCACGCAGTGGCTGCTGTGGGGTGTGCTGGCAGGAGGCCTCGTCGCCCTGCTCGAACACCTGCGGCTGCTGCCGAGCCGACTCGCCGCTGCGCTCGGCGTGTTGGTGGCGGGCGGCTCGGTGTGGCTGATGCTTGTGAAGACGCAGACGGCCAACCAGTGGTCGACCTTCGACATCGTTCGTCACATCGGTGGCGGTGGCTTCGGCGTCGCCCTGCTCGTGCTGGCGTCGCGCACCGTGATCGCGCGCGGCCCTGCCAACCTTGGTCCGGCGTTCGTGTTCGCGACGATGTTGTCGGCGGATGCCGCGGTGATCGCTCTCAGCAGCGGTCTGCTTGGGCAGCTGTGTGGTGCGGTTGCCGCCGCCCTCGGTGCGGCGGCAGGCACGTCGCTGTGGCGCCGCCCGTTCGCGCTCACCGCCGCCGATGGCACGTGGATCGGCGTCACCCACGGCTTGTTCCTGCTGGCCGGGGTGCACCTGTCGGCCTTGCCCTGGTCCGCGGCAGGCTGTGCGCTGCTCGCACCGTGCGCGCTATTGTTGCTGCGCCCGAAGGCGGCGGCGAAGCCCGTGCTGTGGACGATGGCGGCCCTGGCGCTGACCCTCATCTCGCTCGGCGGGGCGTTTTGGTTCGCCTTCCAGTCGAGCTTGCAGGCGGGCTACTGAGTTGGCTACTGAGCGGGCCGCGAACGTTCCAGGCTGGTGACGATCACGCCGAGCACGATGAGCGCGCCGCCGCAGAACTTCCCGACGCTGAGCACGTCGCCTTGCATGGCCCAGCCGCACAAGGCCGCGAACAGGGGCTGCAGCGCGAACACCAACGCCAGGTGCGTGGGTGGGATTCTGTGCTGCACCTTGCTCTGCACGCCAATGCCGACGGCTGTCGCCAGCACACCCAGGTACGCGATCGCGAGCAGCAGTTCGCCGGACCAGTCGATGCTAAATTCGGAGTTCTTCGCGAAGTCGCCGCTGACCACGGTCGCGACCGTGCCCACCACGGCCACGAACACCAGCTGCCACATCGTGAACGCCGCGATCGGCGCGTTCCGGCCAAAGCGCGACACCAGCAAGACGTGCGCGGCGTAGCTGGTCGACGAGCCGACCTGCAGCAGAATGCCGGCCAGCGAGTCTTCGGCCCCGTTCGCCGCCCCGCCGCTCGGCCAGCAGATGGTCACAATGCCCGCGATCGCGAGCAGCAGACCAGCCCCCGTCATCCAGCCGAGATGCGCGCCAAAGAACACGAACCCGCCGAGGGCAACCAGCGGCACGATCAGCCCCGCCAGCAGGCCGCCCATGGACGCGGTCGTGCCTGTCATGCCCGCCATCTGCAGCAGGTAGCCGGTGCCGAGCGCCACCCCCGCGGCCAAGCCGGGCCACAGGGCCTTGCGCAGATCGGCGGTCACGTCGCCACGCAAGAACGGCAGCACGCACAGCACCGCGATCCAAAAGCGCAGGGCAACCAGCCCAAACGGTGACAACGACTCCAACGCGACCTTCGACACGACGAAGCTCGCGCTCCAGACCGCGATCAGCAGAGTCAGCACCAGGTGGGGCACGTAGCGGGTGCTGGTTCCGTTCATCACGCGAGCACCATAGGGCGCGTGCTGATGAGGGCCAGCTTGCAACTGCTGGCCTTCCTGGCGCCTGCCTACTACGACTGCGCGATCACCTACCGCGTGATTTGCCAGTCCGGCCCGCGCGCTAGCGAACCTCGACGTATGCAGTTTGTGCGCGATGCTCTGCTGCGATTGCTGCGTCTCGATGACGCGACTTCGGCCGAACGGCGAGCCACGGCGTGGACCGCGGTGTCGTTCTTCTGCGTGCTGTTCACATTCTACCTGCTGCGGCCGCTGCGAGAGAACGTCGGCGCCGCCTTCGGCACCAGTGAGCTGTTGCCGCTGTTCACGCTGACGTTCGTGATGGTGACGTTGCTCAACCAGCCGTACTTGGCGCTGGTCCGCCGTCTGCCATCGCACCGATTCCTGCCGTATGCGCTGCACGCGTTCGCGATCAGCTTCGTAGCGCTCGCGGCCTTGTTCGCCGGTGGCAGCAGTGATCTTGGCGATCTCACCTGGGGCACCGCGCGCGGCGTGTCCTTCGCCATCTTCTATTCCTGGGTCACGGCGTTCTCAGTGTGTGGGGTGACGTTGGTGTGGGTGCATGCGGTCGAGTGGTTCAGCACCGCGCAAGGCAAGCGACTGTTCGGGCTGGTATCCGTCGGCGGCACGCTCGGGGCGATGGCGGGCTCGTCGGTGTCGTTCCACTTCGCAACCTGCAGCTACTCCACCTTCTTGTTCGTGGCGGGCATCGCCGTCGAGATCGCGGTGCTGGCGTGGTGGTTGTCGCTGCGAGCGTGCCGCCGCATGGAAGTGATCCCGCGCGCGCATGCCTTGGCGAACGGACCGACGTTCTTCGCCGGGCTGTCGCGGGTGGTGCGCGATCCGTACTTGCGGGCCATTGCCCTGTTCGTGTTGATCGCCGCGATCGTCGCGACCACGTTCTACTACCAGCGCATTGCCGTCGTGCGCGAACAACTGCCCGACGACGGGGCGCGACGCATGCTCGAAGCCAGCATGAACTGGTGGCAGAACGCCCTCTGCCTCGGTGTGCAACTCTTCTTCACGAGCCGTGTGCTGCTCGGCCTTGGCATTGGTGTGGTCTTGTGCGCGATGCCGTTCGCCAGCCTGGTGGGGCTTTCGATGCTGACGGCGTGGCCGTTGGTAGGCATCTACGCGATCGTCGAAGTGCTGCGGCGAATGGTGCAATTCGCGTTCGACAAGCCCGCGCGCGAAGTGCTCTACACGCCGCTCGATCCCGAAGCGAAGTACGTGTCGAAGGCGGTGGTCGACACCGCGGTGCTGCGCTTTGGCGATCTAGTCGGTGCCGCCGGCAACGATCTGCTGCACCGCGTCGCCGTCAGCAACGGCACGCTGCTGCTCTGCATGCTGCCACTGCTGGTCGTGTGGGCGGGCCTCGGCCGATGGCTTGGGGCGCGCTGTCGCTCGCGCGAAGACGCTCAGCGGCCGTCGATGTCGTAGCGCAACCAGCGACACTCGATCGGGCCGTTGCGCACCGGATACTTCTGGGTCGCACGCAGACCGAGCAACTGCGTCAGCTCGGGATTGCCGCACAGCACGAAGGCCGAAGCGCCCGGGCACTGGCGATGAAGGAAACGTCCGAGGGCATCCCAACTGTCATTCAGGGACTGCGGTTCCGCTTGCAGGCGATCGCCGTACGGCGGGTTGGTGACCACGAGCCGCGGCACGAACGGCGGCTGCCAGTTGAAGGTGTCTTCCTGCGACAGTTGCACGGCGTTCTCGAGGCCCGCCCCGGCGAGCGCCTTCTGCGCAATGGCGATCGCACTCGGATGGCGGTCGTTGCCGCACAACCGCGGTGTGCGGCCAGCGCCACGTTGCGCGCGCGCCTCGGCTTCGTCGTAGACCTGCCGCCACGCATCCAAATCGGTGTCGCGCCACCGTTCGAACGCGAACGCGCGGCCTAGCCCCGGTGCGCGGTCGCAAGCGAGCCACGCCGCTTCAATGAGGAACGTCGCCGACCCGCACATCGGATCGCAGACGGGACTCTGCTTGTCCCAGCCGGTCATCAGCAACAGCCCCGCCGCTGTGGCTTCGTTCAGCGGGCTCTTGTGCAGGATCTCGCGGTAGCCGCGCTTGTGCAGCGGCTCGCCGCCGAGTTCGCGGTAGAGGATCGCTTCCTGGCCTTGCAGCACGAGCTTGATCGGCAGGTCGGGGCGGTCCTTGCCGACGTCAGGCCGCTTGCCGGTGCGGTCGCGGAACTGATCGCAGATGGCGTCTTTGACGACGAGCACGGGGAAGCGCGTGTCGTTGGCGAAGCTGTCCTTCACCGAACCATCGATCGCCAGCGTTTGCAGATACGTGATGCTCTGCGACCAGTCGACGGTGCCGGTCAGCGCATAGAGGTCGTCGCGATCGCGCACGAAGCCACGCGTCAGTTCCTCTTGCACGCGGATCGCCGAGCGCGTCCACAGGCAGGCCTTGTAGCCCATGGCGCGGTCGCCGGTGAAAGCGCACGCACCGCGGCGGGCTTCGACATCGCCTGCGCCGAGCGCACGCAGTTCGTCAGCGAGCACGGCTTCGAGGCCGAGCGTGCACGCGGCGTAGTAGTAGTGGAGCGTCACGTCATGAACCTGCAGGAGCGGCGGGCCCGGCGGCGGCCGCGAAGTCGAGCGCGAACGCGCTGACAGCACTGAGCACTGGCGCTGCCGCCATCTCGATCAAGGAACAGAAACCTTTCTTGCGCGAGAACTCGGCGAGTTTCGCGAGCTTGTCGGCGTAGCCCGGGCCCTTCTTGCCCTGCACCGCCTTCAGAATGTGCACGAACTGGTTCGTCTCCATGCGGCACGGCGGGCATTGGCCGCACTGCTCCTTCATGAAGAACTCGGCGATCTCGATCGCGAGCGCTACCACATCGGTGGCGTCGTCGACGATGCGCACGCCGCCACAGCCAGGTGACGTGCCGAGCGGGCGCAGCGTCTCGTAGGCGATCGGGACATCGAGGTGCTCGGCCAGCAAGAACCCACACGACATCGCCGGCAGGATCGCGCGCACGCGGCGATCGGCCCGCAGTCCGCCGCCGCAGGTGTCAAGCAATTGGCGGTAGGTGGCGCCAAACGGCAGTTCGTAGACGCCGGGGCGCTGCACGCTGGCCGGCAGAGTGAACAACAGAGTGCCCTTGCTCTGTTCGGTGCCGATCGCCGCGAACGCCGCCCCGCCTTGCCGTGCGATCCACGCGACATGCGCCAGCGTCTCGACGTTGTTGACGGTGGTCGGCTTGCCGAACAATCCCGCTTCGCCTGGGAACGGTGGCTTCTTGCGCGGCTTGGCTGGCTTGCCTTCGATCGCGTTCAGGGCCGCGGTCTCTTCGCCCGCGACATAGGTGGTGGGGCCGAGATGCACCTCGATGGGGAACGGCATCAGGTCGGCGGCGCGCAGTTCGCTCAGCGCGTGCTCCGCACTCGCGCGCGGCCCGTGCATGTCTTCGATGAGGTAGAGCCAACCTTTGGTGGCGCCGGTCGCGAGCCCCGCTAGCAACAAGCCTTCGAGCACGGCGTGGGGGTGGCGTTCCACGAGCACGCGGTCCTTGCTGCTGCCGGGTTCGTGTTCGCCGCCATTGGCGACGACGAACTTCTGGTCGGCGGTGGCGGCCGCGGCGAGTTCCCATTTGCGGGCGGTTGGGAAGGCGGCGCCGCCGCGACCGCGCAGCAGGGAGGTGGCGACTTCGGTGCGCAGCCACGTGGGGTCCCCGGTGCGGGCGCGCAAGAGGCCGTCGTAGCCGCCGCGGGCGCGGTATTCGGCGAGGGTTTCGGGCCCTGTGGACGAGCGTTGGGGCAGCAACAGGGACGGGGTCACGGCGCGGATGGTAGGGGCGGGGCGGGAAGGTTCCATGGTGGCGGCGGCGCCGACGGTCGAGCTCGGGTGGGTCCCGGGTAGACCGGGACGCAGCATCAATCACTCATCCGCTCTCGCGACTGGGGGCTAGGATGCGACGCTTCATCGCCGTGGGTGAAGCCCCAGAAGAGTAGGAACCTTGATGCGCCCCCAAGTCGTTTTGCTTGTCGTTTCGCTGCTCGTGTCGCCCGTTTGCGGGCAGTCCCTGTTGCAAGCGCAGCCCGTCGAAGGGCCCGTGCTGCCGATCGTCGGTTCGCCTACGGCGGCAGCCGCGCATGACCTCGACGCCGACGGTGACGACGACCTGGTCGTCATGGAGGACACTGGTCCGGTGATCCTGCGCAAGCAACCGGCCGGGTTCGTGCGCGAGACCTTCGCCAGCGGCCTCACATCGGGTGTTGTCCCCGCCGTCCTCGCCGGTGACTTCGACGCCGACGGCCAGGCCGACCTGCTGCTGGGTTGGTACTGGGGCGTCAACGCCGCGCTGCGCGTTTGGTGGGGCGATGGCTCGGGAACGTTCCCGGTGCCCAACTTCACCATCATCACGTTCAGCTCCAACGTCGGGCCGATGCCGATTGCGGCCGCCGATGTCGATAACGACGGCGACACCGACTTCGTGTTCACGTCGCAACCTGGCTACGGGACGCCGGGCAGCCTGCTCGTGCGCAACCTGGGCAACCGCGCGTTCGCGGTCGCGTCGGCGGCACAGTTTCCGGCGGCGCCGCCGTCGTTCAGCGTGCCGTTCTGCGTCGACGTCGACGGCGACGGTTGGCGCGACGTGGTTCTGGTATCCGAGAACGCGCGCACGCGGCTCTACTGGAACAACGCCGGCAACTTCATCGAGGCGACGACGGCACAGTTCCCGGTGATCTAGACGAGCCTGCGTGGCCTCGCGGTTGCGGACTTCGATGGCGACAGTGATCGCGATCTCGTGCTCGGTGGCTACGGCGACCCGGGTTTGCTGGTCTGCACGACGGGCCTGCGCCAGCTCGCGGTTGCTTCAGGCGCTTCGACCGACCTGCGCACGATAGAGCTACAGCCGGCCGACCTCGACGCGGATGGTGACCTTGATCTGGTCGTGTTTACGCGGGACCAGGTCCACGAACGTCGCAACGACGGAACGGGCTCGTTTACTGCCAGCGCCTTCCGTGGTGGCTGCGAGGGCGTGATCCATCAGGTGCGGGTCGATCTCGATGGCGACGGCGATCGCGACATGCTGCGGTTCGGGCTCGGCTTGCAAGTCAGCTCGTCGATCCTCACCACGACCGCGGTCTACACCGTCACGCCGAACCGCTTCGAGATGGTCGGCGCGTCGCGTCTGCCGGCCTCGTCAGGCGGCACGGGCTTCGCCACCGGCGATGTCGACGGCAATGGCTTCGCCGACTTCGTTGTGACGCATGCTGAGCCACCGGGGCCGATCGCATCCACGATCCAGTTCGCCACCAACGATGGCAGCGGTGTGTTTGCCTTCCGCTGGGCGAGCCGGACCGGCGGCTACCAGAACGGGTTCTTCACCGACCTGAACGCGGACGGCCGCGACGAGTACGTGTTCACTGGCTACGACACGGTGAACGGCTACCTGCCAAACGTCGCAGGCGCGATGGCGACGACGAAGCTACCGTTGCCGATCGGCAACGCGACGCAGCAGACGACGTCGGGAACAGGCGTCGACCTGGACGGCGATGGCGACAACGACCTGATCTTCGTGCTCGGGATCGGCAACAACTACGTGCTGCGTGTGCTGATGAACCTGCCCGGGGGCTTCGTCGACGAGAGTGCGACGCGCGTGTCCGGTCCGTTCGGCGCCGGCTCCTATCCCCGACTCCACCGGGCCGACTTCGATGGCGACGGGGACCAGGACATCTGGGTGCACTCGTGGTCGGACGACCAGCTCTGGCTCTACCAAGCCGGCGTTCTGACGTTCGCGCCCGGTGCGATCCCGGTGAACGGCTACGGTGGCTCCGAGTCGCTGCTGGGCGACCTCGATGGCGACGGTGACGTCGACATCAAGTCAGGGCCCAAGGTGTTGCGCAACCAGGGCGGGACCTTCACGGTCGTGCCGAACGCGGTCCCGAACACCTTTGGCAACGACGCGCATGTTGCCGCGGTCGATGTGGATGACGACGGTGACCTCGATCTGGTCGGCAGTGGCGTGGTCGCGTGGAACAACGGTAACGCGATCTTCGTCAACGCGTCGAACGTGTTGCCGTTCGCGTATGGGACGGGCATCGGCGTACGCGTCGTCAAGGACTTCGACCGTGACGGGGATCCTGACGTGGTCTCGTGGAATGGCAGCACCTACCGCAGCTCCGTGTTGATCAATCAGCTGCGACAGCTGCGGCTGCAAGGGGACGCTGATCTCGGCGGCGTGATCACGTTCCGGCACACGGTGAAACCGGGGCAGAACGCGCTGGCGACGCTAACGATCCTCGCTTGCAGTTTCGCCGAGATCGCGCCCGTCGAGGTGTCGGGCTTCGGCTGGCTACGCATCGACCCCGTGCAGGCCGTGTTGCTCGGGCCGTTCCTGCTGCCGGCCACCGGTGGCGAGATCGTGCATCAGGAAGCGGTGCCCGCAAACCCGGCTCTGCTCGGCATGTTCTTCTGCGCGCAGCCACTCGAGCTGCGCGGCTCCCGTCTCCGCCTCGGCAACTTCGTTTCGACCTGGATTGGCCGATGACCATGACTTCGCTCCTTATTCGTGTGCTTTTCTCCTGCGTCTTGACAGGCGCTTTCGCGACGTCGCTCGCGGCGCAATGCCAGCGGACCTGGGCGCCGTCGCCATTGCCCGGCGCCAACAACAAGGTGGTCTGCGTGCTTGAGTGGGATCAGGACGGCGCGGGGCCCTTGCCGGCGCGTCTCGTCGCGGGGGGGTTCTTCACCACCATCGGTTCCACCGTCGCGCGCGGCATCGCGCTGTTCGACGACGTCACCGGCCAGTGGGCGCCGCTCGGCTCCGGCGTGCAAGGCACCGTGGCCGCGCTCGCGGTGCTGCCGAACGGACACCTCGTCGTCGGCGGCGGCTTCCCGATCGCCGGCGGCAGCGTCGCCAGCAACCTCGCGCGTTGGGACGGCAGCGCTTGGAGCGGGATCGGTGGCGGCACCGACGGCGGCGTTGAATCGTTGCTGGTGCTGCCGAACGGCGATCTGGTCGTAGGCGGTGCGTTCGCCAACGCAGGTGGCAACTCGGTCAACAAGGTCGCGCGCTGGAATGGATCGACGTGGTCGCCGTTCCTGACCGGGATCGGCATCGGTGGCAGTGTGAAGTCGTTGACCCGGATGCCGAATGGCGATCTGGTCGCGGCCGGTACGTTCGGCGGTTGCGTGAGCCGTTGGGACGGACTCGGTTGGTCGCTGCTCGGCGGTGGCTTCACCGGCCTTGCGTACTGCATGCGCCAGTTGCCTGGTGGCCAACTGCTGGTCGGCGGTTCCATCTACAGCATCAACTCCATCTACATGGGGAACATCACGCGGTGGGACGGCACGAGCTGGCAGCCGCTCGACTCCGGCCTCAACAACTTCGTCGACGCGGTCGACGTGTTGCCGAACGGCGATCTCCTGGCTGGTGGCACGTTCGCCTTGGCCGGCCCCACACTGGTGAGCAAGGTTGCGCGTTGGACGGGCACGGCCTGGACGCCCATGGCGAGCGGCCTCAACGGCCTGGTCGAGGACTTCTGCATACGCGGCAACGGCACCGTCGTCGCTGGCGGCGAGTTCACGCCGAACGGGACCTCCGGCGGTCTGCGCATCGCGCAATGGAACGGCGCCACCTGGGCCGCGTTCGGCTCCGGCACGGATGGCGATGTGAAGTGCCGTCTCGTTGACGCGGCCGGTCGCCTAGTCGTCGGTGGCTCCTTCACGCGCGTCGCATCAGTGGGTGCGTCCCGGGTGGCACGGTGGGATGGAACAGCGTGGAGTCCGCTGCCTGGGCTGACGCATGCGGTTCGAGACTTGGCGGAGTTGCCCAATGGCGAGCTGCTTGCTGCCGGTCAGTTCCAGTTGTCGTCCACTCAGAGCGAGATGTTGATGCGCTGGAACGGGTCGGCTTGGTCGCAGTTTGGGGCCATCACCAACGTGTCGTGGGGCGCCGCGGTCGTGGTGATGTCGAACGGGGACGTTGTGCTCGGTGGGACGTTCACCAGTGTCACCGGTGTGGCTGCGAACCGCGTCGCGCGTTGGAACGGTTCGACCTGGTCGGCCCTGGGCAGCGGCCTCGATGGCGCGGTCTTGAGCATGGCGGTCGCACCCAATGGCGACCTGATCGTAGGTGGCGACTTCCTTTCCGCCGGTGGCGTGTCGGCGTCGCGCATCGCCCGCTGGGACGGCATCCAGTGGTCGGCGATGGGGGCTGGTCTGCCGTCGGTCCTGGCGATCGAGATCGCCCCGAACGGCGACATCTACGCGGCGGGCTCATCGCTCAGCGCTAGCGTCGCGCGGTGGACGGGCACGTCGTGGCAGACGCTGGGCTCGGGCACCAACGGTTGGGTGCAGTCGATGACGTTCCTTCCCGACGGCAGCCTCGTCATCGGCGGCGAGTTCACTATGGTGAGCGGCGTCAGCGTGAACCGCACTGCGCGCTGGAATGGCTCGGCCTGGAGCGCCTTCTTGCCGGTTGGCAACGGCGCGGTGCAGGCGCTGGCGGCGCTGCCGTCGGGGACCGTGTGGGCCGGCGGCACGTTCACCACACAGCCCGGCGGCGTGCTCGGCTACCTAGCCAGCAGCGATGCTCCTTGCCCGGCGCAGGCTTCGGGCTACGGCGCCGGCTGCACTGGCGCGGGTGGGTTGCTGCAGACCACTGCGCCGTTGCCGCCGTGGCTCGGCACCACGTTTCGTGCGACGACGACCGGACTGCCGACAGCGTCGATCGGCGTGTGCGTACGTGGGTTCACGCCGATGCTGCAGGAGTTGTGGCAGCTGTTGCCAGAGGGCCAGCCCGGGTGCTGGCTGCGCGTGGCGCCGACGGTGCTTGATGCTTACCTGCCGGTCGGCGGTGTCGTGACCTCGTCGCTTGTGATCCCGTCGTCGCTCGCACTTGTCGGGGTGTCGGTCGTGGAGCAGATGGTCGTGTTCGAGATCGACCCGTTCGGCGCTATCGCTCACATCACCAGCTCGAACGGCATCCTGGCAATCGTCGGCGCGTTGTGAAACGCGGTCAGGCGAGGTCAGAATCCACCAATTGACTTCCCACAGTGAGGACAACTCGGCCCATGCGCCGCCCCTGTTGCCTCGCCGCCACCCCGCCCCCCAGCCCTCGCCTTCGACAGCTCATCCACAAACGCGGCCCCCAACAAACCGGCCGGCAGCGCAAACATCCCAATCCCCAACACAGCAATGAACCCACCCAACAACCGCCCCAACGTCGTGATCGGCGTCAGATCGCCATAACCAATCGTCGTCAGCGTCACGATGCCCCACCACATCGTCGCTGGGATGCTCGAGAAGCCGTGCGGTTGCGCCGCGTGTTCCAGGTGGAACATCAGCGTCGACGACACCACCAACAACACGATCAGCAAGAACAGCAACGACAGCAGGTCCGGGGCCTTCGTTCGCAGCACCCGCTGCAGTGTTTGCACCGCCAGCGAGTAACGCCCCAGCTTGGCGATGCGCACGAGCCGTGACAGCCGCACCATGCGCAAGATGCGCAGATCGAAGCCGGCCAGCAGCAGCAAGCTCGGCAGGATGGCGGCGAGATCAATGAGAGCGGCGGGACTGACCATCCATCGCAGCCGGCCGGTCAGCGGTGCAGCAAAGCGTGGCTGCTCTGGCGCCGCGTAGAACCGCAGCGCGTATTCGCAGGAGAACACCACCACGGACAGGCTCTCTAGCCCAGCGAACCAGGGCCCAAGCGGCGCGGTCCAGTCAGGCACCGTCTCCAGCACGATCGCGGCGACGTTGAGCACGATGAGCAAGGCGAGGGCGAGCCGCAGGGCGAACGCCGCGCGCGTCGGTGGGTCACCCTCAAGCAGACGATGGAGGAAGGGGCGCAGGGTCACCGCGGCATGCTAGACCACGGGTTTTCTCCCGCGAGCGACGGAAACGGGACTCCCCACTTGGGCCCGGCACGACCCCCGCGCCTTGCCGAGGCGGCGGCACTGCGTGATGCTGCTCGGCTCGACGCCGTTGCGTCGTTCCCCAAAGACCGGAGTCCCCCCATGCAGAAACTCGTGTTGTGGGTGAGTCCCTGGCTGATAGCGACCGTCCTGGTTGCACAGCAAGGCTCACCTGATCCCACGCCGGCCAAGCCGGCGACTGCCGCGGAGCGCATGACTGCGCTCGAGGCAGCCCAGCAGAAGATCGTCGCCGACTGGCGACAGGCGTCGAAGGAAGCGGCGGCCAAGGCGGCTGAGGCCAAGGCCGATGGCAAGCCAGTGCCCGCGATGGCCATGCGTCCAGACTTCGCCCCGTTGCTTGAGCAAGCGAACGCGGCGGCGACGGCGTTTGCAGGCACCGATGACGCGGTGAAGTTCCTGCTGTTCATCGTGCAGAACGGCAGCGGCAAGCGCGAGGCGATCACTGCGGCGCTCGACACGCTCACCGAGAAGCACGTCGACAACGCGGCGCTGAGCGAACTCGGCCAGATGATCCCGTTCCTGTCGCGCATGGTCGCGGCGGACAAGGCCGAGACGTTCCTCGCGCGCTTGGCCAAGAGCAGCAACCCTGACGTGCGTGGTTGGGTGCTGATGGCGCAACACAAGGCGGCCATCGAGACGGGTGAGCGCGAAAGCGACGCCTACAAGACGGCGAAGATGGAGCTGCTGAAGGCGGCCGAACTCGCGAGCGATGCGGGCCTCAAGGCCGAGATCACGGGCGCGATCGATCTGCGCGAGAAGTTTGGGGCCGGCAACGTGGCTCCTGACATCGAAGGCGAGGACCTCGATGGCGTGGCGTTCAAGTTGTCCGACTACAAGGGCAAGGTCATCTTCCTCGACTTCTGGGGCGATTGGTGAGGCCCTTGCCGGGCCATGTACCCGCACGAGCGGTCGCTCGTGGAAGAGATGAAGGACAAGCCGTTCGCTCTGATTGGCGTCAACTCTGACAAGGAGATTGCCCGCGCCAAGAAGGCGATTGCCGACAACAACCTCAACTGGCGCAGCTTCCATGCCGGGCCGAAAGCCACGCGTGGACCGATCCCGACCGCGTGGGCGGTGAAGGGCTGGCCGACCGTCGTGGTGCTCGACGCCGAGATGAAGATCCACTACCGCGGTCACGACGGGGAGGAGGCGACCAAGGTCGCCAAGGACCTGGTCGCGAAGATGACCGCCGGCAAATAGGAGTGGCCGGAGAGCCGCCCGGATCCTGGCTCCGGGCGGCGCGATGTCTATCATGCTCGCCCCGAACGTCACCCCGGCGTCGGCTCTCCGAGGTAGCAATGCACTCCACTTCGTTTGTTTCGTTCGCCGTCGCCGTGCTGGCTCTCGGCGTCACGTTCCCCAGCTCAATGGCCCGCCCCGACGAGGGCATGTGGCTGTTCGACAGCCTGCCGCTGAAGGTTTTGAAGGAGAAGTACAACTTCGAACCAACGGCCGAGTGGCTCGACCACGTCCGTCTTGGCTCGGTGCGCTTCGACACGGGCGGTTCTGGCTCGTTCGTCTCGCCGAATGGTCTGGTGATGACCAACCACCACGTCGCGCTGACGACGATCCAAGAGGTGTCGACGCCGGAGAAGGACTGGGTCGTGCCAGGTTTCAGCTCGCGGCTCTACGGCAGCGAGGTGCACGGCAAGGGGCTGACGCTGCGCCAACTGATTGAAGTGAAGGACGTCACCAAGGAGATGTTGGCGGCGAAGGCTGCGGACAAGAGCGACGCGGGCAACGCGTGGCGCGGCAAGCTCGAGGAGATGTGCGCGGCGATCACCGACAAGGAGAAGCACATCGAAGCGCAGCCGGTGCCGCTCTACGACGGCAACCAGTTCCGCATCTACGTCTACCACGTCTACGACGACGTGCGTTTGGTGTTCGCGCCGGAGAAGCAGGTCGCGTTCTACGGCGGTGACTTGGACAACTTCACCTACCCGCGCTACTGCCTCGACTGCGCGTTCTTCCGCGTCTACGAGAATGACAAGCCGGTCGACTCGTCGAAGTGGTACTTCCAATGGGATGTCGAGGGCGCCAAGACCGACGAGCTGATCTTCGTGTCGGGGCACCCGGGTGGCACCGAGCGTTCGCTGACGCATGCTGAGTTGGAGTTCAACCGCGACATCCGGGTCGTGCAGCAGGTTGACCGACTGCGCCAGATGCTGGCGACGACGAAGCAGCGCATGGACTCGAACGCGAAGGACGCGTTCGAACTGCGTGACCAATACTTCGGCATCTCCAACTCACTGAAGGCGATCGAAGGCCACCTGGCCGGCCTGCGCGATCCGGTGATGATGAAGAAGATGCAGGTGCGTGACGAGGAGCTGATCGCCAAGTCGGGCAAGCCTGAGGTCAAGGCGGCGTTCGACGACATCGCCAAGGCCTATGCCGACTACCGCACGCTGATCGACAGCAAGGGCTCGCGCGAGGACATGATGGCGATGCGCGCGAAGATCGACCGCAAGATTGCGCCGGCCGCCAAGGCCGCCATCAACCAGGCGCGCTTCGACGCCTACGGCACGGCCAACTACCCAGACGCGACCTTCACGCTGCGTTTGACCTACGGCACCGTCAAGGGCTACGAGTGTGGCACGACGTTGGTGCCGCCGAAGACGACGATGAACGGCCTGTTCGAACGCAACGTGTCGTTCGACAACGCGCCGCCGTTTGACCTGCCCAAGCAGTGGACCGACAAGAAGGACAAGCTCAAGCTCGACACGCCGTTCAACTTCGTTTGCACCGCCGACATCATCGGTGGCAACTCGGGCAGTCCGATTCTGGATCGCGACGCGAAGGTGGTCGGCCTCGTGTTCGATGGCAACATCGAGTCGCTGCCGGGCAACTACTGGTTCGACGAGCGCATCAACCGCTGCGTCGGCGTGCACTCGGCGGGCATGATCGAAGCGATGTCGGTGATCTACGAAGAGCACGCTCTCGTCAAGGAACTGACCGGCGGCAAGTAGGCCGCGCGGTCACTTCGGAGCGGTTGGTGAGTTCGCCGCCAGCTCGCTCCAGAAGGCGCTCTCCCAGAACGCTTCCAGCGCCTTCAGCTTTTGCGCGTCGTCGCCTTCGCGCCGCGCCACACCGAGTTGGTAGGCCATGCGCGAGGCGACGGGAACGAAGCCCGCGGCGCCCTTTGCCTTCGCCGCCGCTTCGCGCGCCAACTGGCGCGCCAGGTCGAGCTGGGCGGACAGCGCCTTGCGGTTGGTCAGCGTCATCGTGCCGTTGGCGTCGACTTCACTGCCGAGGGAGTAGTACTTGTTGACCAGCGAGGCACCCTTCAGGAACGCGAGCGAACCGGCGGCGAGGCGCAGCAGGTTGCCGTCCTTCTTGTTGAACGACATCGCTTCGACACGGTTCTTGGCGCGCATCGCCACCAAGTAGTCGTCGTCGCCGCCGTTCGCCAACTGCTCTGGCGCGAGCGACTCAAGGTAGGCGAGCACAGCGCCCGCCGCCGAACCGTAGGCTGCCGCGGAGCGACCGATGACGTCGGCGGCGATCGGTGGCGATTGCCCCTCTTCGGTGCCGAAGTCGCGCTGGTCGCCAGCGACCTCCAGCATGGTGCGCGCGATCGCGAAGAACAGGATCGGCTGGGAGAGCTGCTCCTGCAGGTCACTCGCCTCGGCGGCGGTGAGCCGTCGCTGCTTCTTGATGTCGAGCAAGGTCGTCGGCGTCTCGGTGGTGGCGGCGCCGACGGCCGCATAGGACTCGGCGAGCACGAGTGCCTGGTACGAACGCAGCGCGTTGATCTGGCCGCCGCCCGTCGTGCGTTTGGTCTGCAGTTCCACTTCGGCGCTGGTCGCTTCGATCTGTCCCTGCACGGTCGCCGCGGCCTCGATCTGCGCCAGCTGGTCCTCGACGTCGTCGCGGGCTTTCAAGAAGCGCGCACGTTCCTTGGTGATCGCGGCGAACACGGCGGCTTGCACGTAGCTGTCGTAGGCCGCGGCGAGAAAGTCACTGCGTTCGAATTCTTGCGCACGCTTCCAATGGATGTCGGCTTGTTCGGCGGTCGCCTTCAGGCTTTCCCCCGCGAGGCCGAGGCCGCGCGCCGAGGCGCCGATGTTGGCGATCTCACTGCGCATGCGCGCCGCCCACTTCTCGTTCTTGGTGCGCAGGCGTTGCGAGGTGTCGCTGTCGAGTTCCATCTCCGTCTCGGCGACCGGTGTCGGCCGCGCCAGCTTGTCGTCGGTCAGATACTCATAGGCTTCGAAGATGTCGTGGATCTCGCGCACGTCCAGCCCGAACTCTTTGCCGACTTCGAGCAGATCGACGGTGCGGCTGGTGCGCAGATCGACGTGGTGGCGAGCCCCCATCGGGAAGCCGAAGCGCTTGATGCCGTCCTTCGACGCGCCGTCCATCTTCTGCACGATGCCGCCGACCGGGCCAGCCGAGCCGTCGGGGTTGATGGTGCCAGTCATGGTGGTGTCGGCGCGCACGTTCTTGCCGCGCAAGATCGCGATCATCGTCGCGGTGATGAGCATGCCGGCCGACGGGCCATCGATCTGGCCGCCGGTCTCGATCAAAAACTCGTAGTCGATCAGGCTCTGGCCCGTCAGTTGGCTGCTGCTGAACGCGGCGACCCACGCGGCCGTCTTCCATTGGTTGCCCGTGCTGCCGGCAAACTCTTCGATGACGCCGACGCGCGCGCCATCCTTGTTGTTGGGCGTGATGCGAACGGTGGTGGCGGAAGTGCCCCCGCTGGCTTGTGGGCCGATGGGGCCCTTGAACCACACGACTTTCACGGTCGCGGTGTGGGTGGCGGCCAGCCTTGGTGTGCCGTTGCCGCCGATGCTCGGTGTGCCGCTGCCGCGCCACACGAAGGCCAGCACCGCGACCACCGCGACCACACCGATACCTGCCCCGATCGCAAGTCGGCGCTTCTGCCTAGCGGCGCCGGGTGCCGCCGCGGGTGGCCCGTTGGGCGGCCCTTGCACGATCGTTCCTGGCGCCAGCGGCGCTCTCCCGCGCGGCCCCGACATCACCAGCGTGCGGCCCGCCGCCAGCTCGATGCCCTTCACGGCCACCAGTTCGAGCGTGCTGCCGCCGAGCGTGAACAAAGCACCGGGCTCCATGTACTGATCGCGGATGCGCGTCGTGCCAAACCACGTGCCGTTGGTGCTGCCGACATCGCGCAACTTGACCTTGCCGTCGGCGAACAGGATCTCCGCGTGCTTCGAAGAACACCCCGGATCGTGCAGGACGAGGTCGGCGACGTCGCGACCGATCGTGGTGCGGTCCTTGGCGAATTCGAGTTCGGTCGGAGGTTGGCCTGGCCGGGTGACGCGCAGGACGAAGGAAGGCTTGCTCATGTCGTCAAAACCAGTGCGGCGCACGCCGAGTCTTTTGGATGCTCGACCGGCGCGCACTATGGGTCAAGCCGCGGCTCGGCGCTTACGTCCTCACTGTTGGCTTCGTTCGTGAGCTGGCGCTACCGTCGCGGCGCGATGGTTCTCTCGGCGCTGCGCTTCCTGTTTGCCCGGCGGAGCGAGAGTCTCGGCACCCTGTGCGGCTTGTTCTGGCGGTCGCTGCGCGCCGAAGGCATCGGGCCGACGTGGCGCCGTTTGCGCGGCTACGTCGGCACGGTGAATGCGGCCGCGACCACGCCATTGCCCGCGACGACGACGCGCAAAGATGTGCTGTTCGTCGCCGGTTGCCCTGGCCATCCGCGCCGCTGGCGTTGTGAGCATGCGCTCGAACGGTTGCAGCGGGCGGGCCGCGATGGCGACATCGTCGATCACCCCGCCGCCCCGTTGCTCGACTACATCGACTGCTATGGCGAGTTCGTGCTGCAACGAGTGCCGCACGATGCGAGTGTCGAAGCGTTCGTGCGCGCCGCCAAGCAACGCGGCAAGCGAGTCGTGGTCGACGTCGATGATCTGGTGATCCACGAACGCTACGGCCCGCAGCTGCCGATCCTGCGTGGCTACAGCGAACTGGCGCGCGAGCTGTATGTGCAGCAACTGCGTCGCATCGGGAGGGTGTTGGCGCTCGTCGACGAAGCGACGGCGCCGACCACGACGTTGGCCAACGAGCTGCGCGCGACGTTCCCGCACCTGCGCGTCGCGGTCGTTCCCAACATCGCCAGCCGCGCGATGGTGGAACGCAGTCTGGCGGTGATCGCGGCTTCGCCGGAAGCGCCGAGCGTGGATCGCGTGACGTTGGGCTACTTCGCCGGCACGCGCACGCACGATGCCGACTTGGCGAGCATCGAGCCGATCTTGCTGGAGCTGCTGCGCGCGCGGCCAGGCGTGCAGCTGCTGCTGGTGGGGGACGTCGCGGTGTCGTCGTCGCTGCGTGCGTTCGGCGCGCGGGTGCAAGTGCGTGCGGCCGTGCCGTGGCAGGAGCTGCCGCACCTCTTGCGGGCAGCGGATGTGCATCTGGTGCCGCTCGTCGACTCGCTGTTC
Source organism: Planctomycetota bacterium (assembly GCA_947444055.1). Lineage (GTDB taxonomy): Bacteria > Planctomycetota > UBA1135 > UBA1135 > UBA2386 > UBA2386. The sequence continues at coordinate 84,661 of CANEYR010000003.1, forward strand.
ACGGCGTGCAAGAGCGAACTGAAGTGGACCGAGGCGGCGTTGGTGGAACGGCCCGTGGTTGCCGCCGCCATCGGTCCGTTCCGCGAGTGCATTCGCCATCGCGAGAACGGCTGGCTCGCTGTCGACGCGGCCGGCTTTGCCGTGGCCTTGCGCGAGGCGATCGACGACGGGCCAATGCGGCGGCGTCTTGGCCAGCAGGCCCATGTCGAGGCCATGGCCGCTGCGACAATGCCTCGGTCGGCGTAGGCAAGAGCGCGGTGTTGGCTGGTTGTCCTGGCAATCAGGCAGCCAAGGGAGGGTCATGGCCTCTCACGGCGACGGCGGCGTAGGATGCCCCGCGCATGACAGAGCCGCTTGGTTTCGTGTATCTGGTTCGCGATCTCATGCGTGCAGCAGGTGTGCGTTGCGCGATCACCTCCGGCATGGCTTGCGTCTACTACGGATTGCAGCAGACGACGAAAGACACCGATTGGATCGTCGATCCCGCCGACCTCGCCAAGTTGCGTGACCTGCTCTTCGCCCAGCAACGCAGGCTCCCACCGTGGCAAATCAGTTACCGCACCATCTTCGGCGCGCCCATGGATGCGCGGTGGATGCAGCATGGCTGGACGTGCCACATTCGGTTGCAGAACGAGGCGCACGCAGCCGAGCACCACTTGGATTTCTTTGCACGTCCGCCGCGAGTGGCTGCATGGTCGCAAACCGAGGATGGGTTCGCGGAGCGCAACGTCGTCGCGATGATGAAGAAGACGGATCGCGAGCGTGATTGGCCGTTCGTGGACAGCTTAGGGTGGCAGATGTTGAGCGCAGGCAGCGACAACTTCCTTGGTCTACTGCACGTGCAGGATGCCGAGCGTGTTCGTTACCTGTGGACGCGTGCGTCGGCAACGGAGCGAGAGACCGCAGCGGCCCGGCGACCGTTGCTGCGCAGGATCGATACGGAACCGACGTCAGATCGGCTTGAGCGATGGATTCGGCTGGAACGCCTCGTTTGGCAGTGTGTCAATCGCGAGCGCTACGGCAGATACCAGCAGGCGTGGAAGGACTTCTACCGTCGGTGGCGTCAGGAGGCCGATTGGTCTTGGCCCACAGCGGAGCCATTCATGTCGCAGCACCAACGTCTGCTCGATGCCGCGTCTCGTCATGGTTTGGTGATGAACCCGCTCGCGGACCTCGACTCGGCTCGATTGCGCGAAGCGGGGATCGAGAAGGCCGCGGCGGTGAGCTTTGCCTCTGTGGAGCAAGTGCGCAGCGTCGCGCCAGGGCCGACCGAGGTGCTGCTATGACCAACGATCCCGTCTATTCCGAAGAGTACTACGAGCACTTGGCGCGAACGCTTGGACAGGAGGCGGCCGATTGGGCGCGGCTGCCGCGCGCGGAGCGCGAGCGCGAGCTGACGTTGCTGCACCGGCAATTTCAAACCGTCGATGATCTCTCGATCTGGCCGCCGGAACTGGGTGGCGACCCCGTCTTGCCGCTGCCGCCGCTCCCACCGCCGCCCCCTGCATCCGAGTAAACAAGGCGCGTTCGCTCGCCGGGGCGCAGCCTCGCAGTCGCGGGCTACCCTTGTTCGATCTTCTCGATGCCAGGGCTGGGCGGAACTCGCGTTGCGGGCCACAATCCCCGCCTGCCTCCGGCCTGCCCCGGCCCGTACTCCATGCACCTCTCGATCCCACTCGCCCTCGGTCTGTTCGCGTCCAGTCTCATTGCCCAAGACGGAACGCTTCGCTTCCTAGTGCGGACACCGACGCCAGGGCAACGGCTCTTGCTGCACCAACACTTCGATGTGCTTGGCCAATGCTGCGGCAGCGCCTTGACGACCGGACCGATCGATGTCGTCATCGACGGCGCGCAGAAGGCGCTGCTGCTGGCGATCGCGCCGTTGGCGCAGTTTGTGGGTGCGGCGCGCCCGTTCCACGAGATCGACCTCGAGCAAGCCATCGCTACCGGCGGCGACATCGACCTTGGTTACTACACGGTCGCCGAGACGGAAGCGGAGATGGACCTGCTGGTCACGAACTTCCCGGCGCTCGCGCAGAAGGTCAACCTGAGCACGCTGCCGGGTGGCGTGTTGACGCATGAAGGGCGCGCGCTCTACGCGCTGAAGGTGAGTGACAACGTCGCCGTGGACGAGGACGAGCCAGCCTTTGTGTTGGCCGCGCAACACCACTGCCGCGAACTCAATTCGCCGCACATGGTGCTGCGGGCGATGCAGCGAGTGCTGGCGGGCTATGCGACCGACCCGCAGCTGCAGGCGTTGGTGAACGGCACCGAGGTGTGGTTCGTGCCGATGGTGAACCCCGACGGCGTCAACTACGTCTGGAACACCAACAACCTGTGGCGCAAGAACCGCCGCAACAACGGCACCAGCTTCGGCGTCGACCTCAACCGCAACTACCCGTTCCTTTGGGGCATGTGTGGCGCCTCGACGGTGGCGAGCTCGGACACCTACCGCGGGCCGTCGGCGGGCAGTGAGCCAGAGGTGGTCGTGATGCGCAACCTGATGGCGCGGCTGCGGCCTGAGGTCTACCTCGACTTCCACAGCTATGGCCAGGACGTGCTGCGTCTGTGGGCGCCGTGTGCGACGGTGAACGCGACGATGGAGGCGTTCCAGCAGATCTACTGCGATGACCTGCGCGCCCTGATGGGCTACGCGACCCGCGATCCGTCGGCGTCGGGGGAAGCACCGGAAGATCACTACTCGTCGGGCGGCACGCTGTCGTATCTGATCGAAGTGGGGACCGACTTCCAGCCGGTGTTCACGGCCACGCAAGCCGAGGAAGCGGTGGTATGGCCAGGCGTGCAACGCGCCTTGACGACGTGGCGGCCGGCGGTGCGTGGGCATGTGCGGTCGACCCTCGGCTCCGCTCCGTTGGCGGCGACGATCACGTTCTCGCCCAACTTGTTCAACCACGGCGAAGTGACGAAGAGTCGCGCGCGCGATGGGCGCTACGGCCTGTGGTTGCCGCTTGGCAACTGGAACGTGACCTTCGCGGCGGCGGGCCATGTCAGCAAGACGCTGCCGGTGACGGTGGCGAGCCTAAACAACCCGATCGCACTCGATGTGTTGTTGGAGACGAGCGGGGCGGTGGCGACGACGACGAAGGTCGGCAGTGGCAGCATCGGCACCGCGGTGACGTTCACCTACACGAGCCCGGGCGATGCCGGCAAGACGGCGTTGATTGGCTGGTCGCTGTTCACGACGCCTGGCATCAGTCTGGGTGACCAGCGGGTGATCCCGCTGAATCATGACTTCTTGTTCGACTGGGCGCTGTCGGGCAACCCGGTGCTGTCGCCGACGTGGGTGACGTTGAATGGCGCGGCGCAGGCGCAGAGTGTGATGTTGATCCCCAACGAGGCGTGGCTGATCGGCTTCACGACGTGGGTCGCCGGCATCACGATCGATCCGGCCTTTCAGTACACGATCAAGACGTGGAGCCAGCCGGTGGCGGTGCCGATCCTGCCTTGACCGCGACGATCTGCAGGACGTCGCGATCGCTGCGTCGGTAGTGACAGCGGCTGCGTTGCCGTTGCCAGAGGGCGGCGGGCAAGCGCGGTATCGCGGCGAGCACCGCGAGCACCCCGTGCGCGATCGGCAGACCGAGCAGGCGCGCGTGCTTGCGCAGGTTCCAACCAAGACAGGCGGCGTGCGTTAGCAGCAGCAGCGGATCGGTGATGCTGCGCAGGAAGAACAGTTCGCGGTTGCGCCAATTGAGCCGTTCGAGCTGTTCGCGCCCGAACACCTTGCTGGAGGTGCCGCGGTGGGCGTGGTGCACGACGCTCTGATGGGCATAGATCGCGCGCCAGCCGCGGCGCCACGCCTGCCACGACAAGCTGACGTCTTCGACGTAGCACGGCTCGTACAGGACTTCGAAGCCGCCGATCGCTTCGTACTTGGCGCGATCGAACGCACTGCTGCCGCCGCCGGCCCACAGCACGGGAACGGGATCGCCAGGCTGTCCGGCAGGTTGCACGAAGCGCAGTTCGCCGTGGCGCAGGAAGCAGCGCGTCAGGCCGGTCTCGCTGCGCTGGCCCTGCATCTCGATGCGCGCGCTGACGGCGAACAGGTCCGGCGGGCCGAAGGGGCGCAGCAGCTCGACCAGGAAGTCTGGTTCGACCCGCATGTCGTTGTTGAGGAACACCAAGATGTCGCGCGTGGCGACGGCACTGCCGGCCGCGTTGCCGCGAATGAAGAAGCGGTTCTCCGGTAGCTGCACGAGGCGAGCCCACGCGTGTTCCGACGCTAGCCAAGCTGATGAGCCGTCGGTGCTGCCGTTGTCGACGACGATGACTTCGTGATCACCGGGGCAGCGGGCGACGGCGAGGCGCAGCGAGGGCATCAGGTCACGCAGGAAGTGCAGGCCGTTCCAGTTCAGCACCACGATCGAAGCGTTGCGCGTGCGCGGGGCGTGGTTGGCTTGCGGGCGACGCCGCAGCCAGCAGACGGGCGCGCACAGCAGATCCAGGATCAACACGAGAAGCGCGCCCAGGATCGCGGCTGCGCACACGAAGGGCAGCGCCACCGTCAGCGCGATGCGGGTCAGCGGCTTCATCGTTCGATGTGCGCGATGAGTTCGCGCGAGGCAACGTCGACGTCGAGGGTTGCATGCACAGCCAGGCGGCCGCGCTCGCCGATGCGCGCGGCGTTGGCGCGGTCGGTCAGGGTGTGCGCGAGCACTTCGGCGAGCGAATGGCTATCGCCTGGCTGTGCCAGAAAACCGGTGTCGCCGTCGCGCACCAATTCTGGAATGCCGGAGACCGGCGTCGTCACGGCGGGCACGCCGAGCGCCATCGCTTCGACCAGGAAGATCGGAATGCCATCGCGTTCGCCATCGGTCGCGACGATGCACGGCAACAGGGCCACGTCGGCGGTCAGCAGTTCGGCGCGCACGGTGTTGTTGTCGCGGGCGCCGAGGAAGTCGACCAGGTCGGTGACGCCGTGGTTGGCGCAGGCGAGTTGCAGGGCCGCCAGCTCCGGACCATCGCCGATGACGCGCCAGCGGCAGGGGATGCCACGGGCGCGCAGAGCCGCGAGGGCGGCTGGCACGACGCGCAGCCCTTTCTTCGCCACCAGGCGGGCCGCGCTGACGATGGTGCCGCGGCCACTCGGCGTCGCTCGCTGTTGCCAGGCGGCGAGATCGAGGCCGAGGTAGACCACCGGGGTGCGTTCGCGCGTCGGGGTCGCCAGTCCACGCATTGCCAGCAACTGGTCTTGGCAGTAGCGAGTGACGACGCGGAAGAAGGTGGCGCGCGCGACCTTCGTCGGCAGCATCTTGTGCGAGTAGGCGAACTCGAAGTCGACGTACGATGAGATCGAGAACGGTACGCCGAGCAAGTGCGCCGCCCCCATCGCGACGTTGGCTGGCCACGTCGATGCATAGACGTGAAGGTGGCGCGGTTGCCACGCGGCGAGCAGATCGGCCAAGGCGAAGGCGTTGCCGGGATGGCGGGGGTCGCGCAGCGGCAGTTTGCCGAGCAGGTCGTGGGCGGCGCCGCCGACTTCCCGTCGATAGAGGGCGAACAGCTGTCGGCCGCGCGGGCGCAGCAGCCAGCGCAGCGTGCGCAACGCCGCGCGCGTGATCCCGGCGCGCGGCAAGAACGTCGCGACCTTCAGCAGTTCCTTGGCTTCGTCATGCAGCGGTGCGTGGTGGTTGTGCGCCAACACGACGACGCGCCAGGTTGGCCGCTGACGCAGCAGGGCCAGCACTTCGCGATAGACGAAGGTGTGCGACAGATCCGGCAGGACTGGCAGTACGAGAACGGTGGGGCCGGTGTTGCTGGTGGTGGCGGCAATGGGTGGATCGCTGCGGCCGGCGAGCGCGGCGATGCCGTGCAGGCAGCCATCGAGCCAACGCTGCCATGCCGCGCGCAACACTTCGCGTGCACGCACCCAGGATCCGAATGGCACGGCGTCGCCCTTGTCGTCGACCACCTGCACACGTGCATCGCGCGCGGCGGTGCGGATTGCACCCAGCGGCGCTGGTGCATGGGGCCAGCCTTGCCAGACCACGGTGCGTGCGTTCACCGCACCGCCTCGTGGTAGATGGCTTCGAACTCGTCGACGGCCTGCACCAGCGTCTTCGGTGGTTGCACGGCGGCTCGGTAACGCCGCACGCGGTCGGGGTCGTCAACGAGGCGCTGCATGCGAGTGGCGAGTTCGGCGGCGTCGCCGGGTTCGAACAGTTCCCCATCGAGTTCGTGGCGCACCACCTCGGTGAGTCCGCCGAAGCGACTGGCCAACACGGGCAGTCCAGCGGCGCGCGCTTCGAGCACAACGAACGGTGCGTTCTCGTGCCATGTGCTTGGCACGACGAGCACGTCGATGGCGGCCAGGGCTGCGGGCAGTTGCTCGCGGGTGAAGGGCGGCAGCACCGTGATACGCGGATCCTTGGCGGCGGCCGCCAGCATCGGCGCTGAGTAGTCGGGGAAGTCGCTGGCGCGGCCACGCAATAGCACTCGGCACTCGCCCGTGACCTTGGCCATCGCCGCCACCAGGAGGTGCGGGGCTTTGTGCGGCGCGAACGAGCCGAAGAAGCCGAACGTCAGGGGGCGTGGCGCGGTGCGTGCGGCGGCGACGGCGCTCGCGATGCTGGCGGTGTCGATGCCATAGCCGTGGCAGGCGATGCGCGCCTCGGGCATGCCGTTCTGCACGAACACCGACCGCAAAAACTGCGTTGGCGCGACGATCGCATCGGCGGCGAGCAACCGTTGGCGCAGGTAGTCAGGGCGCTCGAGCAGCGATAGGGCGCGACTGCGCACGTCAAAGCCCGGCTGCGAGTGGGCACCCGTGAAGTTGCCCGCGGCCAGCAGTTCCGCGCCGGCGGGGTGGTTGGTCAGTTGCTGGTGCAGTTCGGGGGCGTGGCAGGGCAAGCAGCCGCGGCCGCCGTCGGGCGGGCCTTCACACGGCGTGCCATCACTGCGCATCAGGATCACGCGCGGGCAGACGAACCAGAAGTCCGTCAGCGAGACCACGAGGGCGCGGTCTTGTTCTTTGCAGCGATCGATCAGATCGGCGCCGACGTGGCGCAAGTGGAAGCTGTGCACGACCTCGCTGTCGCGTTCGCGCAAATGGCGAGCGAACACCTCCGCCATGTAAGGATGTCGGTACTCCATGCGGCCCCAGTCGCGGCCGAGGTTCATCCAGAAGTTGATCCGGCGAACGGGCAGGCCCTGCACGACTTCGTGCGACTCGCGCCAAGGCCCGGTGGCTTCCGCGAACGCGGGATCGAGGGCAAACACGTCGACGTCGTGGCCGCGGCGCTGCAGCTCGCAACCCACGGCGAGTGCGTACGACTCGGTGCCGGTGAAGTAGCGCGGCGGGAATTGGTGGACGACGAACGTGATGCGCACGCGGGGCGGGAGCCTACTGCCCCGATGCACGCGCCGACGAGTGCCTTCATGCGGCGCATCTGGGATGATTCGTCGGTGACGTCAGATTTTGCTGCGGAAAGCCCCAGGGGCCGTGTCGTTCGCTTCCCGCTGGCGGACCTTGCCGAGCAGGTTGAAGCGTTCGCAGCTCGGTGGCCGCAAGCCATCGCCGATCGGCGCGGGTTGGTGTTTTGTGGTGAGGCTGGCGCGCGTTTGCGGGTGCCGTTGCTGGCGCCGCGCGTGCACGTGGGCGAACGCATCGAGGGCTATGCCCGGCGGTTGCTCCCGGCGCCGGAACGGCACGTGCTGCTGTTGCTGCAGGCTGGGGCGATGGCGGTGGGCTATTGGGACGGTGCGGAACTACTGCATCACAAGGCGGTGCGGCGGTACGTCGTGCGTGGCAACGGCAAGGCGCAGATGCTGCATCGCAAGACCAAGGGCAAGTCGCGCTACGGCTCGCGCCTTCGCTTGCAGAACTGGCAGCGGCTGCTGACCGAGACGAATGAACGGTTGTGCTGCTACTGGCACGAGCACGGGGCACCCGAGCGGGTTTTCGTGGCGGTGCCGGTGCGGGCGTGGAGCGACTGGTTTGGGGTCGATCCCGGCCCGCCGTTCGCTCGCGATGACGCGGCATTGCAGCGGGTGCCGATGCACGTGCACCGTCCTGACTTCGCCGAATTGCTGCGGGTGCACGCGTGGCTCGGCTACGGGCGGCTCGAACTGCCGACGAAGTGAGCGCCGCACTTCGCGACGGTGGCGGCGGTGGGGGCGTTGTCATCGTCGGCAGCGGGCCGCCCTCATTCCGGTTCTGGTCGCGAGCCGATGCCCGTCGAGTCAGTTCCCGCAACCAAGAATCGCATCCAAGAGAGACGTCCTTCCATGGCTCATCGTTCGACACGTTCCACGTACCTGCTCGCCGCAGTCGCCTTGACGGTGTCTGCGTGTGGTGGCGGCAGCAATGTCAGCAACAGTTCACCGCGCATCACTGCTGTGCCGCTGCAGTCCACGACCGGTTCTGCCGCGTTCACGTTGGACCTCGAAGACTATGTCACCGATCGCGAAGCCGCGACGCTGACGTATGCGGTCACCTCCGGCGGCGGCGCGTTCGCGGACAGCGTGTACTCCAACACCTTCGACACGATGGGTAATTACACGGTGGAGTTCACCGTCACCGATGGTGCGAAGACGACCGATGGCTCGTTTGTGGTCAGGGTGACGTCAGCCAATCTGGTGGTCGTCCAGGAAGACAACAGCGGCTTGCAGTTGCTGGACTCGCGCACGAACGCGTTCGTGCGCGTGGCTGCGTCGACGGCCACGCCGAGCATGGCGACGGGTCTTGGCGACGGCCGACTCGTCTATCAGGTCGCCGGCGCCACCCAGAGCCTGTTCGTGTTCGATCCGCTGAATCGCACCAGCACGCAACTCGGTGCGGATGAAAGCGGTGACGCCACCTACATGAGCAAGGCTGGCAACAAGGTGTTGTTCACGACGGGCACCAGCAATGACCGCCAACTGTTTCTCTACAACCCGGTGACCGGGTTGACGCGCAATCTGGCGCAAGGGCTGTTGAGCACCGCAACCGTGCTCGCCGACAGCGGCGACATCGTCTACTACGAGGTCGGCGTCTCTGGCCAAGCGGACATCTACGCCTACGACATCGACGAGGACCAGACCTTCGCGGTCGGCACCGCGACGACCGATGAACAGCTGCAGGCCGTGCTGCCAGACGATGGCGTCGTGTTCTCGCGCGTTGGCACCTCGGGTGCGGGCGACCTGCTCTACTTTAAAGTGAGCACGGGTTTGGTTGAGGTCGGCGCGGACAACAGCAGCCTCGATCTGCAACACAAGGTCTTCAGCGGCAACAGCACGGACAGCAAGGTCGTATTCACGGCCGAGAACGGGGCTGTGCGCGGCCTCTATTCGTGGAATCCAGCAACTGGCGACACGATCGACGTCAGCGGCACGACGACGGGCGCCAGTGTGTGGAACACCTACCGCGCGATCGGTGCAGGCAACGAAGTTGTGTTCAGCAGCGCGGCATCCAGTGCAGCGACCGACATCGATGCGTTCTACTATGACCTCGACACCGGCACGAACTCTGTGCTTCGCAACGGGGCCGATGAGTCGCAAGTGCTCGGGGTGAGCAGCGACGGCACGACCGCCTACGCGTTCTTGCGCGCGAGCGCTGCTACTTCGAGCTTGCTGGCGGTGTCGTTGGTCGGGAGTCCCGCGACCGTGACGTGGGCGGCGGGCAGTGCGGTCGCGACGTCTCTCGGCATCTTGGCGAATGGCGACGTCGTGGCGCAGCGCACGGCTGGAACGGCGTTGGCGGTGTTCGATGTATCGGTCGCCACTTGGGGTACGCCGATCACCGGTGTGGATGTCGCGTTCGCCGGTGACGGCCTCGATGCCGGCGACTTTGTCTACACGCTGACCGTCAGCAGCCAGACCGACTTGTCGATGTGGGATGCCTCGGCGACGGGATCCGTCGTCGTCAGCAACACCAGCGGCAATGACGTGTTCCAGACGTTGACCGACGACAACACGATCCTGTTCACGCGCGTGGTTGGGACCAACACCAACGCCGACCTGTTCGTTTGGAACGGCACGACGGCGACCCAACTCACCGACGTCGACGAAGCGAACCTGCTGCACAACCACACGGTGCTTGGCACCTACGTCGGCACCCGCTGAGGCTGCCTGCGCGCCATCGCCCGCGATCACTTCTCGCGATCACTTCGGTGCGGCGGGGCGCTCAAGTTGCAGTTCTCGCACCCAGATGTTGCGGAATCTGACTGGGTCGCCGTGGTCCTGCAGCCGAATCGGCCCCTTCGCGCCATGCGTGACGTACTTGGCCAAGCCGCGGTGCGAAGTTGGACCGAGCAGTGCCTCGTCAAGTTGCACGACGATGCCGTTGTGCACGACGGTGACGCGCGCCGGTGCTAGCACGGTGCCGTCGGTGTGAAACCGCGGCGCGCGAAAGAAGATGTCGTAGGTCTGCCACTGCCCGGGGGCGCGGCAGGCGTTGACGAGCGGGGGCTTCTGCCCGTACAGGGCGCCCGCCTGCCCATCGGCGTAGGTCGGGTTCGCGAACGAATCGAGCACCTGCACTTCGTAGCGGCCGAAGAAGAACACGCCGCTGTTGCCGCGATTTTGCGATTCGCCCTTCGGTGGGTTCGGGGTCGCCCACTCGACGTGCAGCTGGCAGTCGCCGAACTCGGCCTTGGTCTCAATGTCGCCGGTGCGATTCACTTGCATAGCGCCGTCCGCGATGTCCCACTTCGCGTCGCCATCGCGCCCGCGCCAGGCGGCGAGGCTTTTGCCGTCGAAGAGCGCCGTAGCGTCCGCGGGGGCGGCCTTGGGTGGTGTTTCGGGCCCTGGGTCGACGGCGGCCGGGCGCGGACGATCGGAATCGTGAACGCGCCAGCCATCAGGCAAACGCGGGGTGTCGCGGTAGCCCGGTTGTGGGTCTTGGTACGGCAAGAAGGCAGTGATCGCGCACAGCAGGGTTGTGGCGCCGATGAGGCTCGGTGTCAGCATGGAGGGTGCGGCACAATCGCCGTTCCCCAGTGGCGATGCCAGGGGGCAGCGATGCAACCAGCGCGCGGCGGCGGCGCGGACCCTACGAATCGAGCTGGAACTGCACCACGGCATCATCGGCATGCAGGTCAAGGGGTGGCTGGCTCGCCAGCATCGCCCTCGCCTTGCGCGAGATGGTGCCGAGCGAGCGGCGGAAGTCGCGCGGCTGCATGCCGCATGAACGCGCCGCCGCGCGCGTGCCGTTGCAGGTGACGGCGGCTTGCAAGGCAGCTTGTTGCCGTTTGGACAGGGTGGCGCCGAGGTGCTCCCGGACGAAGTCGAAGCCCGCCCGGCGCGGGCTGCGGTAGTTCGCTTGGCGACTCTGCACATCGACGTGGTCGAGGGTCTTGGTGCGAGCCCAGTCCGACTTGAGCAGGGAGCAGGCAGAGCGGCGGGCGACGCTGCGCAGCCAGGCTTTGGGGTGCTCGGGGGGAGCGCCGGACAGCATGGCGAGAGTCAGTAGGTGCAGGGCGCGTTCGCCAGCTTCTTCGACCAAGAGGCGGCTGCGAACCACCTGGGCGGCTGCCCGGTAGGCGATGGGCAGAAGGGTGTGTGGGTTTTCGATCATGGTTTCTCCTCGGTGTCAGTGCGACGACGATCCGACACAGGAAATGACTCTGTGTCAAGGTTCCACTCAGTCAAGTTTTCTGGCATGACGAAGGTTGACAGAGGTGCCAGGTGCGACAGCATGGGAAGTTTGGCTGCTTCCGTTCGGCGTGGCCTTCCGCAAGAATGGCCGCGTAATGCTGGTCGACTCCGATTGGCAAACGCGCACGACGTGACGGAACAACCTGAAGAACTTCCCCCCCGCCCATTGGCCATGCACTTGGCGGCACGCCTGCGCGAACTGCGGGCTCGCCGCGGCTACACCCAAGACCACGTCGCCAAGCGCCTTGGCTGCCACGAATCGGCGGTGTCGCGATGGGAGAGCGGCAGTCGGTTTCCGACGGGCGAAGACTTGGTGGCGCTGGCGGACCTGTTCGAGGTGAGCACAGACGATTTGCTCGGCCGCCTGAAGCAGTACGCGAACACGGGCTCGGCTCTGGTGGACATGCGGTTGCTCGAGCGCTTGGCGGCATCGGAGACAACCCCCGAGTTCGACCGGTTGATCCTCGAGAACGAAGAGCAGGCGGTCTGGCTGCCCGTTCCCGATGGTGCGGTGCTCATCCCGGTCGCCGAAGCGATGCGGTGGGCTCGCAAGGTCGCTGACAAACACCGCGACAGCAAGTTCGTCGATCGGCTGTTTCGGCCGCGCGGGTGAGTCGGGTCGGCTCTTCGTCAGGGACGGCTTGCCACCACGCGTCGGCAGACGGCGGCAGTGAACTCGGCGGTGTTCATGGTGCCGCCCAAGTCGCGGGTGGATTCGCGAGCGGCGATGGCGCTGCGCACCGCGCCGTCAACCAACCCGCCGAGCTCGCGATGGCCAGCATGGGTCAGCAGCATGCTGAACGCGAGCAACGCGGCGGATGGGTTGCACACACCCTTGCCCGCGATGTCCGGGGCGGTGCCACCAGCCGGATCAAACAAGGCCAACGCCACGTCCCCGCGTGCGTCGAACGAGTAGTTGGCGCTCGCGCCGAGTCCGAGGCTGCCAATCATCCCGCACGCCATGTCCGACAAGAAGTCGCCGTACTCGTTGGGCGTGACGACGACGCGGTACGCCTCTGGCTTCAGGATCAGCTTGTAGAGCAGCGAATCGAACAGTTCGCTGTGGTGCGGCACGCCAGGGAAATCGCGGGCGACGTCGAGCACGATCTCTTCGAACAGGCCGTCGGTGGCGCGCTGGATCGTGTACTTGCTGCTGCTGACGACGCCAGACGCGAGGCTCTTCGCCAAGCGGAACGCGAACAGGGCGGCTTCGCGCGAAGGCTTGCGTTCAATCACGCGGATCGACACGGCGACGTCGTCGCCGATGCGACGCCCCGCGTCCTCGTAGGTGCCGCCGACGGCGATGCGCACGATGTGCAGGTCGACTTGGCCGTCGTGGCGAGTCTTGACTCCCGGCAGGCTGGCGACGGGCCGGTGGATGACCGAGAAGTGGCAGCGGTCGCGCAGGACTTTGTTGGGGCTCTCCTTCTCGGTGATCGTCGGGTACTTCATCGCCAGGCGGTGCGTTTGCAGCGCGCTCACGGCGGCGTCATAGCAGGCGGTCGCGTTCTTGCGTCGTGATTCGACCGTCAGGTCGACGGGGTGAAACTGCACCAGCAGTGGCAGGATCAGCGCCACCTGATGGACGCTCGTGGAGAGTTCTGGCGAGATGCCGTCGCCGTGCAGTTCGGCGACGTGAAGGGTGGCGCGGTCGGACATTCGGGTGTTGGGGTGGTGGATGCTACGTCGTCGGGCTCATCGGCATTGCACGCGTACGGTCCGCGGCAGAGAAGCATTTCATCTCGGGCGCGTCCGCGCGACGATCTTTGCCAGTGAGCCATCGCCCCAGCGACCCACTGCACTCTCGACTGGCGGCCCCGGCGTGGTCGCTGCCGACCTTCCTGCTGGTCTGTTTGCTCCTGCGGTTGCCAGCGGTGGCGTTTGCCGATGGCTACGAATTCCTCGACCAGCAGTACCAGTACGTCGATCCGGCGTGGCACCTCGCCACCGGCCAGGCTTGGCACCAAACCTGGGAGTGGATCGATGGCATGCGCAGCTGGGTGTATCCCGGGGTGCTGGCCGGCATCTTCCGCGGGCTGGGTGCGTGCGGCCTCGAAGAACCGATGATGTTGATGCGCGGTGTGCGCGCTGTGCACGCCCTCGTGTCGCTGCTGCCGATGTGGATGTTCTGGCTGGTTGTCGTGCGTTGGCGACCGCTGGCTCAACCGCGCCTGCCGCTGCTGCTGTTCGCCGGGTCGGGCTTGTTGGTGATGGGAGTGCAACCAAGTGGACCATCCTTGGCTGGAACATTGGCCGTCACCGCCGGCTTGGCCTTGGTCGGTCCAATGCGGTTTTGTGTGTTGGCGGGCCTGTGCCTTGGCTTCGCCTTCTGCTGCCGGTTTCAGGAGTCGCTGTTTGGCCCCGGCTTCTTCGCGGTGTTGCTGTGGCAGCGTCGTTGGCGCGACAGCGTTGGCTTCGCGGCGGCTTGTGTGCCGGGCATCTTGTTGCAGGGCTTTGTCGACCTCAGCACACACGGTTCGTTCTTGGCAACACCTTGGCAGTATCTGCAGAGCAACGTCACCCAAGGCGCAGCGTCGCGGTGGCGCACGGAACCGTTCCTCTTCTACGTCTACGCCGGCGTGGTGCCGTTACTCGTATTGGTGCCGCTGTTGTTGCGCGTCGCGTGCACACGCCTGCGCGAAGGCACGGTCGTTCTGCCGGCTGCCGTCATCGGTGCGACGGGACACTTGTTGGCGCACAGCTTCATCGCGCGCAAAGCGTTGCGCTTTGAGTACGCCGCCTTCGCGTTGCTGTTGGCCGCCGTCGCCGTTGGTGTTGGTCGCGCCACTTCTCGAGCGGCGCGTTGGCATACCGGCTTGATGTTCGCAGGCCATGCCGGCTTGTGGCTATGGGCGTCGTTGTGGTTTGGCAACGCTGGCGCAGTGCAGACGGCGAATTGGTTGCGCGCCCACGGTGCCGCGAGCGAAGTCATCGTGGTCGGCCGCGATGCCGCATCCCGGGACGATGCCAAACCGGCCGATGCCACATCCATGGGTGATGCCACATCCCTGGGCGGGTTCTTCTATTCGCGTCCCACCGCCGATCGTGTGGTGGGGGTTACGCGCGGTGAACTCGCGGCGCGTGTAGCCCGCGGCGAACTGGCGTCCGGGGTGTTGGTGGTGGCAGTGCGCGACCCTCTGGCCGCGGCTACGGCCGACCAGCTTGAGCTGGTGGCGACGTTCGGCGGTCAATTCGACCTGCGTACTGGCGAACGTCGCTTCATCTATCGCCGACGCCCGTAGCGTCAGCGACCGCTGTCACTTGCCGGCGTCCTTCTTCGGCTCGTCCTTCGGCGCTTCAGCCTTCTTGGCCGGCACCGCGGCTTCGGCGGTGGTGCGCTTGCACGTCACCGTCTGCTTCATCGACATTTGCATGTCGCCCATTTGGCCGGCCGACATCTCGACGTCCATCGTCACCGTGTTGGTGGACTCAAGCACGAAGCCATCCTGGCGCGAGACCTTCAGGGTGCCGGTCTGCTTGCCATTCTTCATCTTCATGCTCTTCAGCATTTCGCGGCCCATCGCCTCTTGCTCGTCGCCGTCATCGATCTTCTCGCCGTCCTTGGTGTCGGCCTTAGCCTCGGCCGGTTTGTCGACCGTGCCGACAGCGGTGATTTCGAAGCTCTCGGCATCCGCCTTGGTCAGCGTCATCTCCAACTTGCTCTCGGCCGGCATGCGCGCGTTGCCTTCCTTCTGCGTGTGTTGCCACTTGGCGCCGACGGCCGTGGCCTTTTCCGGCAGCGTGCCGAACGCGCTCTCGACGAGTTGCTTCAGCGTGTCGGCGCTCATCGCCTCACCGCCCGGCATCTTCTCATCGTCGCTCTTCAGGATGTCGGCAGCGCCGTCCATCAGTTCGATGACCTTGCCGAGCGGGCTGAGCTTGGCCGTGAAGGACTTGCCAGCGCCCGCCATCATGGCCTTCTTCATCATGCCGCCCATGCCACCCATGCCGCCGTCATCGTCCTCGTCGCTGGCCGGGGCTGCCGAGTCGAACTCCATGTCGCCCATTCCCATCGGCAACTTGGTGCTGCCCTGAATGCGCGCAATCTTGGTCTCGACGACCAGGTTGCCCTTGTCATCAACGTCCTTCACGGTGAAGCAAAGCGTGCGTGTCGTCGACTGCTCGGTCTCCATCTCCTGGCCTTGCATGTCGATGACTTGGGCTTGCTTGGTCTCTTGGACCAGCCAGACCGAGCTGCCTTTCTTAGCGGTCGTGCGGAGATCCACTTCGCCTTGGGCGAGCAGCGGCGTAGCGAGGCAGATGGCGGAGAACAGGGACAGGTAGCGAAGTTGGTTCATTGGAATTGGCGCAGTGTGGCCGAAGCGGCGGACATTACGTCATCGACCACAGATCTGAGAAGTGTCGGGGCTCTTTCATGACCAGCGCTTCACGGATCGAAGCGGAAGCCGATGCCGCGCACGGTGTGCAGATGGCGAGGGGTCGCCGGGGTCGCTTCGAAGAGCTTGCGCAGTCGCAGCAGGATGTTGTCCAGCGTGCGCACCGTGCTGGTTGCCGAGCTGCCGAACAAGTGTTCGACAACCACTTTGCGGGTCACCACGGCCCCCGCGTGCCCGGCCAGCAGCTTGAGCAACTTGGTCTCGGTGACGGTGAGGTCGAGGCTGGTGCCCTCGTGGCAGACTGCCCGCATGGAACGAAAGTCGATGCGATT
The DNA here is from genome assembly GCA_947444055.1 of Planctomycetota bacterium. Taxonomy (GTDB): domain Bacteria; phylum Planctomycetota; class UBA1135; order UBA1135; family UBA2386; genus UBA2386. The sequence goes on from CANEYR010000003.1 coordinate 100,925, forward strand.
GCCGCCGAACGCCAACGTGTCGATACCGACCGCTGGTGGTTCGCGGCGCCGCAACAGCGCATCGACGCGCAGCAGCAGTTCGCGCAGGTTGAAGGGCTTGGTCAGGTAATCGTCGGCGTGCAGTTCGAGGCCACGGATGCGATCTTGGTCGGCGCTGCGTGCACTCAGAATCAGCACGGGCGTGTGATCGCCGCGTGCGCGCAGTTGGCGGAGCACTTCAAAGCCGTCGACTCCGGGCAGCATCACATCGAGGATCAGCAGGTCGATGCCGCCCTTCTGCATGCGCTCCAGTGCCTGCGGCCCGGTGAACACGTGCTCGGCGTGCCAGGACTCGAGCTTCAGGTTGTCGCACAGCATTTCGCCGAGGGCGCGTTCATCTTCAGCGACCAGGATCCAGCGGCTCACGGCGTGCCTGCCATCGGCAAGCGCACGGCGAACGTGCTGCCGGCGTCGCGCCCGGGACTGGTGGCGGTCACGCTGCCGCCGTGGGCCTGCACGAGTTGGCGAACGAGATGCAGGCCGAGGCCCGTACCGCCCGTAGCCGTGTCGCTGCCGCGCCAGAATGGTTCGAACGCATGCGTCAGTTCGATCGCGTCAAGCCCGCGGCCTTGGTCGTGAACGGCCAGCCGCGCTTCGCCAGCGTGTTCTTCCAACACGATGTGCACCGCGCCGCCGGTCGGTGAGTACTTGATGGCGTTGTCGATCAGATTGCGCAGCACCAGTTGGATCGCATCGGCATCGCGGCACAGGCGCAATTGCGGCGGTGTCGCGGTGGTGATCGTGACGTTGCCGGCGAGGGCGCGGCCTTGCAGCGCCAACACGGCGCGACGCAGATCGGCGGCGAGGTCGCCATCCAGCCGCAGCGCTTGCCGCGCCGCGGTGCGCAGACCGGCTGCGGTCAGCACGTTGTCGAGGCCGCGTTCCAGCCGTTCGATCTCCTGCAGCCCCGTGGTCAGGTATTGCTGACGCTTGGCGGGTGACACGCGGTCGTCCTGCAGCGATTGCAGCAGCAACGCGATGGTGGCGAGTGGGGTTTTGAGTTCGTGCGTGGCGCCCGCGAGGAACCGATCTTGCGCCGTGCGCGACAGCGCTTCGCGCCGCACCGAGGCCACGTAGAGCCAGCCGAGCAGCAGCAGCACCAGGGCGAAGAAGATGCCTTCACTGGCGAACATCAGGCGCCGTCGTTCGGCGACTTCACTCAGGCTGGCAGTGTCGGCGGCGCCAAGGGCCAAGGCCGCGCGGTGCATGTCGCCAGCGACCAAGTGCTGCCCGGCCGCCGCGAGCTCCGCACTCGCTAAGACCTGGAACGTCGTCCACCAACAAACCAGTGCGAACGACAGCACCAGGATCAAGCAGAACAGCAGGGAGCTTCGCGATCTCAGCACGCGGTCAGAGCGTACGCAGTCGAGCCGCGTAGCCGAAGGCCCGCACCAAGTTGCCGAACGTGGCATTGGCATTGGTGTCGTGGGCGACCGTGTAGGTGCCGCGCCCCAGCGGCGCGAACGTGCCGAGCGTCACCGCGACCGCGTTGCTAAAGACGATGCCCCATGGATTGGCGGTGGGCACCAGCGAGGCGAGTTGTTCGTAGACGACGATGCCCGACAGGGCTGGATCTGCCGCCAACGACAGGGCCAAGGCCGAACTGCCGCTGAGCCCGCCGTTCGCATCGGCGAGGGCCGCCAACGTCAGGTCAGGGCTTGCGAGCAGGCTGCAGTTGGTGCCGGGCAACGTGAATGGCAGGGGCGCGAAGGCGACGGTGTTGCTGAGGCCAAACACACCGAGCACGAAGGCGTTGGCGCCGAGGTTGCTGCCGGCCAGGAAGTGGGCGGCGCCAGGTCCATACTGCCCCGAGGTCGTCGCGGTCGCCAAAGGCGCGGCCAAGCTGGCGCTGCAGCCCAGGCCATAGGCAGTGGCGGTGCCGTTGGTCAGGCCGCCGGTGGTCGTCGCCCCATCCAACATCGCGTGGGCAAAGCCGAAGGTGCTGATGTTGTTGCCTTCCATCGTCACGTCGATGACGAGCCATTGGCCGTTAGCGACGACGATCGGCGTCGGCGTCGTGAACGGGAACGTCAAGGTGCCGCCGGGGCCGCCCCACGGATGCGGCGATGCGGAGCCGTTGTCAGGCAGATACGTCCACGGACCGTCGAACACTGTCGTCAGCGGCTGCGTCAAGTTGCTCGTGAACCCAGCGTCTGGTGCCGCGATCGACGTGACGCCAAGGCGGATCTGCAGCCGGGTGATGTTGAAGGGGCCGGGGGCGCCAACCTGCGGAATCGGTCCATCGTGCCGCAAGGCCAGTTCCAAGGCGGTGAACGCGGCGGTGCCTACTTCCGTCGCGTCGTAGAACATCTGCACGCGTGCGTTCGGCTGCATGAACGGCAACAAGCTGTAGCTGCTCAACTCGCTGGTCGTCGCCACGGTCGAAGGCAGTGCCAAGTAGGTTTGGGCGGAGAGGGACGCCGCTGCGAGGCAGAGGCACGACAAGAACGGGATGCGCATGTGGATCAGCGGCCGCGGTGGCGACCGGCAAACGAGGACGCTAGAGACGCCGCCGATCCGTGTGTCATCGCTCGGTCATTGCATGGCCCGCGGTCGCTAGCATGTCGAGAATGCGTCTTCGCCATGCCGTGATCAGCCTCGTCGTCGGTGCCGGCGCGCCGTTGTCGGCGCAGCAGTCCGCGGTCGATCCAGACGCGTTCGTGCGCGCCCACTGCGTGCAATGCCACGGCACCGACGCCAACAAGGGCAAGCTCGATCTGACGCAGGCGGAGAGCGACCCGACCGCGTCGCTGTGGCGATGGCGTCGCCTCGCCGAGCGCGTGCAGGCCGGGGAGATGCCGCCGCCGGATGCCGACTTGCCGGCGCCTGCGGAGCGCACCGCGTTCGTCGCGGCGATCGCGGCGAAGCTGCGCGCCGAAGTGCCAGCGCTGCCGATCAATCCCGGGCGCGTCACGGTGCGGCGACTGAGCCGTTCGCAGTGGGCCAACTGCATGCGCGACTTGTTTGGGCTCGAGCTGTCGACGGCTTCGTTCCCAGTCGACGACCTCGGCTATGGCTTCGACACAATCGGCGATGCCTTGACGTTTTCGACCCTCCACCTGGAGACCTACTTGGCGGCGGCCGGTGAGGTCGCGGCCTTGGTGTTGCACGGCGAGGACCCAACCCAGCCAACGCAGCGGCGCTTCGAAGCGGAGGCGATGGAGCTGACGGAGGGGCCGTCGGTTGGTCGCTACGACGAACTGGCACACCTCAACACGCGCGGCACGTTGCTGCAGGAAGTGCATTTGCCGCGCGATGGCGTCTATCGCCTGCGCATTCTCGCAGGCGCCGATCAGGCGGGCGACGAGCCGGCCAAGATGGGGTTGCAGCTCGATGGGCGCGGGCTCGACACGTTCGATGTCGAGGAACGTCGTCTGCTGCCCTTCGAACTGACGGCGCCGCTGCTGGCAGGCCGCCGTCGCTTCGAGCTGACCTTCCTCAACGACTTTTATGCGCCGGAGAACCCCGACCCGACTCGCCGCGATCGCAACTTGTGGATCGATGCGTTGGTGGTGATCGGGCCGCTCGATGCGCGGCCGGTGCCGATGGAACAGCGTTGGCTGCAGGCGGGGTTGCCGACGCGCGGTGACGACGCGACCAAGCTGCGCGCGTTCACGGTCGCCCTGTTGGCGAAGCTGTGGCGACGGCCGCCGAGCGATGACGAAGTGGCGCGACTGACGAAGGCTGGCCAAGTGTTGCTGCGCGCGGGCGAGCGCCTAGTTTTGGCGCAGCGGCTGGTGTTGCAAGCGGCCTTGGCGTCGCCGCACTTCTTGTTTCGCGGCGAAATGCTGACGGCGGGGGCGACCACCGGCAGCGTCGTGCCGCTGTCAGGCTGGGCGCTGGCGACGCGCTTGTCGTTCTTCTTGTGGGCGAGTGCGCCCGACGATCGGCTGCTCGAACTGGCGCGCCGCGGCAAGCTCGGCGAACGCTCGACGCTGCTGCCGGAGGTTGAACGTTTGCTCGCCGACCCGCGCGCCGATCGCTTGGCGTCGGAGTTCGCGGCGATGTGGCTCGAGTTGCGCAGCCTCGGCGATCGCACGCCGGACCCAGCGCGGTTCCCCGGCTTCGACGACGAACTGCGCGCGTCGATGCGGCGCGAGACCGAATTGCTCTTCCTCGCGGTGCTGCGCGAACGCCGCGACGTGCGCGAACTGCTCGACTGTGACTTCACCCACGTCGATGCGCGCTTGGCGGCGTTCTATGGATTGCCCGCGCCGCCGACGCCTGGGTTCTCGCGCATCGAGTTGCCGCCAAGCCATCGCGAACGTGGCGGTGTGCTTGGCCATGCGAGCGTGCTCGCTGTGACCTCCAACCCGACGCGCACTTCCCCGGTGAAGCGCGGCAAGTGGATCCTTGAGAACCTGCTTGGGCAGGCGCCGCCGCCGCCGCCGCCGGGCAACGATTCGCTGGCCAATGAAGGGCGCGTCGACAGCAGCAAGTCGTTCCGCGAGCAGTTGGGGCAGCACCGCGAACGCGCCGCGTGCGCCGCCTGCCATGTGCGCATGGATGCGCTGGGGTTCACGCTCGAACGCTACGACGCCATTGGTCGCCATCGCGAAGCCGACGCGGGCGGCGTGATCGATTGCAGTGGCCAGCTACCGGATGGCACCTTGTTGCTGGGGCTGCCGTCCCTGAAGGCGACCTTGCGCGCCGACGCCGCGTTTGTGCAGACGCTCGCCCAGAAGCTGTTCGTCTATGCACTCGGGCGCGACTTGCGTCCGGTCGATCACCTGCGCCTGGCCCACGCGGTTGGCGAGCGGCTGCAAGGGGGGCGGGTCACTCTCGCCGACCTCGTGCTCCTGGTCGTGCAGGACGATGCGTTCCTCAGCCGTTCGGTGGAAGGGGCGCGCTGACACCGCGGACTGTCCCGAGTCTGTATCGCGGGAGAGAATTCGGGGTGTGCGGTAGTTCAGCCAGTGGAAGGCGCCACACAACTCGCCTGCCACCCACTGCCCGTGCACCAAACACCCTTTCAACGAACTCTTTGGCTGCTCGCGTGCGACGCCCACGCGCACGGGGATCGGGCCGACGCCCGCATCATGATGAAGATGGTGGAGGCAATCGACGAAGGGGACTACGTCTTGCTCGGCCAGATCAGCGTCGCCATTCGGTCGCCCTACCGCGAGCGTGTTGGCAGGGTGCCTTCCCAACGATCGCACGACTTGGCCGCGAACAGCGCCCGCTGAGGAGCGAGGCGGTGTCTGCCAGTCTGGTGTCTGCAATCAGGGGCAGATCACGAGGTCGACCCCGTTCGACAGACTGAACGGCACATCGAATAGGCCTTGGAAGGCGACGCGCAGGCCGACCAGCGGGGGGGCAATGGGAATGGGAACGCCAAGCAGGCCGGTGCCGGCCGCGTCCGTGCTGATGGGCACGAAGGCCACGAGCAAGCCGGGGTCGACGACCACGATGCCTTGCGGGTAGACGACGCTGGCGCGCGCCAGCGACAACACCAAGAGCCCGGCGGTCGACGGTCCGGCCGCACTCCATGCGAACGTCGACACGCCGCCCGCACTGGTCGAGCCCGTGGCCGCCAGCAGCGATGAGTTGCTGCCGCCGAGGCCGAGCGCGTAGCTCTGCAGGCCACAGACCGTGAAGGCTTGCGTCGGCGTCGTCGCGCTGTTGCCGCGGGTGTCGATCGCGGTCAGCGAGAAGCTGACGTTGGCGCCGTTCATGATGACGCCCGGCGGCGGCGTGAAGTTGGCGCGGAAGAACAGGCCACCGAGGAACTGCATCGGCGTGCTGCCTGTGGTCGTGCCGCCCAAGTGCGTGACGGACCAGTTCATCGTCGCCGTCGCCACCGACGTCTCGCCGTCATCAACCGCCGAGTCTTGCAGCACGGCGCGCACCGTCCACGGGCCGTTCGGGTTGGTCGAAACCGCCGGCAGTTGTTCGACTCGCACGAAGCGCGGCGGTTGCGTGTCGGCCGGGCCGGTGCCGTAGTACGCGCGATTCAGGAACGAGCCCGATTCCCCTTGGGCGGTCACCATGTCGAAGACGCCATCGCCGTTGAGGTCGCCGACGGCGACGTCGAGCGTGCTGTCGATCAGCGGTGAAAAACCGGCGACGCCGACTTGGCGTGCGAACGAAAACGCCCCGTTGTTGATGTAGAGCTTCTCGCCGCTCGATTGCAGCGAGCCATTGACGATGTCGAGCCAGCCGTCGTTGTTGGCGTCGACAAACACCCATTCGTTGTCGTCGTCGCCGTTGCCGCCAGTCAGCGCCGCGGTCAGGCTCGTGAACGACAGCGTGCCAGACGGCACCAGGTTGTTGCGCAGCACGGTGTCCGTGAGGCCGGACACGGACAGCATGGTGAGATCGAGGTCGCCGTCGTGGTCGAGGTCGGCCGCTTCCGCTTCGTAGGTGAGTCCCGTTCCCGCGGGCAACAAGGCCGTGTTGACGGTCGGGAAGTGGCCGGTGCCGTTGTTGAAGTAGATCTGCTGGCCAGAGGACTTGCCGATGTTGATCACATCGAGGTCGAGGTCGTTGTCGATGTCGCAGACGACGACGTCCTGCTGGTTGCTCTTGGGGGCAGCGACGACGTGGGTGGCGGTGACGTTGGTGAAAAAGCCGAGGCCGTTGTTGCGGAAGAGCTTGAGCTGGCCGTTCGTCAGTTCGTCGTTGAGGAACAGGTCGAGGTCGCCGTCTTGGTCGACGTCGGCAAATGCGCAGCCAGCGACGGCGAGGCTGAGCACGCCAAGCCGCGCCACGCTTTCATCGGTGAACACGCCGCTGCCGTTGTTGACGTAGAGGCGCTGCTGGCTTGGGCCGTTGCACGAGAACAGCAGATCCTTGTCGCCGTCGCCTTCGATGTCGAACGCGATCACCAAGGTGCCCTTGATGGCGAGCGTCGGCAGCCGGGTTGCGGTCTCGTCGACGAGGCCGAGGCTCAGGTTGATCTTGTTGATGAGGATCGTCGGCTGGATCGCGGAGCCCGACGTCGACAGCACGTAGCCGTTGGCGAACACGACATCGAGGTCGGTGTCGCCATCGACGTCGACCAGGATGCAGCCTTCGGTCATCACCACCGGACCGGTGACGAGCCCGACTTGTTGGGTGTAGGCGTATTGAGCGGAGGCGGCGGCGGCGAGGCCGAGCGCCGAGACGAGAGCGAGCAGGGGATTCTTCACGCAGTGAGGATGGAAGCGAGTCGTGGGGTTGGCAGGGTGCGGTGCTTCCGGGGCGAGAGTCTAGCCAGCGCGGACCGTTCGTGCCGTTTGCGGCGGCACATGATTGCGGTCGTGACGGCGCGGCCGTCGTCAGCCGAGGCCGTGGCGTTAGGCTCTGCTCGCTCTTGGCATGGGCGGTGCCGCCGCAACCCCACGGTTTGAAGAACCCCATGATCACTCCCGAACAGGCGCGTTTCTTCGCTCGCAACGGCTGCTTGCAGCTGCCAGCGCCGGGCGAAGTGTGGCTGTCGCTTTCGGATTCACCAGAGCTCTTCGACGACAACGAGCGATTGCATCCTCGAGGCGGGCTGCTCGTCGCGTCGCGGCGATGGCTCTGGTCAAACGGCGTGCGTGTGCTGCGCAATGGCGCGCCCGTGACATCGGTGTCGCACGGTGGGTTCACGGCTCGCCTCGAACCGCGTGCAGGGAGCAATGTGCTGTCGATCCGCGGCATCAGGCGACCGCTGTGGCTGCGCGTCACCGCGCTGACGGCGCCGTCCCTGGCGAGCCAAGTCCTGTTGCGGCATGCGCTCGATGGCAGCCAGCGTCGCGTCGACCTGCAGTTCGAAATGGTCGGCGCTACTGTTCGGGCTTGATGCCTCAGGAACGTGAAGAGCCGGACGAACTCGCTGAGGCCGCCGCCGTCGGGGACTTCGTCGAGCTGTGGCGCGCCGATCGCAAGCAGGGGCAGTCGCGTTCCCTGCATGAGTACTTGCAGCGCTTCCCTGGCTTTGAACGCGCGATTGCTCGCGAGTATCTAGTGCAGGTCGAGCCGTCGCCGACACCCTCCGCGCGTCTGCCACCGGACGAGGCGGCGGAGCGGTTCGGTCCTTACCGCAGAATCCGGCTGTTGGGACAAGGCGGCCAAGGGGAAGTCTGGTTGGCCGAGGACACGCGCCTAGTGCGTTCGGTGGCGCTGAAGGTGCTGTCGGTCGCGGCGGCTTCGACGCCGTTGGCGCGCGTGGAGCGATTGCGTCGGGAAGCCAAGATGTTGGCGCGGCTCGCGCACCGTGGCATCTGCACGATCTACGAAGCCGAACTTGAGGGCCCACGTCCCTACTTGGCGATGCAGTTCATCGCTGGCGAGACGTTGGCAACGGTGCTGACGGCGATGCCTGGGCCGAGGCACCGCACGGAGATCGCGCCGTGGCTGCAGTTCTTCCGCGAGGCAGCGCTGGCGCTGCATGCTGCCCATGAACTGGGCATCGTGCATCGCGACATCAAGCCGGGGAACCTGATGCGCACGCCAAGCGGGGCGCCGGTGCTGCTCGACTTCGGCTTCGCGCACGACCTCGGCTCGACGTCGGCGGCGCTGACGCAATCGGGCGACATGTTCGGCACGCTGCCCTACATGGCTCCCGAGATGTTGGGCGGTCGCGCGTCGGACCACCGCGTCGATGTCTACGCCTTGGCGGTGACGATGTACGAGACGCTGGCCGGCGAGCGGCCGTTCGTTGGGGTCACGCATGCCGAGATGCGCCGTGCGATCGAAACCGGCGACGCGATGAGGCTCGATCAGCGACTGTCCGCCTGTGCGTCCGATCTGGCGCTGGTGATCGCTACCGCGATGGAACGGGATCCTGTGCGTCGCTACGCCACCGCGGCGGCGTTCGCCGAAGACTTGCGGCGGGTGCACGCCGGTGAGCCGATCGTCGCGACCCCGATCAGCCGAATGATTCGACTGCGGCGGGTGTTGGCGCGGCATCCCGTCATGGCCACCAGCATCGGGTTGTTGGCGGCGGGCTTGCTCGTGGCGCTCGTTCTGCTTGCTCAGCTCGCGCGCGAACGGGCGCGACTGCAAACGCTTCGTCAGGCGCATCTAGCCCAGCAAGTCGTCGCTGAGCAGCCGGGGCAGGCGCTGTGGACGGTGACCGAGGCCGCTCTGGCCGGACATGACCCTGAGATCAACGACGTGCTCTACCAAGCTCTCGCCGCCTGTTGGGAAGAGCACGCGATGTTGTTCCCGGTCGGGGCGTCGGTGGGCATGACCTCGCAGTGGATCGAGGTCACTCGCGACGATCGGTATCTGGTGTGTGGTCTCGACACCGGCGAGGTCCAAGTTGTCGATGTCGTCACCGGCAAGGTCGCTCGCTCGATCCGTCATGCGGCGAACGGTTGGACCACTGTGGCCTTGGGGGCAGAAGATGCGCTGTGGACGGGCGGTGCGGATGGCGTCGTGCGGTGCTTTGACTTGGCCACCAGCGAGTGCCGACGCGCCTGGCCTTTGCACGCGCCGGCGCCGATTGGCGACGTGGCGATTACGCACATTGCCGTGGCACCCGATCGACAGCTCGTCGCCAGCTGCGGCAGCGACGGGCTGGTTGCGGTGTTCGATGTTGCCGGGGGCGAGCCCGTGCGGTGCCTCGGCCATGACGGCGGCGTCTCCTTCGCGGCGTTCGATCCGGCCGGCAAGCGACTGGCAACCCTGGGCGGCAATCACACTCGCAGCCGCCCTGGCGACAAGACGGTCCGCATTTTCGACGTCGCCAGCGGCCGCTTGCTGCACACGATCGGGCCATACCCCGAACGGATGCACTGGCTGAGTTGGAGTCACGATGGCTCGCGAATCGCCATCGCGCGCGAAGAGGAAAGTCCCGTCGAAGCATCACTCGATGCCGCCAACGTGGTCGGCATGGTGGATCTGTGCGATGCCAGCATTGGCAAGGTGGTGGCAACGGTGACCAATGCCAGTCCGGTGCATTGGGTCGCCTTCGCGCCCGGCGACGCGCAGATCGTGCTCGCCTCGGCAGCAGGGCTCAACGTGCACGATGTGCAAACGCTTGCGTGCGTCGCCAGCCACGCCAACTTCCACGACCGCTCGGTTTTCCGCGGCGAGTTCTCGGACGATGGAACGCGACTCGCGGTGATCGCCTGGGACGATACGGCGCGCATCTACGACACGAATACGTGGCAACACGAACGTACGTTTCAGGGCGTGCTCACGCGTTCGCGCGGGCTCTGCTGGAACCACTCTGGCAGCAGGCTCTACACGGTCGGCGGGGCAGTGCAGTCGTGGTATGCAACGGAGCGCCCGTTCCTGCCAGTGTTTCGCAGCGGCAAAGGGCAGGTGGCCAGCGCCGAGTTCTCGCCGGATGGCAGCCGCGTGCTGGCCGCTGGGGCCGATGGCGAAGCGCGCATCTGGGACGTCGCTCGCGGTGTCGTGCATTCGACTCTGCACGCCGCCGTGCCGCTGCGGGCCGCGCGCTATTCGCCGTCGGGCGAGCACATCCTGCTGTTGGCCCAGGATGCGCCGGTCCAGTTGGCCAACGAACACAGCATCCTGCGCCCGTTGGGCGAGACGCCGGCGGTCGACGGCTGGTTTCTCGCGGATGGGCGCATCGTGCTCGCCGGCCGCGACGGCGCCGTGCGCGTGCACGACGCGAAGACCGGCTTGCCACTGCACACGATCAAGTGCCACGACGGGCCGATTGTTCGCGGCACACTCAACCCGCAGCGGCCGTGGCTCGCGACCGGTGGCCGCGACCGATCGTTCTGTATCGTCGACCTCGACACGGGACGGGTTCTGAATCCACGGTGGCAGTGGCCAGAAGGGCTGATCGGCGAACGCGAACGCGTGTTTGACCTGGTGTTTGCCCCCGATGGTCAGCATCTCTACGTGGCATGTGAAGACCAGCACCTGCGCCGCATCGACCTTGCTGCGGGGTTTGCCGTGCGGGAGCTGTTCGTTGGTCCGACGCCGGGGCGTCTCGTGCTGAGTCCCGACGGCGCGCAGCTGTTCTTCGCGGCCCAGTGGAGCGGGCGGGTCTTTCACTGCGACGCTCCCGGCCTGACGGCGGTGCATGCCGCGGCGGCGTATCACTCGAACCTAGTGGTTGCGTTCGAACGTCAGCCAGGTGGAGTGCTGGCGTTGACGGCCAGCAAAGACGGCACGGTTGCGGTGTTCGATCTCAGTCGCAACCAGCTGATCAGCGTGATCCACGCCGCTCCCTGTTCCCTGGTCGATGCCGGCTTCAGCCCGGACGGCAGCCAGATTGTGACGGCGGATGCGAATGGTGATGTGCGCATCTGGCCGGTGGATCCGTTGGCGGTGGCGCTGCGCTTCCGTCCCTGGCATGAGCGAGCCAGTTTGCGCGCGCGTTGAGCCGTCAGCGCCGAGAACTGTCGCGGCACGCGACAGTTCTCGGCGCTGCAGCTCTTCGCGCAGCCGCCACCTCGGCGTCCGGCGCTGCGCGCCGACCGCCTTCGGTTGCGGATTCTCCGCGTTAGGTCCATGCGGCGGTGGATCGTGCCGCAGGTGGAGGCGGTGCGTCCGGTAGGCAAATCGGTCGGCGTTGCGCGCGCGACCGGCGACTTCAACGGCGACGGGCGGCCGGACATCATGAGCTTGGTGGGAACCGCGCTCGTGCTCCAACTGCAGCAGCCAGGCGGGACGTTCCTCGTCAGTGCAACCGGGTTCGGGATGTCGCAGTGGCACGAGCCGTTCGTCGTGGATGCCAACCAGGACGGCCGACTCGACGTCGTCTTGCTCGCGACGCAAACGACCAGTGCAGGCACGGGGTTTTTGTTGACGGCGGTGCTCCCACACGCGGTGCCGCAGGTGTGGCCGATCGGCATCGGCACCCCTGGATGCCGCGGTCACATCCCATTGAGTGCGAACGCCGACCCTACGGCGGGCCTGGCGACCTTCGGCATCACCGCGACGAACACTCCCACTTCGGCGCCGGGGATTCTGCTCGCCTCCTCGCAATCGGGCTTCCCTCAGTTCCCCATTCCCGAACAGTGGTTCAACCTCGGGTTCACGCTCCACGGCTGCTCCTAAACGTCAGCTCTGACTTCCGATCGTCGGTGCGGCGAACGCGAGGAGCTTTCCTTTCCCATCAACCTGCCGCCGTCGTCGATCAGACGGCGAACACTTCGGCGAGACTCTTGGCGTCGAGGATGCGATCGGTCCAGAGGTCGAGTTCGGGCAGGGTGGCCGACTTCAGGCGCTGCATCGAGTCCGCGGGCAGCGGGCCGAAGCGCTTCTGCAGCTGACGGATGAGCCCTTCCACGCGGCCTTCCGTGCGCCCTTCCGTGCGCCCTTCTGTGCGCCCTTCAGCGCGGCCTTGGATGCGTCCTTCGAGACGCAGTTTTTGTCCGGTAGTCATTCGCGAGCCTTCGGTTTGTTTGAGGTGGTTGGCAAAGGCCATGTGCAGTTGCTCCTCGGTGATGTCGGTCGTGTCGAGAAGATACCAGCCGATGGCGTCGAGTGCGTCTATGGGCAATACGGGGCCGACCTCCGCCTCGACATGGCGCAGCAGATCGCCCCACCGGTCGATGGCGGCGAGCACTTCGTCGACGGTGAAGCGGGACAGCGACTTGAGGCAGAGGTGGGTGAGTTGGGCAAAGGCCGTGAAGTCAGGGCGGCGAAGTTCGAACTCGCTGCTTTGGGGTAGGTCGTCGACCAGCAGTTTGAGTTGCGGCTCGTAGGCGGCAAACGCAGCCGCCGTGTCCGGGTCCAGGTCCGTGGCAGGTGGCTGCAGGTCCAGGGGCGCGGCGCCGTGGTAGAGCACGATCGGCACGATGAGCGGGTCATGGCTGCCGTCCGCGCGCCGCATGACGTGGCGGATGTGCACGACGTAGCGCAGAACTTGGGCAGTCAGCCGTGGGTCCTGACCGCTCTTGTGCTCGATGACAAAGATGACGATGGCGTCGCTGTTGATCAGGTTGGCGACGAAGACGAGGTCGGCGATGTGCGAGCGCAGGCGCAGGCCGGGCAAGCGTTCGTTGGCGCGGGCGAAGGTGCTCCAGTCGACCTTGCGAGCCAGGCGAGTCGGCAGTACGGACCTCACCCATCCCACGGCATGCGCGGGGTGGCGAAAGACGAAGTGGAACAGTCGGTCATGGGGTGATTGCACGGTTGCCTCCGTGCAAGTGGATTGGCGAGGTGCAATTCGTGCAGAAATCTCGGCAAAACGTCGCGGCGCCTCGCGGGAACTTGCTGCGGGCGGGTTGCTGTTCGTGAGGTGCGCCGTCAATCGTCGGCGAGCAGTCCGAGCGGTGCGGCCCAGGTTTGCATGCTGGCGCGCAGACGTTGCCAACGCTTCGCGGTGGTGGGGGCACCTTCGCCGAGTCGAACCGCGGCTTCCGCGAGTGGCATGCCTTCGAGGCCGCAGTGCAGCACCGTTTGCAGGTCGACTGGATCGAGTTCATGCAGGCGCGCGACGAAGCGCTGCACGTCCTCGTTCTTGGTCAGTCGTCGGCTGATGGTGGTGATCTCGAGCGGCACTTGGTCGAGGGCGAACAGGCGCGTGGTGCTGCCGTGCGCGCCCTGCTCCGGCCGGACCCGTTGCAGCCGTCGGCGCACTTCGAGCAGCACGTTCTTCGCCACGGTGAACAGCCAGGCGCGGAAGGTGGAATGCGTCGAGTCGAACCGATCGAAGATTTGCAGCGCGCGCAGCCAGACCTCTTGGGTCAGATCCTCTGGCGCCACGTGGGCGCGGTCGCCGCTGCTGAGTCGAGTGCAGGCCCAGGCGTGAAGGGCGGGGGCTAAGGGCGGATAGAGCTGGTCGAGTCGCCGGTCTGGTTGGCTTGCCGCGGCGGCCATGCGAGGCATCTTGGCCGGTCGCGGGCGTGCGGGGAAGGCGGGGCGGGCAGGATCGCGCGGGGGCGGCAGTTTCTTGTCGAATCGAGGGGCGTGCTGGTCACGAGAGAAGTTGGGCCGCGGCTGCCATCAATCGCTCGGGTGCCGTTGGGTCGGCGCGACGCCGTCGCTAGCTACCGAAACAGCCTGACCAAGTGTTCGAGCAACACCAGATACGCGTTTTGCTCAAGCGCTTCGGGCCGCAAGAACTGCACCGCAAAGCCCTCGGTGCCGCGAAACGGCCGCAGCACCCAAGCGAGCTGCACGGCGGCAAACACGTAGAGCACGAGCCAACCGCGCAGGGCCAGTCGGTGCCGAGGGTCGCGCGCGATCAGCGGTCGGTAGTGGCGCGACAGCACTTGCTGTGCTGCCCACGTCGCCAGCGCGAACACGAGGCCATCGAGCAGCGTCAGTGCGTACGGGTCCATCACCGTCAGCGACATCCAGACGACCCCTGGGGCCAGGGCGCCAAGGGCGAGGCCAAGCACGGCTTGCGCGGCAAGCAGTCCGCGGCATGCAGCGGGGAAGTCATCGCGCAGACCGAGCACTGTGTTGACGACGAAGAAACTCGGCAAGCACAGCACGGTGGTCAGGGCCAGCAGCAGCGGCACCTTGATGCCAGCAAACACGGCCATCGCGGGTTCGCCCGAGGTTGCCCCGAGAGCCAGTCCAAGCACGCCGCTGCCAGTGAGCCCGAGCACGAGGCAATCGCGCCGACTCGGCGTGACGTCGGTGTCGCCGCGCAACAGCCGTTCTGCTGCTTGTGCGATCATCGGCCGAGCAAGCTGGCGATCGCGCGCATCACGCCAACGAACACGTTGTCCTCACGCGGCCGAAACAACGTGAAGGCGAGGTCGGGGGCGCCAAGGAACGGCCGCAGCAACCAGCCCATCTGCGCACCCACGACGCCGTAGACGAGGCACCACACCCGCAGCACGCGCCGCGCTTGTTCGCCATGGCGCGGCGAGCGCGGGATTTGCAGCGATGGCGGTCCCTGCATTTCCGGTTGGTCGCCGGGAAACGGGGGCAGCGTTGCTTCGGCATGTGCGAACATGCTGTGCGTGGCGCGTCGCAGCACCATGAAGCCGAGCAGGCCACCGACGGCGAAGAACGCGACGTTCAGCAGCAGCATGAACGCATAGCTCTTCGTGCTGGCGGCGAAGAAGGCGAACACCGGCGCCAAGCTTGCGAGCACCGCGAGATGCACCAGGATCGCCAACAACAACAGGCGCAGCGTGCTGCGGAAGTCGAGCGGTAGGCGCTGCAGGGCGGCGAACACGTAGAGCGATGGGAAGGTCACGAGCAGCGTCAGCAGAAACAGCAGCGGCACCTTGCACGCACAGGCCAGCACTTGCAGGAAGGCTTGGTCGGCGCCGCCGAACAGCGAGTAGCTGCCGAGACCAATGCCGTAGAGGCCGCCGAGCAAGAGGCCGAGCCAGATCAGGCGCGGCACCGGCGCGTCGATGCAGCCTCTCGTCAGTTGCGCGGGTTTGAGGAAGGTGCCGCGAAGAACGCGATCGAGCGTGGCGAGCAGGGATTCCTTCGCGGGCGTGTCGACCATGCCGGGAAGGGTAACCGCTTTGCACGGCAAAGCAAAGGGACCGCAGCGTGAGTGCGCGGGAGCCGTCGCGCGCTACATTGCCCGCCCCGCATGCTGGCGCTTCGCATCGCACTTGCCGCCGTCGTCCTCTTCGTAGTGGCGTTGGGGTTTCGCCGTGGGGACCAAGCCCCGCCGAGTTCGCGGCCGTTGGTCGAACCGACCGATGGCTACGTCGGTTCGGGCACGTGTCGCTCCTGCCATCCCGCCGAGCACGCGTCGTGGCACGAGTCGTTCCATCGCTCGATGACGCAGGTGGCGTCGCGGGCCTCGCTGGTGCCGCAGTTCGAGCGCTTGCAGCTAGATTGGTTTGGCCAGCCGGTCGTGCTTGAGTGGCGCGGCGAGACGCTGTGGGTGACGTTCGAACGTGGGGGGCGCCAGCCAGGCCACGTCGAGCGCCCGGTTGAGCAATTGACCGGATCGCATCACTTGCAGGTGCTTTGGTACTCGACTGGCAACCAGCGAGAACTGGCGCCGGTGCCGATGTGCTTCAAGCTAGAGGAACGGCTTTGGCTGCCGTTGACCGCGGTGTTCGTGTTGCCGCCAGAGGTGCGCGATCCACCGGAGCCCGGCGCTTGGAGCCAGAGTTGCTCGATGTGCCACGCGACGCAGACGCGACCGCGGCTCGACATCGATCGCAACGACACGCACGTGGGCGAACTCGGGATTGCCTGCGAGGCGTGCCACGGTCCGGGCGGCAAGCATGTCGCCGCCAACCAGAATCCTCTGCGGCGCTATGCGCATCGAATGGCCGCGAGCGATGCGACGACGGTCAATCCCGACACCCAGTTGCCGGTGCGGTCCGCGCAGGTGTGTGGCCAATGCCACGCGGTGTCCATCTTGCGGCAGGCGCACTTCGAGTCATGGCGGGAGAGCGGCTCGCCGTTCCGTCCCGGTGGCGACCTGCACGCGTCGCACTTGGTGATCGGGGCGCAAGATGGCGAAGCCGTGGAATTGCGGCGTGAGCTGCAGAAGAACCCAGCGTTCTTCGCGAGTTCGTTTTGGCCCGATGGGCAAGTGCGGTTGGCGGGCCGCGAGTTCAGCGGCTTGCGGCAATCGCCGTGTTACACGCACGGCGATGTGCAGCGGCAAATGGACTGCACGTCGTGCCATGCGATGCATCACGGCAAAGACGGCGAGGCGGCGGCGTGGCGCGACGACCAGTTGCGTCCCGGCATGCGGGGCAACGCGGCGTGCACCCAATGCCACGCACAGATGGCGACGCCGGCTGGGCTCGCGGCGCATACGCACCACGGGCCCGACTCGATCGGCAGCAACTGCTACGACTGCCACATGAGCCACACAGTGGTGGGGCTGATGAAGGCCTCGCGCAGCCACCAGATCACCAGTCCGAGTGTGCAGAGCGAACTGGCGACCGGACGGCCGAACGCGTGCAACCAGTGCCATCTCGATCGCACGTTGGCGTGGACTGCCGAGCACTTGCAGACGAAGTGGGGCATCGCGGCGCCGGCGCTCGATGCCGAGCAGCAGACGATCGCGGCATCGATGCAGTGGTTGCTCGCGGGCGATGCCGGGCAGCGCATGTTGGCGGCGTGGTCGTTCGGTTGGCAGCCGGCGCAGCAAACGGCGGGAACGGATTGGATGGCGCCGTTCCTCGCGCGCCTGCTCGACGATCCGTACTACGTGGTGCGGTTCAATGCGGCGCGTTCGTTGCGTTCGCTGTCGGCATCGGAGGCGTTGGCGAGCTACGACTTCCTGGCGGGGGCGACGGCCGCGCGGGTGTTTGGCGAAGCGGTGCAGTCGGCGTGGTCGACGTCGTACCGCGGCGCCGCGCGGCCCGCGGTGTTGGTCGACGAACGCGGCGTCGTGGCAGAACCGTTCACTCGTCTCTACGCGCGCCGCAACAACAAGCCCGTCTACCTGGCCGAATGAACGTGTCCTCTACGTCCGTGGCCCGACACCCAGACGCTCCGCAACGGGCCGGGATCAGCTGGCTGCGGTTGCTCGCGGCCTTTGGCATCGTCACGTTCCACTTGCACTTGCCGGGCGAGCACATTGGCTACGCGGGTCTGCCGGTGTTCACGATGCTGATGGCAGCGATGGCGGTGCGCTCGGCGCGCGGGCGATCGTGGCAAGAGTATTGCCGTGGTCGGTGGCGGCGCTTGCTGTTGCCGTGGCTGGTTTGGTCGGCGTTCTACGTGGCGCCCCAGTGCTACATGGCACAGCTAGTCGGCGCGCCGATGTGGTCGTGGTGGCAGTGGAACATGCTGCTCATTGGCACCTACGCACACTTGTGGTTCCTGCCGTTCGCGGCGATCGCGTCGATGGCGATTGGCCGCGCGCTGGCGGGGCGCGGCGCGCACGCGGCGCAGGGCTCGCTGCGAATGTGGGGTGCGGTTGGTTGTGCTTCGCTGGTCGGGGCGGAGTGGCTGCTGCAGTGGGAATGGCCGATGCCATTGGCGCAGTGGCTGGTCGTGTTGCCGGGGGTCTTCTTCGGCATGGCGGTCGCCACGGTGCCACTTGGGGCTCGGGATGGTGTGCGGCCGCTGGCGTGCCTGGCACTGACGATTGCATTGTTTTGCGCGGTGCTGGCAGTCGCCGGACTGCAAGCGACCGTCGTGCAGTACGTGATCGCGGCGCCGCTGGTTGCCGTGGCGTGGACGCTGCCGTGGTTCGCGGGTCGATGGGCAACGGCCGTGACGGCGACGGCGTTCGGCGTCTACCTGTTCCACCCGTTCGTGCACATGGGGATCGCTTGGCTGGTGATGACCACCGGATGGCAGGTCAGCACGCCGGTGGGGTTCGCAGGCGTTATCGGTGGATCGATGGCGATGGCCGCGGCTCTGCGGTGCACGCGGCTGCGCGCGTTCCTCTGACGGGAGAACGTTGGGTCAGTGCTTCCCGATCGCAGCGGTCGGTGCTGGCGAGGGACCTGGATGCGCGACGGGCGTCATCGCCGCGTGGCGACCGAGGTCTTGGCGCCACACCATCTGCGTCGTGCTGTACGAACCGTCGGCGTGGCGCCGGGACGGGGAAGCAGTAACCGAGTCGCCGAAGCGCTACGAATACGCGCCGTGACCCTGCCAGCCGACAGCGACCAACGCACGACCGCGATCACCGACGCGCTGCAGCGGTGGTTTGGCTTCTCGACCCTGCGACCGATGCAGCGCGAAGCGATCGATGCCGCCCTCGACGGGCGCGATGCGTTGGTGGTGATGCCGACGGGCGGCGGCAAGTCGCTGTGTTACCAGTTGCCAGCGCTCGTGGTCGATCGGCTGGTGATCGTGGTGTCGCCGTTGATCGCGTTGATGCAAGACCAAGTCGATGGCCTGCGCTTGCTCGGCGTGCCGGCGGCGGCTGTGCACAGCAACCTGAACGCGGCGGCGCGGGGCGAACTGCGCGCCATGGCGGCGAATGGCTCGCTGCGCCTGTTGTTCGTCGCGCCCGAGCGGCTGTTCCAAGACGACTTCTTGCGTTACCTCGACACCCGCGACATCGCGGCGTTCGCGATCGATGAGGCGCACTGCATCAGCCAGTGGGGGCACGACTTTCGCCCCGAGTACCGCCGCCTCTTTGAGCTGCGCGCACGCTTCCCCGGCGTGCCGTTCCACGCGTTCACGGCAACGGCGACGCCGCGTGTGCGCGAAGACATCCAGGCGCAACTGCACCTGCGCGAGCCGGCGTTGCTGGTCGGCATCTTCGATCGGCCAGAACTCACGTACCGCGTGCTGCCGCGCCAGGATCTTGAGGTGCAGGTGGCTGCCGCGATCGCGCGGCATCCCGATGCGGCCTCCATCGTCTACTGCATTTCGCGCAAGGACACCGAAGCGTTGGCGAGTGCGTTGCAGCAACAGGGCATTGCCGCGCAGGCCTACCACGCCGGCTTGGGGGCGGCGCAACGCACGCGGCTGTCAGCGGACTTTCGCGCCGAACGATTGAACGTCATCGTCGCCACCGTCGCCTTTGGCATGGGCATCGATCGCAGCGACGTTCGACTGGTGGTGCATGCGGGCATGCCCAAGAGCCTTGAGGCCTACCAACAGGAGACGGGGCGCGCGGGGCGCGATGGGTTGCCGGCCGAATGCTTGCTGCTCTACTCGGCAGGGGACGGCGCCAAGTGGCGGTCGGTGATGGAGCGAAGTGCGGACGAGCACGGCGGCGACCCGGCGGCGTTGGCGGCGCAGTTGGCGTTGCTCAACCAGATGCAGCGGTTTGCCGGTCGTGCCCGCTGCCGCCATCGCGCGATCAGTGAGTACTTCGGCCAGGCCTACAACGAACTCAACTGCGGTGCGTGCGATGTGTGTCTTGAGGAACTCGAGGAAGTGCCCGACAGCCACGTGTTGGCACAGAAGATTCTGTCGGCGGTGGCGCGCACCGGCCAACGCTTTGGCGGCGGCTACGTGATCGATGTGCTGCGCGGCAGTCGCGGCGAGAAGGTGCTATCGCGCGGCCACGATCGCTTGCCGACGTTCGGTGTGTGCAAGGACGTCACGGCCAGCAAGCTCGGCAACTACATCGACCAGCTGATCGACGGCGAACTGCTGGTGCGCAGTGAAGGTGAGTACCCGACGTTGAGCCTTGGGTCGCAGGCGATGGAGGTGTTGCGCGGCACCCAGCAAGCGGTGCTGCGCATGCCGAAGCAGACGTTGCGCGCCCGTGGCAAGCGCCGGCGTGACAGCGGACCTGGGGATCGAGCGACGGAGGCGCGCGATCTTGACGTTGGCGAACAGGGCCTGTTCGACGCGCTGCGCACCCTGCGGCGCAGTCTCGCCAACGAACTGGGCGTGCCGCCGTTCGTGGTGTTCTCGGATGCGACCCTCGACGAATTGGTGCGCGTGCGGCCGTCGACTCGCGAGTCGTTCTTGGCGGTGCGCGGCGTTGGCAACAAAAAGCTTGAGTCGTTTGGCGAACGCTTTCTCGCGGCGATCGCGGGGCATTGCGCCGAGCATGGATTGTCCCTGGATGCGAGCGAAGGCACGCGGCCGCGGCGAGAGGTGGTCACTTCACAACCGTCGCCGCCAACTGGCGCCGAGCAGCCCAAGCGCTCGGCGGCCCGCGAAGCCGCGGCGACGCTGTTTCGAGCCGGCTTGCCGATCGCGGAGGTCG
>CANEYR010000004.1 GCA_947444055.1 Planctomycetota bacterium
ACTTCTTCGGCAACGACGGCAAAGCCCTTGCCGGCTTCGCCAGCGCGGGCGGCTTCGACGGCGGCGTTGAGGGCGAGCAGGTTGGTTTGAAAGGCGATGCCATCGATCGTGGTCATGATCTTGGCGACGGCGTTGGCCGCTTCTTGGGCTTCGCGCATTGCGGTCGCCATGCGCTGGGTCTCCAACTGGCCACTGGTCACAGCCGACTGTGCTGCCTGCGACAGTTCGTTGGCGTCGTGCGCCTTGGTGGCGCACGTGATGCTCAAATCGGCGATCTCGGCGATCGTCGCGCGCATCTCTTGCAGGCTGGCGGCGGTGTGGCTGGCGCCGTCGGCCACCGACTTGCTGGTTTGGCGCAAGTCCGTGGTCGTGGTGTCGATCTGAACCACGCAGGTTTGCGCCACCCCAATCGAGGTGCCCAGGTTGTCGAGGGCGGTATTCAGCGATTCGCCCATGCGGCCAATCTCGTCGTGGCTGGTGACCTTGGTGCGACCTCTCAGGTCGCCCTGGGCGACGGCCGCCAGCAAGTCTGCACCTTCGCGCGCAGGCTTGGCGAGACGGCGCGCCAGCCACTGCCCGGCGGTGGCAACGCCGCAGCTGATCAGCGCCCACAGGATCGACAGCAGCCAGACGTAGCTCGACTGCCTTTGGGCGCCTGTTTCGCGAATGGCGGTAGCCGTGGCCAGAGCCTCGCTGGTTTGTTGTTCGAGGCAAACCGTCCAGCGATGGCCGAAGAATTCGACGGGTGCGAACGCGCCGATGACCGCCTTCTCGGCGTAGTTCAGGTAGTGCGCGACCGCATTCTCACCCTGACCAGCCCGCTTCGTGGCGTCGGTGCTGACGGTGCCTTTCGCGGCATCCTTGAAGCTCGCTTGCACCGTGCGGTGTTCCTTGTCCTGGTGCGAATCGCTGCGCATCAGCCCGTCGGCGCCAACCAGGAACGCTTCGCCCGTTTCGCCCAATCCCGCGCGCTGGCTCATCACCCGCGTGATGCGATCAAGCGGCAGTTGCACGGCGATGGCGCCGACCAAGGTGTCGCCAGCGAACACTGGCGAGGCGGCGAACGCGGCTGGCGCCTCGTACGACGCTGGATAGCGACGGAAGTCGGTGACGCGAACGGTGCCGCGCGGGGCCGCCATTGCGGCCTTCACCGCTTCGGCCAAACCGGTCTGTGCGTGCGCGCCCTGGGTCAGCGAGGTCGCGAAGTCGAGTTCCTTGAACACCGTGTAGATGACGGTGCCATCGGTGTTGATCAGGAAGACGTCGTAGTAGCCGATGCGTTCGACCAGTTGGCGAAACCAAGGTTGTAATTCGCGGTGCAGGCGCCCGTAGGTCGAGCTGTCGCCGTCGAGATGATCGAGCAGGTGCTTCTTGCCGAGCGGGTTCTGGTTGGCTTGCACGTACGTGTATTGCAGCGCGACGGCGTTGGCGTCGAGTCGCGCCAGCCAAGGATCACTGGGCGAGGCGGCACCGGCGTTCTGACGGCCGTACTCGGCGCCAAATTGTCCGGTGTAGTACTGGCCGAGTTCCCCGCGGAGCGCGGCGACACGACCCTCGTCGGCTTGCACCTCGGCGGCGTGTCCGGCGTAGGCGGTCGTCAACTGCTGCAGTGCGAGTGCCGTCTGCGGCGAGCCCGCGAGCAGGGACACATCGTTGTCGATCGAGCGCGAGTACTCTTCGAGCGCTTGCCGCATGCAATCACGCAGCGCGCCGAGTCGCGAATCGGTGTCCTTGCTAAAGCCCTGCTCGGCCGTCGCGGTGGCTTCCTGCAGCAATGCGCTGCCCTGCACCAAGGCCAGGATCGCCAGGGCGGTGACCGGCAGTACACCGCAAACGATGCTGAAGAGGACGAGTTTGGCTTGGAGCGAGGGTTTCTTCATGCTGGGCAATCTCTCGTCGAGGCTATCGGGGGGGCGATGGCCCTTGGCTTGAGCCAAAGCCTGCAATGGGCCGTGCGAGGCCCCTCCGGCCATTGCCTCGGCGGTTGCGAACGACCCGACGGAGGCATCCGTGCAGGGGACAAGCCGCCGACCGCTCGCTAGCATTCCGCGCCTGCCGTTCTCCCCGACCCTGCCCCGCCCCAGGCAGGCCGCCTCCCCGTCGGATCCACGCAATGACTCTCGCTGCCACGCTCTTGCTGTTTGCCCTCCCCCAGGTCTTTCCAGGTGGTGACATCAGGTTGCCGCCGCGCGCCGAAGGTCCCGCCGCGGCGGCCGCGGTGGTGCGCCCGCTGACTGAGGTCGAACGGTTCCGCCGCGACCTCGGCGCCATGCAGGGACCGCCCGCGTCGGTCGATGCGAAGTTGCAGGAGATGGCGGCGGCCTATGCCGCGCCCGCCATGGAAGCGCTGATTCTGGAAGTGGCGCGCAGCGCGCGCGCCAACGAGATGATCAACCTGATGCCGGTCGCGCGGCGCTTTGGCATGAGTTCGCCGCGAGTGGCGGACGAGTTGTTGTTCCAGTTGCTGGCGCGCCCCTTGGCGGAAGCCACGCGGCCAGTGGTCGAGACCATGGCGGCACTCAAGGGGCCCGCGGGCAAAGCGGCGCTGCAAGAGTGCATTCGCGGGCGCATCGCCGGTGTGCGCCGGTATGCCGCCGAAGTGCTGGTGCCGATGCTGTCGCCCGAGGATCTGCCGTTCGCCCTGCAGTTGTCGCGCGAGCAGTCGTTGGACCTGCAGATGCGCGGCATCGACTTGCTGCGGGCGTTGCCAGGCGAGGCGCCAGCCCAACGATTGGTGGAGTTGTTGTCGAAGGACTCGGCGTTGGCGGGCGTGGCCTGCCACGCGCTCATCGGGCTTGGTGCCGCCGCGGTGCCGGCGATGCAGCAGATCGTGCAGCAGCCCGCGATCGATCGTGGCTTTGCGTACGCGGCGTTTGCGTTGGCGCAAATCGGCCAGCAGTTGCCCGAGTCGGTGTTTCCCGCTTCAGCGGCGCCACGGTTGGCGGCGCGGCTGGGTGACCCGGAGTTGCTGTCGCGCAGTCTCGCGGCGATTCCGTTGGCGGACCTGTTGTTTTCCGGAGTTGCCGTCGACGGCGTCAGCGATGCGGCCGTGGTCGAAGCCCTGCTCGACGTCGTGCAGCCTCTGCAGTTCGTGCCCAACCTCGACTTGCTGCGACGTCCTGCGGAGGAACGTTTGCTGCGAGGGACCGGCCGGCTGGCCTTTGGTGACGGGCTGCCGTGGCGCGCCTGGTGGAAGGAGCAGAAGGCAGGGTTCGCGGGTGTTCGCGCGCGCGTGGCGGTGGATGCGAGCAACGTTGCCAATGCCGTGGTCACGTGGCGACACGAGGATCGGCATGTGCGACTGATCGCCGAAGGCTTGGCGGATTCGACGCCGGTCGTGGGCGCTACCGAAGTCGTGCTGACCGCGGCGCAGATGCAGTCGTTGGTCAACGAGATGACCGTGGCTGGCTTTGGCGACGAAGCGGCGATGCGCAGCGATTCGGCGCTGCCGCGCGTGCGTTCGGTGCAGGTGCAGTTGCCGACCGGCCGCGCCCAGGTGGCGATGCCGATGGCGCCGCATGGGCGCTTCGACGCGATGGTGACGCTCTTGCAGCGGCAGCTGGACGACGAGACGTGGCAGCTCTATCGCCAGCCGCAGGATGAACCCGAACGCGGCGCGTTCTGGCGCACGGAGCGGCGCTGGCGCGACGCCAACCCCGGGTCGCTGGACCGGGGGCGTCGCTTCGCCCACCGCGTGGTCGCCAATTGGCCGACGTTGTCGCTGGCTCTGCGCACGCGTGCGATCGACCAAATCGTTGCGCACGCGGATCGCAAGCAACTGCTGGCGGACGCCGACAGCGAACGTGCCTTGACGGTGCTCGCGGGCCTATCCGAACTGCAAGCGATCGACTTGCGATTGCTCGAGTTGGTGGCCTCGGTCGGCGGCGATCGCGCCTGGCGCCGTGCTGTGGACTTGGCCGTGCGCAGCAAGGGCGGCGGGCAAGCGGCGGTGCGGGCGGTGTTCGCGGTGCTCGGCCCTGACGCTGTGCTCAGTGCGCTCACCGATGAGAACCCGCTGGTGCGTCGGGCCGGCATCGACGAGATCATGGTGGTGCGCGACCAGCGCGCAGCGGCGCGCCTCGTCGAATTGCTAGCCGATCCCGACGTCGACGTGCGCCGCGCCGCGGCGGGTGCCTGCGGGCATCTGCAGATTGCCGCCGCCGCCAAGCCTCTGATCGACACGATTGTGACTGACGACACCCCGCCGCAACTGCGGCGTGATTGCTTGCGGGCTTTGGGCCGCGTCGGTGGCGACCTGGCGTTCCCGGTATTGCAGCGCTCGCTGATGTCGCAGGCGCCCGAAGACAAGGACGCCGCCATGCGCGGTCTCGGCGACCTGCGCGACCCCCGCGCGGCCAGTGTGCTCGCGGACTTGGTCGTGGTCGGCCATGGCAAAGATCTCGGCACGTTGGCGCGCATGCACCTGCAGCGGCAGCCGGGCACGTTCGCGATTCCTGCCCTGCGCGGTCAGTTGGACGCCGTCAAAGATGCGCAGATCCGCGACCAGTTGGTGCTGTTGCTCGCTGGCTATCACGAGCCGTCGGTGGTGCCCGACCTGCTCGATCTGCTGCGCAACCCAAGGCTGGCTGGGCAGGCCGCGTTGTTGCTGGAAGGCACGACGGGACTGTCGTTTGCCGATGCCCAGGATCGGGTCGACTTGGCGGATGCTTGGTATCGCCAGCACCAAGCCGCGAGCCAGTGGCAATGGCTGCTCGATGCCTTGAAGGCCAACGAAGTCGGCACGTCGTTGCGCGCCGAGCACTTTGCCGCGACGGCCGGACTGGCACCGGTCAGCGAGCTGGCCCGTCTGCTGGTCGAACTCAAGCAGCCGCGCCTGTGGGCGTTGACGGCTGCGGTCTTGCGAACGGTCGCCAAGACGGACTTCGGCGCCGTGACCCAGCAGGCGTCGGCAGAGGCGCGCGAAGCGGTGGCGGCGCGCTACCGCCTGCTCGTCGACGCGGCACGATCGGCCCAGGGTCGCTGAGTGCGCGGCGGCTCCTGGCCTTGGCTTGGTGCTGCCGCCCTGGTGTTCTTCGGGCTGTTTTTTGGCCAGCGCCAGCGGTCGACCTTCTTGGCGATCGAGCAGAACCGGGCGGACCTAGCCGCTACCGCAGTGCGCCACGGGCTGGCCCTGGCCGAAGTGATGGCCCTGCGTGACCTGATCGGCAGCGCGGCTGCGTTGGCCGACCACGAAGCGGCGGCTGCGAGCTTTGCCCGCGAACGGGCGCTGCTCGGCGATGCGTTGGCGGCGGTGGCAGTGGCCGGTGCCCCAAAACTTGCGCACGCGCAGCGCCTGCTGGCGCCCGATGCGGCCACCGCCTGGCAGCGATTCTGCACCGATCCGGCCGCCGTTCCTGGCCTTCGCTATCTGGCAATTTGCGAACGCTTTGCGACACGAGTGGCAGCGCGCGATTGAGGAGTCTTTCGCGATCGGTATCGTCTGGGGCCGCTTTTCGCGGCCACTCCCACGCATGACCGACGTCGTCGCCATCGCCCAACGTATTCAGTCCGAGAGCAAGACCCTGCTGGCTGTGCGCAGTGCCCTGCAGTCGGTCATTGTCGGCCAGGACGCCCTGCTCGACGGTCTCTTGATCGCCCTTCTTGCCGACGGCCACGTGCTGCTCGAAGGCCTGCCCGGGCTCGCCAAGTCGCTCGCCGTGGCGTCGCTCGCGCGTTCGATCGGCGGGCACTTTCGGCGCATCCAGTTCACGCCGGACTTGCTGCCCGCGGACCTCGTCGGCACGCACGTCTACAACCCGAAGACCGGTGATTGGCAGGTCAAGGAAGGGCCGATCTTCGCCAACTTCGTGTTGGCCGATGAAATCAACCGCGCGCCCGCGAAGGTGCAGTCGGCCTTGCTTGAAGCGATGCAAGAACGGCAAGTGACGTTGGCGGGGGATACGCGGCGCTTGCCGGATCCTTTCTTGGTGCTGGCGACGCAGAATCCGGTCGAGCAAGAAGGCACCTACGCGCTGCCCGAGGCGCAGATCGACCGCTTCATGGTCAAGCTGGTGGTCGGCTACCCGACCAAGCAAGAAGAGCTGCGCATCATCGACCGCATGGCTGGAATCGGCGCCTCGACGGAGGTCAAGCAAGCGACGACGCCGCAAGACCTGCTGCGCATGCGCGCCTTGCTCGACACGATCTATCTCGATGACAAGGTCAAGGGCTACATCGTCGACCTGGTGTTCGCGACCCGCGAGCCCGAGCAGGTTGGGTTGGCCAAGCTCAAGCCATTCATCCTGTATGGGGCGTCGCCGCGCGCTTCGTTGGCGCTGGCGCGGACGTCGCGCGCGCGCGCGTTCCTGGAAGGTCGCGGGTTCGTGACGCCGCAAGACGTCAAGGCGGTCGGCACGATGGTGATGCGGCACCGAGTGCTGACGACCTATGAAGCCGAGGCCGAAGGCGTCACCAGCGAGCAGGTGCTCAAGACCGTGTTCGACACCGTGCGCGTGCCCTAGTCGCCGCATTCCTTCAACCAGCGGCAATCGACACAGTCATGGCCCGGGCACTCGATCCCGAACTGCTGGCGGAAGCGCGGCGCATTCAGGTGCGCGCCGACCGCATGGTCACGGACGTGATGTCCGGTGGCTACAGCTCTGTGTTTCGCGGCTCGGGCATCGAGTTCGACGAGGTGCGCGAGTTTGCGGAAGGCGACGAACTGCGCTCGGTCGACTGGAACGTGACGGCGCGGGTGGGGCGACCGTTCGTCAAGAAGTTCGTCGAGGAGCGCGAGCTGACGGTGTTGTTCTTGCTCGACATGTCGGCCTCGATGGCATTCGGCACGCGTCCGCAGGGCCAGCCAGTGCGGCGTTCGGCGGCGACAACCGCCGCCTTGTTTGTCGGCTGCGTCGCCTTCGCCGCGGCTCGCAACAACGACAAGGCGGGGCTGATCACGTTCACCGATCGCGTGACGCGCTATGTGCCGGCGAAGAAAGGCCGCAACCACGTGCTGCGGCTGATTCGCGAAGCCTGCGAGCCGCCGACGAGCGGGGCGCGCACCGACTTGGCGAACGCGCTCGACTACGCTGGCCGCGTGCAGCGACGGCGCGCGATCGTGTTCGTCGTCAGTGACTTTTTAGGCGATGACTTCACGCCGAAGTTGCGGTTGTTGGCCCAGCGTCACGACGTGATCGCGGTGCGCATTCGCGATCCGTTCGCCGCGGGGCTCGATCGCGCCAATGGCGACGTCGCGGCGCTGCCGAACGTCGGGCTCGTGCACCTCGCCGATCCCGAGACCGGACGCACGTTCCTGGTCGACACCGCTAGTGCCGCCGTGCGCGCGCGCGTGCGCGCCAATTGGCAGGCGGAGCGGCAACGGCTGCTGGAAGTCACGCGTCGCGCGCGCGTCGACTTGCTCGACGTGGCAACCGCGGGCTCGGTCGCCGATCCGCTGATGCGCTTCTTCCGCATGCGCGAACTGCGTGGAGCCAAGCGATGAGGCTCGGCCGCGCGTCGCTGTCGGTGGTGCTCGTGATCGCGGCCGCCTGCAACGGCCCGGAGGCGCCGTGGACCGCCGCCCCCGCCACCAAGATCGACCTGAAGGTGAGGGTCGAGCCGTCGACAGTGCAGTTGCTGCAACCAGTCACGGTGACGCTGGACCTGTTCACGCTGGCTGGCGTCGACGCGGAGTTCTCGCCGCAAGTCGACGGCAAGGACTTCGCTGTGACGATCGTCGGCGGCGCGGATGTCGCGTTGTTCGGCGGCACCTGGCGGCGCACCACGCTGCGCTGCAAGCCACTGCGCGGGCCCGGCGAACTGCTGCTGCCGTCGTTCGTCGCCAACAGCAAGGACGGCGTTGGCAGCGCGTCTGTGCCCGAACAGAAGATCACCGTGGTGACGACCCTGGCGGGTGCTGCCGCCGCGATCGAAGCGCCCGGCGAGCCGTTCTCGACGCCGTTCCAAGGGTGGTGGTGGATCGCGGCGGCCGTCGCCGGACTGGTGGCGTGCGTTGGCACGTGTTGGCTGTTGCGCGCGCGCCACACCGCGCGTCCAGAAGCCCATGCGGTGGCAGTGCCGCCGCACGTGAAGGCCTTGCGGGCGTTGCAGCGCTTGCATGCCGCCAGCCGCACGACGCGCGGTGAGATCGAGTCGTTCTACGTCGAGGTCTCGCAAGTGCTGCGCGTCTACTTGGAGGAGCGCTTTGCGTTGTGCGCACCCGAGCGCACGACGGAGGAGTTCCTGCGCGAACTCGAAGGCGGCGACCAGTTGGCCAAGGACCACCGCACCGAACTCGAGCGCTTCTTGTCGCAGTGTGACCTGGTCAAGTTCGCGGCGTTCGTGCCGAGTGAAGGCGACCATCTGACGACGTGGGCGTTGGCGGCCACGTTCGTCGAGGCCACTCGCAGCGATCGCGCGCTAGCAGTGGCGGAGGCGGTCGCATGAGCGAGTGGTTGCAACTCGATGGCGGCTCACTGCTCGACCCTTGGTTCTTGCTGGTGATTCCCTTGGCGCTGCTCGGGGTGCTGTGGCGGGCGCGTTCGCCACGAGCGGCGTTGCCGACGGCGGCCGCGAGCTTGTTCGATGGCGTGCCGGTGACGTGGCGGCAACGGCTGCTGTGGATGCCGACCGCGACGAAGGTGCTGGCTGCCAGTTGTCTCGCGGTGGCACTGGCGCGGCCGATCCAGCGCGAGATCGTGCCGTTGACGGAACAGGGCATCGACATCGTGCTGGCCGTCGACACCAGTTCGTCGATGAACATTCGCGACATGGACGCGGCCAAGAAGGTGCGGCGCATGGAGGCGGCGCGCGAGCGGGCGCTGCAGTTCGCGGCGTCGCGGCGCCACGACCGGGTCGGGCTCGTCGCGTTCGCTCGCTACGCGGAGCTGCGCTGCCCGTTGACGCTCGATGAAGAGGCGCTGCAGTCGTTTCTGGGCGTGGTCGAAACGGTGCCCGAAGGCAGCGAGCTCGATGGCACGGCGATCGGCACCGCCCTGCTGAAGTCGGTGCAAGTGCTGCAGAAGACCGACGGCAAGTCGCGCGTGATCGTGCTGTTGACCGACGGCGAAAACACGGTGCACGACATCGCGCCGGCCGATGGTGCGAAGCTGGCGAAGGACGCCGGCATCCGCGTGCACACGATCGGCCTCGGCAAGGGCGTGCAAACGGCGATCGGCTTTCAAGCCCTCGATTTCCGCGAACTGCGCGCGATCGCTGAGACGACCGGCGGCAAGTTCTTTCAACCGCGCAGCGAGGAGGATCTGGCGAAGGTCTACGCGCTCATCGACGAGCTGGAGAAGGTCGATCTCGAAGACCCGCGGTATCGCACGGTCGATCGCTTCGAGTTGCCGTTGGCGGCCGGGCTCGTACTGCTCCTGCTAGCACTACTGGCCGAAGTCCTGCTCTTTCGGAGGACCCCGTGAGCGATCTCGTCTGGACCCGCGGGCACTTGTGGCCGTGCCTGTTCTTGGTGCCATTGGCTTGGGCTCTGACGTGGGCGTTGTTCGACCGCACGCGCCAGGCCGCGGCTCGCTACGGGGCTCTGGCGGCCAATGCGACCTCGCCGTTCGCGCGTTCGCTGCGCCTCACCGTGATGTTGCTGCTCGGGCTCTTGGCGTGGATGGATCCGCGGTTTGGCGACGAGCCGATTGCCGTCGAACGGCGCGGCCTCGACTTGATCTTCTGTCTGGACACGTCGCGCTCGATGCTAGCTCGCGACTTGGAGCCGACGCGGCTCGCGCGCGCGATGCAGGACATCCGCGCGGTGCTGCCGGCGCTGCAAGGTGGCGACCGCACCGGTCTCGTGGTGTTCGCCGGCCAAGCGAGGCTGTGGGTGCCGTTGACGCATGACATGGATTCGTTCCGGGTCTTGCTCGACGAAGTGGATACCGACGTCGTCAAGACGGGTGGCACCGACTTGGCCCAAGCACTGCGCAAGGCGCTCGAAGTCGCGGATCTCGACAACGCCAAGACCACCGCAGTGGTGTTGTTGACCGACGGCGAGGACTTGGCGGGTGCTGGTCAGCAGGCGGCGAGTGAGCTGAAGGACAAGGGCTTGATCGTGCACACGATCGGCTATGGCAGTGCGCGCGGCAGCAAGATCACCGTGGCCGACGGGGCCAACGAAGGGTTCTTGCGCGATCGCGATGGCAACGAGGTGGTCTCGCGCATGGACGACGCGAGTTTGCGGGCGGTGGCCGCGGTCACGGGCGGCGAGTTCGTACGGGCCGAGTCGGTGGCGCTGCCGCTGAACGAACTGCACAGCAAGCGCTTCCTGCCGATGCAGAAGCGCAGCTATGACGCCGGCGAAGAGACCGGCAAGCAGGCGCGGTACCAGTGGGTGCTGCTGCCCTTGCTAGCCTTGTTACTGTGGGAGATGGCACTGGCCGGAGGCCGACATCGATGAAGACTGCATGGTTGTTGACGTTGTTGCTGACGAGCCCTGGTGGCGAACGAGAACGTGGCCTGCTGCTCTATCGCGACGGCAAGTACGCGGAGGCGGCGGTGGCGTTCCGGGCGGCCATCGAGCACGACGGCGAGTCGGCGGAGTTGCAATGGAACCTGGCACTCGCCAGCTGGCGAGCCGGTGATTTGGCGACCGCCGAGACCGCTGCTGAGAAGTACGCGGCGCTGACCAAGGACGCGCGCACCGATTTGCACGCCGGCCTGCTCGGGGCCGTTCGCCACGACGAAGCGAAGTTGATGGAAGCGAAGGCGGATGCCGTGGCGACGACGCCACCAGCACCCGATGCCGCGAGCCCACCAGAGGATCCGTTGCCGTTGCTTGAGCAGGCGCTGCAGAAGGCGACGGCGGCGCGCGATCACTTCGTGCGCGGGGCGGAAGCCAAGGCGACGCCAGAGTTGCTGCGCAACCTGGAACGTTCGCTGCGCACGATCGACGAACTGCAGCAGAAGATCGACGAACTGACGAAGCAGCGCGAGCAGCAGCAGGACGACAAGAAAGAGGACAAGCAGGACGAGGACAAGAAAGACGACAAGCAAGAGCAGAAGCCTGGCGACGACAAGTCCGAGAAGGACGGCGAGCAGGACGGCGAGAAGCCGAAGCCGGAGCCGAAACCGGGCGACAAGTCGAACGAGCCGAAGCCCGACGAAAAGAACCAGAACGGCGGCGAAGAGAAGCCGGAACCAAAGCCGCAGGACGGCAAAGCGAAGGACGGCAAGCCACAAGACAGCGAGAGCAAGCCGGAGCCGACGGGTCCGCCGGAGCCCGGCAAAGAAGGTGAGCAGAAGCCGGAGCCAAAGCCTGCCGAGCCACGCAAGGACGCGCCAGGCGAGAACGCTGAGGGCAAGGAGCTGACCTCCGAGCAGGCGCAGCGTTTGCTCGAACAGTTGCGCGAGCTGGATGACAAGCAGAAGGCGATTCGGGCGCGGGCGAAGTCTGGGCGGCGAGCTGTGGAGCGCGACTGGTGAGGATCGTGCGCGGGGTAGCCTTCGTGTTGGCCGTGCTGACGGCGAGTGCGGCGTTGGCGCAGGAGAAGCTCGTCGTCGCCGGACCCGAGCCCGCGACCCTGCGATTGGGCGATGTGGCGCGCGCCGAGATTCGCATCACGGATCCCAAGGGCACGCCGCGCGCCTTCGAGTTGCCGCAGGTCGACGGCTTGCTCCTGCGGCTGGTGGGGCCGTCGCAACAGTCCGAGCAGACCTGGAATGGTCGCAACCTGACGCAGCGCATGACTCTGACTTGGCAAGTCGAGATGCAACCGACGCGCGAGGGCACGTTCGTCGTGCCTTCGTTTGCGATTTGGACCGGCAGCAAGGAGCAACCGACGCGCGAACTGCGGCTCGACGTCAAGAAGGACCTGCGCGGCGAAGAGCTTGGCTACCTCGATATCGCGGTTCTGCCGCTGCGCGTCTATGTGCACGAGCCGATCCGTGTGCACGTGGACGCCGGTGTGCAGCAGGGTCTGCGCCTGGTGCAAGGTCGCGCCAACAACGGCCAGATCTACTACGACGTCGAAGTGCAGGCTGGTTGGCTCGATGAGTTTCCCGGTGGGGAACGCATCGAGACCGGGCCGGTGCAAGGCAATCAGGCGCTCATGGTGCGCGGCGGCAACACCCTGATTCCGGTTCTGCACAATGCCGACCACCAACGCGGCGGTGAGCGCTGGTTGCAGTTCTCGTTCGATTGCGCGTTCTTGCCAACGCGCATCGGCAAGATCGAGTTGCCGGCGCCGACCTTGCGGTACCACGTGATTCGCCGCGAAGGGCGCCAAGACGTGTTCGGCCTGTCTCGCGGCGGCTTGTCGGAGCAGTACTACGTGTATGGCAAGCCAGTCACGATCGAAGTGCTGCCGATCCCCGAGGTCGGGCGGCCGACGCCGTTCTACGGCGCCGTTGGCCGGTTCTCGATCGAGGCGGCGCTGGATCGCGAGAGTGTGCGCGTCGGCAGTTCGGTGAAGTTGACGCTGACGGTGCGTGGGCGCGGCAACCTCGAGTTCCTGCGGGTGCCCGCCCTCGATGCGCTGCCGTTGTTCCACAAACTTGGGCAGGCTGAGGCCAAGCGCGATGCCGACAAAGTGATCGTTACTTATGACTTGGCACCGTTGTCGACCGACGTGCGCGAAGTGCCTGCGATCGATTGGAACTACTTCGACACGACGCCTGGGGTGGAGCAGTTCGTGCAGGTCTCGACGGCGGCGTTGCCGCTGCAAGTGCAGGCGCTCGTGAATGGCGAGACGCTGATGCCGCTGCCGGAGAGTGTGGTCAAAGCGGTGACGCCTGGAGTCGACGACATCTTCGACTTGCCGACGCTCGAT
This sequence comes from Planctomycetota bacterium, assembly GCA_947444055.1. Taxonomy (GTDB): domain Bacteria; phylum Planctomycetota; class UBA1135; order UBA1135; family UBA2386; genus UBA2386. The sequence continues at coordinate 12,717 of CANEYR010000004.1, forward strand.
GGGGCGGCGGTGTTGGTTGTGGTGCCTGCCGGGTGGCTCGTGTGGTTGGTGCTGGTGGCGCCGTGGTTGCTCGTCGTGGTGGCGATGTACGCCGTGCGCTGGCGGCGGCGGTTGGCGGCGGATGTCATTGGCCAGCGGGCTCGGCGGGCCGCGCGCGTGTGTGCGGAGGCCTTGCAGCGGGATGGCGACGCGCTCGCAGCGTTGGCGGCGTATCTCGGCGATCGCCTCGGGGTGCCGGCGGCGGCCACCATTGCACCGGATTTGCGCGAGCGCTTGCTAGCAGCTCGGCTCGATGAAGAACTGGTCGCGGCGGTGCTGCGGGTGATCGAACACGGTACTTCGGCTCGCTATGGCGGCGGTGCCACGTTGGCTGCTGACGCCGTGAAGGATCTGGTAACGCGACTTGAGGGACGGCGATTTGGCGTCAACGCCTTCTGGTTCGTGTGCCTGAGTGCTGGCTTGGCACTCGGCGGTCCGAGTGCGTCCGCGACGGCGCAGGCGGTCACGTCGTCAACGGATCCCGTCGCGCTGTATCGCACGGCCGACTACCGAGCTGCCGAGGCCGGCTTCGCGAAGGCCTTCGCCGCGACCGGCGACCGCCGACTCTGGCGCGCCCGCGGCAACTGCTTCGTCCGCCTGGACGACCTGCCACGCGCGTTGTGGGCGTTCGAGTGTGCGCGCTTGGCCTTGCCTCGCGACGAAGATCTGCTGGCCAACTTGCAGCTCGTTCGCCAGCGTTTGTCACTCGAGCCCGAAGACAGCGGCCTGATGGCGCAACTGCGGCGAGTCTCCGCGCGGTTCTCCGCTAGCGAGCAGATTGTTCTCGGTGGCGTCTGCATGACGATCGCTGCCCTTTGTCTGTTGCTGGGCTGGCGGCGCGTGGGCTGGCGGTGGGTGGGTGTGTTGGCTCTGTTGCCAGGTGGGTGGGTGGCGGTGGAACGGTTGGCGTTGGCGGAGTGGCGTCAGGTCGCGGCGATCGCGGTGCAGAAGCTGGCGATCGTGTCCGAGCCGCGGGTTGGCCTCGAGCCCGTAGCCACCGTTCGCCCAGGCGTCACGGTGACCGTGCTCGGCGGCAGCGATGGTGGGTTCGTGCGAGTGCAAGCAGGCGATCGAGTCGGCTACGTGGCGCGCGAGCAGCTTGCGGTCATCGAGTGACGGCAAGACTTACGAAGGGTGCGCTTGCTACCGTGGCGACCCCGGCTAGGTTCCCCTTCGTGTTGCTGCGCATAGTCACATCGGCGGCGTTGTTGGCGATTCCCGCGTTTGCCCAGGGCTCTGTGCTTGATGTGGTGGATGGCGAGACGCTGTATGAGGGCGGTCGCCTGTTCAGTTGGGGCTTCGAGCTCGACCGCGAGGAAGTGCTGCGCAGCGGCGGCTCGCGGCTCGCCGACCCGAACGCGAGCCACAGCTATCGATTCACGTCCACGTTGGCCCTGCAATATGGGCTGCGCAACAATCTGCAGATCGGGGTCGCGGTGCCGTATGTCGTCGACCAGAGCGAGTCGTTGCTCGACGAGACGTCATCGGCTGGCGTGGGGGACCTCGAGTTGCTCGGCAAATGGCGCTTCTATCGTTGGGATGCGCGCGGGGTGTCGATCAACACCTCGCTGATCACCTCCCTGTCGCTGCCGACTGGCGAAGACGATCGCACCGAGAACGGCCTTGAGCTGGAGCCAGATGAACAACTTGGCAGTGGCGGCATCGATCCGTCGTTTGGGCTGGCGATCACGCCTGAGCCGGGCCGCTGGCGATTCAATGCGGCGATCCTGCATCAGGTGCGCACCGACACCGATGGCGACCACGACCGCCTCGGTTCGTCGTGGTTTGCCGAGCTCGCGATCGGCAACCGCTTCTGGCTCGAGGCGTATCCCGGCCCGTTTATGCGCGCCGATGTGTTTGTGCACTGGTTTGACGAAGCACGCGACCACGTTGGCGGCGCCTTCGTGCTCAACAGCGGCGGGGGTTTTAGCTCCGGCGGCGAACGCGTCACCGCGGGCGCCAAGTGGGCATTCCGACCGCGGCCATCTTTGGACTTCCAACTCTCGGGGGAGGTGCCGATATGGCGCGACGTCAACGGCCCCCAGCTTGCCGATGATTGGTCTGTGCAGTTTTCTTTTGGCTACCGATTCTGATCCTTATGAAGCGATCCTTCCTTGTTGCGCTGTTCTTGATGGCTGGGGTGAGCACGGCGTGCTTGGCGCCGGGCGTCGACATCCATCCCGCACCCTCCGACTTCGCGTTCGTCGAGATCCAGCTGCAGGGTTGAACTTGAAGTGAGGAACTGCTGGGCCTGCAGCAGTTCTTCGAGAGCCGGTTCGGCTCTACCCCGCAAATCGACTTGGACCGTCAACTGTGTCGCGTGCGCATCGAACGGCCATTGCCGATCGACTTGCGCGCGATTGCGGACGGCGTGATCAAGAACAACATGGGACTCGGTGGCCTGCAGCTGCGGGTGCGCGGCTCCATCGCGGACGGCAAGGCGACCCTGATCGAGACCGGGCAAGTGCTGACCGTGAGCGGGGCGCCGCCGCGTTCCACAGCGCCATGGCAGTGGTTCGAAGCGAAAGAATTCGGGCTCGGCATGGCCGACGCGGTGCAGTGGTTGCGCGAGACGACGTTGCCGACGATCGCCCCCTGATTCCGGAATCCGATGCGGCGCCGTGCGACATGCTGAAGCAGTAACGCGGCACGCCGGGCCGCCTCAGCCGAGGAACTTCTTGGCGCGCAAGCCGGTCAGCAACAGCACGGCGCCGAGCACCAAGAACACGCCGGCGACCAGCCACCGCAGCAGCCATTCGTTGAAGATCAGCAAGAGCCCGAAGCCAATCGCGCAGCTGCCGAGCACGAACAACAGGGTTGGCAGTTGGGTGGGGATCTGCGGCATGCCCGGCAAGCCGCCCTTGAGCTTGAAGTCCATCAGCGAAGGTCTTTCTGGTAGATGCGATAGCGACGGTAGGTCTTGAAGCCCATCGTTTCCAAGGGCCCGAGCATGTCGCGGTTGTCCTCGAGGATCCAGCTTGCTTCGGCCGCACAGAAGCCGACCGCTTCGCTCTGCGTTGTCACTCGGTGCATCAACATCATGTCGATGCCAGCTCGTCGATACTCCGGCACGACGCCGAGGGTGAGGAAGCGGAGGTGGTGGGTCTGGCGCAGCGTGCGCAAGAAGGTCCACCAGCCGAACGGGAACAGTCGGCCGCGGCAAGCCTTGGTGGCGACGTTGGTGTCCGGCAGCGCGATCGCAAAGCCGATCGGTTGGCCGGCGACTTCGGCGATGTGCATCAGCGTCGGGTGCGCGACCCGTTTGAGGTCGCGCGCTTGCGCGAGGAACTCTTCGCGCCGCATCGGAGCGAAGCCCCAGTTGCGTTCCCAGATGCGTTCGTAGAGGTCCCAAAGGATCACGCATTCGGCGTCGAAGCGGCGCAGGTCGACACGCCGCATGGTCACCGCCGACCGCTTCTGCAGGTGCTCGACCAACCGGTCGATGCGCTTGCGGTCGAGGCCGCCGCTGGTGCCCCAAAGGGCCAGCAGGTCCTTCGCCTTCGTCAGTCCGGTGGCCTCTAACCAGTCGGCATAACACGGCGGGTTGTGCGGCATCATCATCACCGGCGGGCCGCCGGCGGTATCGATGCGCAGGCCGCAGCGGTGGTTGGTGGAGAGGTCGACAGGACCGCGCAGCGCGTCGGCACCGCGCGCCTTGCACCATGTCGCCGCATGCTCGACCAGCGCTGCGGCAGTGGCCGCGTCCGTGGCTTCAAAGTGCCCGAAGAAGCCGATGCGGTCGCCGTGAAACTCGTCGTGCAGGTGATCGCGGCAGGTGCTGACGCGGCCGACACAGTGCTTGCCGCGGAACGCGGCGAACAGACCGACCTCGGCATGCTGGAAGAACGGGTTCTTCTTCGGGTTCAGCTGCCAGGCTTCGGCGGCCGTCATCGGCGGCACGTAGTCCGGGTCCTTGGCGTAGAACGCTCGCTGCAGGTCGAGAAAGTGCTTTGGCTGCGGCATGGGACGAATCTCCAGCTCGGATCGCGGCTCTTTTGCGGGAGCGTTCATCTTGTTAGACCTTATGCGATGCAACTGGGTGCTGCCACGAACCTGTGCGGCTCGGCCGCGGCGATTGCCTTCGGCTTGGCGCTGCTTGCCGCTTGCTCGAGCGCTCCGTATGAGCCGGGCAAGTTGTCGACGGAGCAAGTCGCGAAGTGCCGCGCCCTGGAAGCCGCCTACCGAACAAACTCTGCGGACTATCCGGCCTTGCGCGATGATTTGGCGCAGGATGGAACGGCGGCGGCTTGGCTGGTCCGCATGTTCGTGAGCGACTTGTTTGCCGTGCGCGAAGAGCGGCCGCTGACCGAAGACACGGAGTTCCTGCGCGCCGCGGCGCGCATCACCAATCCAGTCGAAGTGCGCGCGCTGGCCGAGATCAAGGCGCTCGGTGCCGTGGCCGTGCCGACGTTGGTCGGCGACTTGTTGCAGCACGAGCAGCCGCAGCCGCGCGAGCTGGGCATCGAACTCTTGGGGCTGGTTGGGGCCCCGGCGGTGCCAAGGCTGCTCGACATTGTGCAGAACGGTGAGACCAAACATCGCCGCGCGGCCGCGCGGGCGCTGGGCCGCATCGGCGTCGATGGCCAGATCCTCGCGACGCTGCGCGAGTTGGTGAACGATTCCGACTACACGGTGCGCGCCGACGCGCTGCGCAGCCTGCGCGGTGGTGGCCTGCCCGCGCAGCAGTTGTTGATCGAGCGACTGCGTGGTGATGGGGATCCGTTCGTTCGGCGTGTCGCGGCAGAAACGCTGGGTCACTTCAAAGCCACCTCGACGGTCGTGGCGGTGGTCGACTACCTTGAGCGGTGCAAGCTTGAGCGCGACTATCCGGGCGAACAGGCAGCGCAGAAGAGCTTGCAGCGGCTCTCTGGCACCCGCTCGCCGCGCACCCCACAGGCCTGGCGCGTGTGGGGTGTCGAGGCCGGCGAGCTCGAACCGGGGAACCCTTCCACACAGGGGCGCTGAGTCGCCACCTAAGCCATCACTCCTTCATGTCTGACGATTGGAAGATTCAACGCGACCGCAAGGCGTGCGACCGCCCGGGTTGCCCCTTGCCGACCAGCAAGTCGTACTTCGCCGTCTTGCAGTGGCCCGCGTGTGTGCGCCGCGACTTCTGCGATGCGTGCTTTCAGGACTACGAGCGAAAGTGTCTGCCGACGGAGCCGCCGATCTTCTGGCGGGCCTTGCGCAAGATCACTGGCAGCAAGGAGCCGGTGCTCGACCTCAATTCGCTGCGCGCCTTGTTCGATCGCTTGGCGACGGTCGACGACGATCGAGCGCGCGCGCTGCGCTACTTCTGCGCCTTGTTGCTGATCCGCAAACGGGTGCTTCGAATGGTCCCGCCGCGCACGGCAGAACAGGAACGCGCCGACCTCGTCGTGGCGGATCCAAAGTTCAAGGAACTGCCGCCGGTGGTGCTGTTTGCGCCAGCGATCGACATCGCCGACCTCGGCGGACTCAAGGACGAGTTGATGGCGGCCATCAGTGAATCCCCGAGTAGCGAGTCCCCGGGTAGCGAGACACCGGGTGGGCCGACTGACGGCACGGACTGACGCCCCGACTGCTAATCGGCAGCCGGCACGGCGCGAGCGTCAATTCCAGGTGATGTCCCAAGCCAGCGCTTCGCCCTTCTCGCGCGCTGTTTCGACCGGGATCGTCAAGTAGGCGCGCTTGCCTTCGCGGCCGGCCTCGGCGCCGCGCGCGGTTGGCAACACGCTGCTGCTGTTGACGAGTCCGGGCAGTTCGATCTCGATGCGCAGGGTGTCGGCGAGCTCTTTGGTCTTGCCGAGCGGATCGTGCACCAGCGCCAGTTCGCGTCGTTTGGCTTGCGGGGGCACCAAGGCACTGACCCAGCCAGCGTCGGGCCCGCGCTTCATTCGCACCGTCAGCTTGTTGGCATCGATGCGCGCCACGAACTGCAGGGAGTCGTCGCCGATGCGCAGGTCATCGAGCTTTTGCACCGAGCCTTGGCTGTGCACGAGGGCGGCCCGCTTGCCCCAAACGACGCCCTTGCCCATGACCTCAGCTGGACTTGGCGTTGGCGATTCGACCAGGGCGCGCGCCGTCAGCGTCGCCGAGCCATCGGGTGCAACGGCAAGGTGCAAGCCGACCAACTCACTGCCACCGCACGCGGGAAGGAGGAGGAGAAAGCAGAAGGCGGCGGGCGTTCGCATGGTTTTGGGCGCGGGCAAAGGGAGCTGCGAAAGATTTCTTGGGATGGCGCGATCTTCACCGACCGCAGGCGGTCGGGCCGTTCGTGACGCCCCGACGCTACCGGGTGTAGTCGATCGGTCCGAGCTGTGGTAGGTTGTGGTTGATTAGGGTGGATCGTGGGGGAACGTGGTTGACTGTGGGGGCACGCTTGCTACCCTCGGCAGCGAGGCTGCAGCAGCGAGCCTCAGCTTCGGCGCAATGGTCACCTACTTTGGCAGCTCGGAACACGGCCTGGACGACAAGGGCAGACTCGTTTTGCCCGGTCGCATCCTGGACGAGATCCCGAAGAGCCACTGGAAGTTTCACCTGACCGCTGGGCTGGATCGCTGCTTGCTCCTGCACGACGCCGAAGGGTTTCGTGAACTCGTCGATCGAATCGGTCGGGCCGTCCCAGGCAGCCGCGCCCACCGAGCAATCTGTCGCCGATTTCTCGGACACTCGGAGGCTGTCGAGCCAGATGGGAACCGGCGCATCCGCATTCCGGAACCCTTGCTGAAGTACGCGGAGCTCGGTCCGAGTCAGGCAGTCGCGTTGGTTGGCACCGGTCGGGTCACAGAGATCTGGTCGCCCACCAAACTCGTCAGCAGCCTGGCGGAGGCGAGTAGTGATGAGGAATTGCTCTTTGCCAGTTTGGTCGGTCCTGCAGAACCATCGACGCCCATGAACAAACCCTGAGCGTGAACTCGTGTAGGCGCATCCTCGGTCAGGATGCGCGTCCGGCGACTGCTGTCGGGTGGTCAAGGGAAGTAGCGCATGGACGAGACGGGCACGAACGGTAGCAGTGACGGTGGGCGCGGGTCTAGGCAACCCGTGCACCTTCCGGTGCTGTTGCGCGAAGTGGTGGCGATTCTCGATCTTCGAGAAGGTCTCGTGGTTGTCGATGGAACGGTTGGAGCCGGTGGGCACGCGAGGGCAATCGTGCCAGCCATCGGTCCGAGCGGAGTGTTTGTGGGACTCGATCGGGACAGTGAGATCCTGGTTCCGGCGCGGGCGGCCTTGGCAGAGGCTGCGGCCGTCGGCGCAGGAGCCAGGGTCTCACTGCACCATCTTGCTCACTCCCAGATGCACGAGGCGTTGGCGGCGATCGGTCAGTCCCGCTGCGACCGTGTGTTGCTTGATCTGGGCGTGAGCTCCATGCAACTGGACCGTCCTGAGCGGGGTTTTTCGTTCATGGCCGATGGGCCTCTCGATATGCGGATGGACGCTTCGGCGCCGAACTCGGCGGCCGACTGGTTGGCGTCGGTCAGTGAGCAAGTGCTCGCGGACACGATCTACCAGTTGGGTGAGGAGCGCTATAGCCGCCGCATCGCCCGCGCGATCGTCGAGACGCGGCGGCGCACGCCGATCGTGCGCACGACGCAGTTGGCGGATTTGGTGCGCGCGGCGATGCCTGGACATGCTCGCGGCGGCCGCATTCACCCGGCGACGCGCACCTTCCAAGCCATTCGCATGGCTGTGAACGACGAGCTCGGGGAGCTCGAGCGCGGGTTGCAGGCAGCGATCGCGTGCTTGGCCCCTGGCGGGCGGTTGGCGGTGCTGTCGTTCCACTCCATCGAGGATCGCGTCGTCAAGCACTTCATGCGGGCGCACTGCCACGTGTTGACCAAGAAGCCCATCACGGCGATGCCCGACGAGTTGCGTGACAACCCGCGCGCCCGCAGTGCCAAGCTGCGATGCGGCGTGCGCAAGGAGGATGCAGCATGAAGTGGTTGCTAGCAGGCTTGTTGTTCGCCTTGGCGGTGACCTTGGCGATTGGCACGGCAGCCTTGCGCGCCGACAACGCGCGGAGCCGTTACCACCTGGAGCGCGCGTTCCACCAAGTGCGCGATCGGGTGATCGAGTACCGGCGGCTGTCCGTGGGCTTGTTGGATGAGGCTTCGCCAGAACGTCTGGCGGCAGCGCATTGGCAACATTTGCGGGCGGCGCAGCAGCGGCGCGAGGGGGCGGTGCAATGAAAGGTGCCATGCAAGACGGGGAACTCGGGAGGGTGCGCTTTGCCTTCGGCTTGTTGGGTGCCGTGCCAGTGTTCTTGGCTGGCTGGCTCGGCTGGTTGCAGGTTGCTCAAGCGGGGGAGTTGGAGCGCAAGCGTGGAGCCCCGTTGCGGCTGGTGCCGGCGACCGCCGATCGCCAGGCTCATCGCACCGAAGTGGTGCCGTCGCCCCGGGGCACGATCGTCGATCGCCACGGCAACGTGATGGCGCTCGACTGCGAGACCTACGAAGTGCGGGCCGACATCGTGGTGCCACTCAAAGTCCGCCTCGATGTCGCGATCTTCCGTTCGTGGCTGGTGGGCCTGACCGAGTCGTTGGCTTTGGCGTTGGTCGCGGATCCGGATCTAGCGGATCGCGACGACGTGCGCGCGCGGCACACGGCGCGCTTGGCGAAAATTCTGCAGCGCGAGTTCCGCACCGGCGACTTGCCCGCGAGCGGACCGATTCCTGACCAGCACCCGCTGCGCGTCGACCTGCTGGTCGCCTCCGAGGTCGAAGTGCTGGCGGTCGTCGACGCCCTCCGGCGGGTGGTCACCGACAAGCGTTTCGTGGCGGTCGACCTGCACTTCCTGCGGTCGTATCGGCGTGCCTACCCCGAGCGCAATCTCACCCACGGCATCGTCGGCCACATCAACACCGCCTGGGTCAAGACCGTGGGCGGCATCGCGGCGATGCAGAGCACGGGCGTGTGTGGCTTGGAGTCCCTCGCAACACTGGCGCCCGAGCCGGCGGCCGCACGCGGTTACCTCAAGGATGGCAGCGGCCGCGCCTACTTCACCGCGCCGCTGGTGAACGCGCCGACGGCAACCGTGCTGCATTCGACGCTCGATCTCGACATGCAGCGCATCGCCCTACGGGAACTCACGGCGACCGCCGAGGCCGGTGCCCGCGAGGGCGTCGTCACGATCCCCAAGTGGGGCGCCATGGTGTTGGTCGAGATTGCGACCGGCGATGTGGTGGCCGCCGCCTCGTGGCATCGCGGCCAACCCAACCCAGCTGCGTCACCGTTCACACCGATGCAGAATCTGTGTGAGCCCGGCTCCATCGTGAAGCCGTTGGTGCTGGCCTATGCCTACGAAGCGGGCGTGTTGGACTGGGGGCACACCTTCGATTGCACCTCTGGCTCATCCGAGTATCGCGAACGCATCGCGTCGCTTGGCCGCGGCAAGGCCGTGAAGGACGACCACCCGTGCCACGAGCTGACGCCACACGGCATCCTCGTCAACAGCTCCAACATCGGCGCTTCGTACGTTGGCCTCCTGCTCGAACGTGAGCAGTGGCGCGACTACCTGCGGTTCTACGGCTTTGGTGCGCCGCTCGGACTGCAGTTGCCGAATGAGAGCCTGGGCGGCCCCCACAGGGACTCCTTCGATCCGACGACGCCGATCCGTCGGTTCCGTGCCAACACCGCGATCTCGTTCAGCTTCGGCTACGAGCTGCAGGTGACGACGCTGCACATGGCGCGTGCGTACTTGCGGCTGTTTCGCGGGGCCAACGCCGAGTTGCGCGTTTGCCGGGGCGCTGAAGTTGACGGCCAATGGCACCCGGCGCCAGCGCCAGCGGACAGCGGGCCGCGCTTTCGTCAGGAAGTCGTCGACGCCGTGCGCGCCGCGATGGTCGATGTCGTGAGCAGCGATCCGCACGCGACCGGTGCGCACCTGCACCGGAACATGTTGAAAGAGGTGGGGATCGATTTGCATGGCGTCATCGCTGGCAAGACCGGCACCGCCGCGAGCAGGATCGGCATCAAGGGGCGGGGTTCGGTCGATGTGCGCAATGCGAGCTTCGTCGGCTTCATGCCGACTGAGTCGCCGCGGTGGTTGGCCGTGTGCGTGCTGCAGAAAGACGATAGTGCGCGGTTCTACGGTGGTACCTATGCTGCGCCACCAGTGGTGCGGTTGCTGCTTCAGTGCCAACAACTGGAGCAGCGGCGGCTCATGCGCCAGGAATCGCCAAACGGCTCGATCGGTCAGGATCGAGGTCAATCTGGTTCTCCTGGTGACTCAGGCTGGGGCCGTGTTGCTCCAGAGACAACGTCGGTAGGGCGGTAGATGACTGAGCTGGCATATCCGTCCGGACTTCCGTCCGGCCAAGGCTTCGTTCGTTTGCGCGAACTGCGCGACTGCTTGCAGCCGCGTGAAGTTCTGCGTTGGCGCGACCTCGCCATCGATGGCTTGTGTTTCCATTCTGCAGAGGCTCGCGCGGGCAACCTGTTCTTCGCCATCCGTGGCGCTAAGAACGATGGTGCGCTGTATGCGCAACAGGCAGTCGCGCGCGGAGCGGCGGCGGTGGTGGCGGAAGAACCGCTGGCGCTACCAGTCCCGGTGCTCGTCGTCGCCAACGCGCGCGAAGCGTTGGCCGACGCGGCTCGTTACTACTACCGCGATCCGTCGCGCGCGATCTCGGTGATCGGCGTCACCGGCACCAACGGCAAGACGACGACCGCCCACCTGATTCGCGCGTGCTTGCAGGCGGATCGGCGGCAGGTTGGTCTGCTGGGCACGATCGCCTACGAATTCGGTGGGCGGCGCATTCCGGCAAGCAACACCACGCCAGACCCGATTCGCATTCACGGCTACTTGCGTGAGATGGCCGATCGCTTCGCCAGTGCGTGCGTGATGGAAGTGTCGAGCCACAGTCTCGACCAGGATCGGGTGCGCGGCGTCCGGTTCGCGACGGCGGTCTTCACCAACCTGACGCAAGATCACCTCGACTACCACGGCACGATGGCGAACTACTCGAGCGCCAAGGCACGACTGTTCGCGAGCCTGGCGCCGGGGGCTACCGCGGTGATCAATCGCGACGACGCCTCAGCAACGGCAATGGTCGAAGTGCTCGGGCGCGGCGTCAAGGTGCTGTGGTATGGCCTGTCACCCGATGCCGATGTGCGCGCGGAGAACCTGCAGCTCGGTCCTGACGGCACCCGTTTCACGATGGTGATGCCAAACGGTCGCGTCGAGATGTTCTTCCGGTTGGTTGGCCTGCACAACGTGCACAACGCGCTCGCGGCGGCGGCTGCCGCGCTGTCGCTTGGTGCGAGTGAGTTGACGGTGGCTTCTGCGCTCGAGGATGCGCGCGCGGTCCCCGGTCGACTCGAACTAGTCGACGCGCCGCTCGGTGCCAACGGTCGCATTCGCACCTTCGTCGATTACGCGCACACGCCCGATGCGCTCGACAAAGTGTGCAGCACGCTGGCGGAGCTCGCCGAAGGCCGTTTGCACGTCGTGTTCGGCTGTGGTGGGGATCGCGATCGCAGCAAGCGGGCGCCGATGGCGGCGGCGGTCGGCAAGTACGCGCACTTTGCGTATCTGACTAGCGACAACCCGCGCAGTGAGGATCCGGAGGCGATTCTCGATGAGATCGAACGCGGGCTCGTCGGTGCTGTTGGCGAATCCGTCCGCATCGTCGATCGCGCCGAAGCAATTCGCGCTGCCATTCGCCGGGCAGAGCCAGGCGACACGGTGCTGATTGCCGGCAAAGGCCATGAGACCTACCAGATCTTCAAGGACTCGGTCGTGCCGTTCGACGATCGGCTCGAAGCCGCCCGCGCATTGGCGGCAAGGGAGGCAGGATGGTTGCACCGATGAGTCGTCGCAGCACCGATGCCGATGCCGATGCCGCTGCCGCTGCCGAGGCCGGGAACGCAGGCGCACGGCGTCGTTCGGGGCGCGGTTCTTGGCTGACAGCGATTGCCATCGCCAAAGCCACGGGCGGTGATGTGTTGCAACGCGGCATCGCCGCCCACGGCGTCACCACCGATTCGCGCGGCGACTGCACGGGTCAGTTGTTCGTCGCGTTGCGCGGCGCCAATCATGATGCGCATGTGTTTGTGGCGGCAGCCGTGCAGGCTGGTGCGGCGGGTCTGCTCGTCGCGCGCCCTCGACACGAGTTGGGCGACCTCGATCGCGCCCTTGCCAACCGCGCCAATGCGCCATTCGTCGTGCGCGTTGCCGACACCGGCAAGGCCCTGCTCGATCTCGCTGGTGAACATCGCCGACGGCATCGCGCCAAAGTGGTGGGCATCACCGGCTCGTGTGGCAAGACCTCAACCAAGGAATGGCTTGGCGCGGTGCTCGCGGCGGCGATGCCAACCGTGCGTTCGCCGGGTTCCTTCAACAACCAGATCGGGGTGCCACTGACCCTGTTCTCCATCGAACCCGACACGCGTGCGGCGGTCGTCGAAATCGGCACCAATGCTCCCGGTGAGATCGCGCAGTTGTCGGCGGTGGCGCGACCGGATGTCGGCATCGTCACCTGCGTCGCGGCAGCTCATCTTGAGGGGCTTGGTTCGCTGGAGGGGGTTGCCCGCGAAAAGGCGGCATTGCCGGCCGCGCTGCCGGAAGGCGGGCTGTGCATTCTGAACGGCGACGATGCGGCTTGCCGCGCCATGGCCGCGGTAACGAAGGCCGACGTGCAGTTCACCAGCGTCACGCGCGCGACCGACTGGTTTGCCACCGACGTGCGCTTCCATTCGCTCGGCACGACCTTTCTGCTGCAAGGCGAGCGCCCGGTCACGGTGCCGCGGCTTGGCACGCACAACGTCTACAACGCGTTGGCGGTGATCGCTGCCGCGAGCCGACTTGGCGTCGCCGAAGAACTGATCTTGCAGGCGTTGGCGAAGGTGCCGTCCGCGGCGCGTCGGCTTGAGCCCAAGTGCGCTGGCGGCGTCACGGTGTTTGATGACACCTACAACATGAACCCGCAGTCGGCGGCGGCCGCACTGCAGGCCATCGCCGGCCTCGGCGGCGTCGGTCGACGAATCGCGGTGTTCGGCGAGATGCTCGAGCTCGGTGAGCAGAGTGAAGCGTTGCACCGTGGCGTCGGCGCCGAGGCGGCCCGCACTCGCCAGGATCTGTTGTTGTGCGTTGGCCCAGGCGCCGGACCCATCGCGGACGGTGCCATCGCTGCCGGCATGTCGGCGCGCCAGGTGCATCGCGTCGCCGACATCACCGCGGCCTTCGATCTGCTGCGCGAGCTTGCCCGCGCTGGCGATCGCATTCTGTGTAAGGCGTCGCGTCGAGTGGCTCTTGATCGCCTCGTCGATCGGCTGCTCGCGGACCTTGGCAGTGCCGACGACAGCAAGGCCGCGGAGAACGGCGCCTCATGATCTACTGGCTCGCACCCTGGTTGTTCTCGGAGGACATGTGCCGGTTGCTCGGCTACATCTCGGTCCGTGCCGCGGGTGCCGCCGTGACCGCGTTCCTGCTCGCCATCGTGCTTGGTCCACGCTGCATCGGGTGGCTCGCCGGCCTTGGCGTCGGGGAGCGCATCGATGGCACGGGTTCGCAGAGGCTCGAGGAAATGCATGCGCACAAGCGCGGCACGCCGACGATGGGCGGGTTGTTCATCCTTGCGGCGATCCTTGCCTCCTGCGCCCTATGGCTGCGTTTTGATGGCGCCAATCGCTACTCGCTGCCGGGCATCGTGCTAATCGGTGGGTTTGCTGCAGTTGGCTTGTGGGACGACTGGGTCAAGTTGCACAACCCGAAGAAGCGCGGCATCAGCAAGCGCGAGAAACAGGGGGCGCTAACGATCTTGGCGTTGCTGGTGGCGCTGTGGCTGGCCGGTCCGGCTGGGCTGCAGGCCGACCTCGGCGGCCCGCACTTGTATGTGCCATTTGCGAAGGACTGGTCGCTCGATTTGACGGGATGGGTCGGGGTGCCGTTCCTCTTCCTGGCCGTGCTGGTGCTTACTGGTGCGGCCAACGCCGTCAACCTGACGGACGGTCTCGACGGCTTGGCCACTGGGTGCGTGGCGACTGCCGCGATTGCCTATGCGGCGATCACCTACGCGGTCGGACGCGTCGACTGGTCGCAGTATCTGTTGGTGCCGCACGTGGCGGGCGCCGGCGAGATGACGGTGCTGATGGCGGCCTTGTTGGGCGGTGCCCTCGGGTTTTTGTGGTTCAACGCCGCCCCCGCAATGGTCTTCATGGGCGACGTCGGCAGCCTCGGGCTTGGCGGTGCGCTCGGTTACGCCGCGCTCGTCAGTCGCACCGAGCTGGTGTTGCTGGTGGTCGGCGGCGTCTTCGTTGCCGAAGCGTTGTCTGTGATCCTGCAAGTGGCCTCGTTCAAGCTGCGTGGCAAGCGCATCTTTCGTTGCGCGCCATTGCATCACCACTTCCAGTTTGGCGGCATGCCGGAGACCCGCGTGGTCGTGCGCACGTGGGTCGTCTCCGCCCTGCTCGCCCTTTGCAGCCTGGCGCTGTTCAAGGTGCGCTGATGACTTCGCTAGCGACCAGCCGACGCGAACGAACGGCAGCCCCGCACCTGCGCGAACTCGACTGGCTGATGCTGGTCACGGTGGCGTTGTGCTGCCTGGGGCTCGTGATGGCGGTCTCCGTGCGTGGTGCCCAGATCGAAGTCGGTCCACTGCGGGTGATGAAGGAACAGGGCATCAAGGTGCTCGCCGGGCTCATGATGTTCATGGTCGCGGCGCTGACGCCGATGCCTTTGGTGCGGCGGTTTGCGTTGCCGGCGTTCTTCATCGCCACCGTCTGTTGTCTGCTGCCGCACGTCGTCTCGCGCGAAGTGAAGGGTGCCGCGCGTTGGATTCACATCGGCAGTTTCCACTTCCAACCGGTCGAGCCCGCGCGCTTCTTCCTGGTGCTCGCGGTGTCTTGGTTGCTCGCCAAGGCCGGTCACGGTGTGGCCAGCTTCCGTCGCGGGTTCTTGCCGGCGATTGGCTGCACGCTGTTGTTGGTGGTCGCCCTGGCGCTGCAGCCGGACAACGGCAATGCGCTGCTGGTGCTCGGCCTCGCCAGCTGCTTGGCGCTCGTTGCCGGGGTGCGCTTCCTCTACTTCTTGCCGGTCGGCTTGCTTGGACTTGCGGGCCTGTCGATTGCAGCCATGCAGCACGACTACGTGCGAAGTCGCATCGCCGACCTGATGCATACGCGCCCCGACTCGCAGGTCGGCCTCGGCTTGATCGCGGTCGGTTCGGGCGGCGTGTTCGGCCGCGGCCTCGGCCAGGGCTGGATGAAGATGAACTACGTGCCGGAAGCGCACAACGACTTCGTCTTCGCCATCGTCGCCGAGGAGTTTGGTTATCTCGGGTCGTTGTTCGTGCTCGGCGCGTTCACGATTTTTGGCGTCGTTTGCTATCGCCTCGTGATCAAGGTACGCGACCCGTTCCTTCGCTACGTGGTCTGTGGTTACGCTCTGATGATCTGCATGCAAGCGGCTGCGAACCTGCTCGTGGTCAGCGGGTGGGCTCCGGCCAAAGGCATCGATCTGCCGTTCGTCAGCACGGGCGGCACGAGCTTGATGTTCTGTCTCGCAGCGGTCGGCCTCATCGGCAACGCTGCGCGAAGCGACCGCGCGGGAACGTTCTCGACGGTCGAAGAAGCGGCGGTTTCCTGATGTCGACGCGGCGTCGACTCGAGTCTTCGTTGTTCAGTTCCTCGGTTTCCAAGGTTGGGAGGGTGTGATGGGCCAGCTCGAAAAATACGGCCTCTACGTTTTGTGTCTCGTGATCTTCTTGATCCTCGGCGTGACGATCTGGGGGCAACCCGACGTGCCGTTGGTCAAGCCGCAACCGTCGGTGGCGATGCACACTAGCAATAGTGCATCGACGGCAACGCCACCGCGGGGCCCAGGCGGCACGAGCCGCAGCCTCGACGACGTGTTCGGACCGTCGGAGCGCGACGCGCGCGCCACGGACGCCAGCGGTTCGCGCACGGGCGGGCGGCCCGGCGGCAGTGTCGGTGAGCAACCAAAGCCGAACGATCCGCCCAAAGTCGACCCCAAGCCAGGCGACCCCAAGCTAGGCGATCCGGCGGTGGCGCAACGCGTCGCCTACAAGGTGCAAGACGGCGATACGTACGAGAGCCTGGCGCGCACCAAGCTCGGCAAGGCGTCGCTGTGGACCGAGATCCAGAATCTCAATCCGGGCATCAAGCCAGAGAAGCTGCGCGCCGGTCAGGAGATCTTCTTGCCGACGGCAGCGGCCCTGGCGACCAAAGATGCGGCGCGCGCGGCGGCGACTAGCAAACCGGTACCAGCCTTCGCCGATGCCGGTCGTACCTACACCGTCAAGAAGGGCGACAACTTCGAGCGCATCGCCTTCGCCGAGCTCGGTTCGAAGAAGCGCACGGAGGAATTGATGGGTCTCAACCCCGGCATCAAGCCGGAGAAGCTGAAGCCCGACATGGTTCTCAAGCTGCCCAAGAAGTGACGTCATGGTGCAGCGCGTATGTCTGGTGAGCGGTGGCACCGGCGGACACTTGATGCCTGCGCTGGTGCTGGCGCGCGCAATGCGTGCATCGGGACACACGCCGTTGCTCGTTACCGAGGGGCGCGAGGTCGAGCGCGAACTGCTGCGCCGCGAACTGCCTGACGTCACCGGCGTCGAGTTGCCGGCCGCGGGCCGTTCACGCTTCGCGTTGCCGCTGTGGTTGCTGCGTTCGACGGCGGCAGCGCGTCGGCTGTTGCGCGAGCACGAGGTCGACAGCGTCGTCAGCACTGGCGGGCGGCCTTCCATTCCCGTGGCCCTCGCCGCGAAGAGTCTCGGTAAGCCGATCTACTTGCTCGAACAGAACGCCGTCACGGGTCGCGCCAATCGTTGGCTTTTGCCGTTGGCGGCCCGCATCTACCACGGTTTGCCAGCGCCCAACAGCGATGCGCCGCGCGCGCTGGTCACTGGTACGCCGTTGCGTCCCGAGCTCGGATGCCTTGAGCGATCGAAGGCGCGCGAGCTGTTGGGGCTGTCGCTGGATTCGCCGGTGGTGCTCGTCACCGGAGGCAGCCAAGGGGCGCGGTCGTTGAACGAGATCGTGCCGCAAGCACTGTTGTGTGTCGGCCGCCCATTGCAGGTGTTGCATCTCGCCGGTCTCGGACACGACGATGCCGTTCGCCGTTTTTATGCTGCCAGCGACGGCAAAGTTGCTGCCCACGTGCGTCCGGTGGCTGGTGACATGGATCGCATGTTTGGCGCCGCCGACCTCGTGATCTGTCGCGGCGGTGGCACCACCGTGGCGGAGCTTTGCGCCGTCGGCCGCCCCGCGATCATCGTGCCCTATCCGCACCACCGCGATCGCCAGCAACTGCGCAACGCCGAAGTGCTCGCGAAGGCAGGAGCCGCGATGATCGTCGAAGAGCCAGTGTTGTCGATCGAGAGCATGGCGGAGTTGGTCACGTGCTTGCTCTCGGACCCGCAGCGCCTGGAGACGATGGGGGCGGCGGCGCGGCGACTGCAACATGGCAACGCAGCGGCTGCGATCTTGCGCGACATGGGCCTCGCTCCGTCGCTGCCGGCCGTCGACGGTTCTGTTGCCGCCCACACCGCCCAAGGCATGTCGTGACGGACTCCCAGTTGCCGGCTGGCAACGCATCGAACGGCTTGTTCGGCGCGACCTTCGTCAGCAATCGGTTCCATTTCGTCGGCGTCGGCGGTGCCGGCATGAGCGGCTTGGCGCGCTTGCTGGCGGGTAGTGGCTGTGTGGTGACCGGCAGCGACGCGAACGGCGGTGCGGTGGTCGAACGCCTTCTGCACGAGGGCGTCGACGTGTGGATTGGTTGCCAACCGCCGCGAGTGCACGGGGAAGGCGGCTATGTCGTTCGCAGTGCCGCGGTGCCCATCGCGGATGGCGAAGTGCAAGAGTGTGTGCGCCGCGGCTTCACGTCGATGTTGTACGCGGAGGCGGTGGGGCGTTTGAGCGAAGGCCGCCGCACGCTGGCCATCGCGGGAACGCACGGCAAGACGACGACCACTGGCCTCACGGTGGCAGCCCTGCGTGGCGCTGGCGTCGATCCCTCGCACCTGATTGGCGGTGAAGTGCCGGAGCTGGGTGGCAATGGCCGCTGGGGCAACAGCCCTGAGTTTGTGGTCGAAGCGTGCGAGTTCAATCGCAGCTTCCACAACTTGCGGCCGTTCGGCGCGGCGATCCTCAACGTCGATCACGACCACTTCGATTGCTATCCGTCGACTGAGGATTTGGTCGAGGCGTTCGCCGGCTATCTGGCGCGGGTGCGACCAGGTGGTGCGGCCTTGGTCGAAGAAAGCGTGCCGCGCGCCGTGCTCGACAGTCTGCGCAGTGACGTTCGCATTCTGACCGTCGGGGCAGGCTTGTGGAGCGATGTGCGGGCCATCGATGTGCGCGACGACCTCGGTCGCTTCTCGTTCGTGCCGATGGTGCTCGGTCAGCGCTTGCCGCGCGTTCAGCTGGCGCTCTCGGGGCGGCACAACATGCACAATGCGCTGTTTGCGTTGGGGCTCGTGCAGATTGCCGGGGCCGATCTCGAAGGAGCCTGTCGCGGTGTTGGTGAGTTTGGCGGCGTGCGTCGTCGCTTTGAGTTGCACTCAGGCACCAACGGCGGCTTGTTGGTGAATGACTACGCGCACCATCCGGCCGAGATCCGCGCCGTGGTGCAGGCCGCGCGGCGGCGTTTCCCGGGTCGACGTCTGTTGGCGGTGTTTCAGCCGCACCAATTCCAGCGCACACTTTGCCTGTTGCCGCAGTTTGCCGAAGCGTTGGCGAGCGCTGACGACGCGATCGTCGCCGACATCTACGGGGCTCGCGAGTCGGCGGAGATGCAGGCCTCGGTGTCGGCAGCAGACTTGGTGAACGCCGTCGCGAACAGTGGCGGTCGGGCTCGTGTCGGCGGCCCCGTCAGTGGTCTCGCCGAGATCGTGCTGAGCACCCGGCGTTCGGGTGACATCGTGCTGCTGCTTGGGGCCGGCGACATCGATCAAGCCTTGGGAGGCATCGTTGCAGGGCTCTGAATTGCGGGCTGCACTGGGCAACATGCGTGGCGCGGTGCGCGAACGCGTGGAACTGGGACCGATGATGCATCTGCGCATCGGCGGCCCGGCGGATTGGTTTCTCGAACCCTGGGCCGAAGACGATGTGGCATTGGCGGTGCGGGCGTGCCGCGATGTCGACGTGCCTCTGCGCGTGCTTGGTGGCGGCAGCAACATCGTGGTCGCCGACGCCGGTGTGCGCGGTGCCGTGCTGCATCTCGGCAACCTCAATCGCATCGTGCGCGACGGCAACCGCATCACCGTAGGAGCTGGAGTGACGTTGCCGAGTCTGCTGCGCGCGACCAAAGAAGTCGGGTTGGCCGGGCTCGAGAAACTGACCGGGATCCCAGCGTTGGTTGGCGGGGCCGTGGCCATGAACGCGGGCACGCGCGACGGCGAGACGTTCGAGCATCTGGTGTCACTTACACTCGCCGATTCGGACGGTCGCCTCGTCGTGCTTGGCAAGGAGCGCTTCGCGCCGACCTATCGCGACGGCGGCTTGCGCGATTCGATCGTGCTGCAAGCAACCTTCGAGTTGCAACCCGACGACCCGAAAGCGATCTTCGAGCGGTTCTCCACGTCGTTGCGCAAGCGCAACGCCACGCAACCGGTGTCGCAGCGCAGCGTGGGCTGCGTGTTTCGTAATCCAGCCGGTGATGCCGCGGGCCGGTTGATCGAAGTCGCCGGCTGCAAGACCCTGCGTATCGGCGGGATCGAAGTCAGCGGCATGCACGCGAACTACTTCGTGAACGATGGCCGGGGCAGCGCCGCGGACTTCCTCGGGCTGATGAACGAAGTTCGCCGTCGGGTGCGCGATCAGTTCGGCGTTGAGCTCGAGCCCGAGGTGAAGTTCTGGGGTTTCTGAGCGCTCCCGGTATCGCGGAGGCGTCGTTGCGCGTCGGCAATGTGCTGTTTTTCTTTCTTAGCGAAGGTGCCCCGACCCTGGACGATCCATACAACGCATCGCACAGGACGTTCTCCTGCGTGCCGATAAACCCAAAAGGATGTCGATGAACGAAGAAGCCGTCACGATCGAGTTCAAGGGCCGCCACGACCACATCACCGAGCGCATGCAGGCCCACGCCGTCAAGAAGCTGACGCGGTTGGCTCGCTACAGCGACCGCTTGCTGCGCATCGAGGTTGTTGCCGACCACGCGCACAAGAACCCCGAGGTGGAGCTCATCGCCCACCAGCGAAAGGGAGCGCCGCTGATCGCGAAGGATCGTGGTACCTCGTTCGCGGCCACGATTGACTTGTTGGTCGACAAGCTCGAGGTCCAACTGCGCAAGCAGAAGGAGAAGCGGAAGGACCACAAGAACCCCGACGCCAAGGCCGTGCGCGCCAAAGCCGCAAGTCGCCGTA
Organism: Planctomycetota bacterium; assembly: GCA_947444055.1. GTDB lineage: Bacteria > Planctomycetota > UBA1135 > UBA1135 > UBA2386 > UBA2386. The sequence goes on from CANEYR010000004.1 coordinate 33,062, forward strand.
GCAAGGGTGGGGGCGCCGAGGAAGAGACCTATGAAGAGGTCGTGCGCAAGACTCTGCGCAGCTGAGTTGCCAGCAGCATTGCGTCGGGGCGGTCCTTTCCCCACACTGCGGGCGCATGATCGCACAGCTCATCGAGGCCGCCGCGTTAGTTGGCGAGCTCGAAGCCAAGACCAAAGAAGGCGCCCTCAAGGAATTGTTGGGTGCCGCCGAGTCCACCGGCGCCTTTCCGACGAAGGCCGCGAAGGTGCTTGGCAAGCGTCTCGCCGAACGTGAGGCAATTGGCAGTACGGGCCTTGGCAACACCGTTGCGGTACCGCACGTGAAGGGCGACGAAGTCGCGCGGTCAACTCTCGTGCTAGCGCGGTGCAAGAAGGGGCTCGAATGGCAAGCAATCGACGGCCGCCCGGTGCATGTGCTGTTCTTGTTGGTCTCGCCCGCAGCGGCGCCGGAAAACCACCTGAAGTGCCTGCGCTGGATCGCCGGTCTCGCCCGCAGTGCGGACTTCCGACGGTTCTTGATGGATGCACCTGACGCCACGGCGATGCGCGAATTGCTGCGCGAGATGTCGAGCAAGGAGTGACCGTGAGTGAGCTTCAGCCGCGGCGCTTGCGCGTCATGTTGAACAACCGACACGGGCTGCACGCTCGGCCGGCGCACCTGTTCGTGCAGACAGCGAATGCCTATGCCAGCACCTTGCGCGTTGGTCGGACGGACCAAGCCGAACGCGTCAACGGCAAGTCGATCATGGAGATGATGATGCTGGCGGCGGAACGCGGGGTCGAACTCGAGATCGAGGCTGATGGGCCCGATGCCGACGGATTGTTGCGAGCACTCGCCGAGCTCGTTGCGGCCAACTTCGGCGAAGACTGATGCTTCGGTGCCAACGGCGCGGTGGCCTCCTGCTGGCGTAGGTTGGAATCAGCAGCAGCGCCCGCTAGCGACTGCGGATGACTCAATTCGGGCCGTGGCGACGGTCGATAGGGAGCCGGAAGCGGGCATCCCCCGAAGGAGCGCCAGTCGTCATGCTGAAGCAGCGCAAGAGTATCGTCGGTCTCGACATCGGCAGTAGTTGCATCAAGGCCGTCGAGCTCACTCACGACAAGTACGACCACATCATCACCGGCTACGCCCAGATTGACGTGCAGAACGAAGCTGCACGCCAAGATGCGATTGCCGAATTGATGCGTGTGGCCAAGTTCCGGACCAAGCGGATCGCCACGTCCGTGAGCGGCAAGAACGTGGTGTTCCGATACATCGGGATGCCCGAGATGGCCGAGGACAAGCTCGTGCACGCCGTTCGCTTGGAAGCGGACAAGTACATCCCGTTCGACGTCAACGACGTCGAGCTCGATGCGCAGAAGCTCGCCATGTCCGCGGACTCTGCTGGCAAGGCTGAGATGAAGGTCCTGCTTGTCGCCGCCAAGAAGTCGATGGTCGCCGACCATGCGCGCATGCTGACCGAGCTCGGTCTGCAGCCGGTGTCGGTCGGCGTCGATGGCTTCGCGCTCGGCAATGCGTGGGAGCTTGGCGAGCTGGTGAACCCCGGCATTCAGGACCCTGGCCGCACGGTTGCGCTGATCGACGTCGGTGCGACCAAGGCCAGCATCAACATCTTGCGTGACAACATTAGCTGCTTCGCCCGGGAAGTGCCGATGGGGGGGCAGGACTTGACCAATGCCATTGCGCGGCGACTCGGCATCGAGCCAACGCAAGCGGAAGGCTTGAAGCGCGACCCCGGCGATCAGATCGCGGTTGTGCAAGAGGCGTGCGGCCAAGTGCTCGAGGACCTGGGCAACGAGGTCAACCTTTCGTTCGACTTCTTCGAGAACCAGTTCGACGGAGAAGTCCAAGAGGTTTGGCTGACTGGCGGCACCGCCCTGCTGCCGTTCCTCGAAGAGAGCTTCGAGAAGATCTTCGAGAAGCGCACCAAGACGTGGAACCCGGTCGAAGGCTTGAAGGTCCGGGCCGACAACGTCGACGTCGAAGCACTTAACCAACTTGCACCGCAGCTCGCCGTCGCGATTGGGCTGGCGGCCACATCCTGAAGAGGAATCCATGATCCGCATCAATCTGCTTCCTGCCGAACTGCGCCGCGGTAATCGGTTGCCGACGAAGGTCCTTGCCGCAGCCCTCGGGGCTGCCTTGGCGACGAGCGCTTCGATCGGGTGGTTTGGGCTCGTCTGGTTTGGAGATCTCGCCGCGGCCGAGGGAAAGCTGCTGTCCGTCGAAGCCAGGCTTGGCGATCGCGAGAAGAAGGTCGCCTACGTTGACCTGCTCGAGGCCAACCAGAAGGACTACGCGACGCGCGTGCAGACGATCTTAGACATCGGCAAGTCTCGCCGCGTCTGGTCCAAGTTCCTCGATGAGCTGATCGACGTCGTCAACAACAACGGCGATGCCGAGCGCCACATCGCTTGGATCGACAGCCTCAGCGTCAAGGGCGACCCGAAGAAGGGTGCGGCGGTGACGATGCAGTGCTCGGTTCAGGGCGAAGAGCAGGACCGACTTGCGAACTTCCACGACGACCTCGAAGCGGCGCCGTTCGGCAAAGAAGTGACGCGCTCCGATCCGGTTTGGAAGCGCGACGACGACAAGGCGCGGTTGCCGCCCGTGTCGCTGCGGTTTCCGTTGACGCTGCAGTTCCAGCCGACGGTGAAGGAAGTTCCAAAAGCGAAGCCGGCCCCCAAGGCCCCAGCGAAGAAGTGAGGTAGGACCATGGCCAACTGGACCCAGAAGAAACTGCTCGTCACCATTGGTGGTAGCGCGCTCGGGCTCTGCCTCATGGCAGGCGGCGGCATCTACTACACGATGGGGCTAGTCTCCGACGTGGAGACGCAGGTCACCCAGAAGGAAGAGGCGGTGGCCGCTGCCGAGGCGAAGATCAAACGAACGGCGGGGCTCGAGCGGGATGTGATCATCCTGCGCGAGAACCTCGACGATTACGTCAAGGTCCTGCCGAACACGAAGGACCTCACGGCCTTCGTACGCATGTTGGACCAGTTCGATCGTCAGTCTGGCATCCAGAGCACCGGTCTCGTGCAAAAGGCGCGCCGCGATGGCAAGGGCGAGCGCTTCACGCCGATCGAGTACACCTACGAGATGACGGCCACGCTGTGGCAATGCATGAAGTTCATGAACCTGATCGAGAACTTCGAACGGTTCGTGAGCATCACCGAGTTCAGCATCCAAGCGGGCGGCGAGAAGAAGGGCGAGGACACGCGCGAAGGCGACGTCGTGCACAAGGTGAAGCTGACGCTGCAGACCTATGCCTACAACGGCAAGTCCGAGGGCAAGGACGTGGTCATCGCCGACTACGACACGCAGCGTGACTTGCTACACGAGGTGATCTGGAAGCGAAGGCAGGCGATCCGTCTCGACAGGTACAATCATCGTGGCGCGCAGGGACGCCGAGACATCCTGATCGATCCTCGCGAGCGCGGCGATCTGCGTGTCGATGGCCCATCGCAAGCTGAGCAGCGGGCGGTGTTGGAGCGCTACATCGGTGAAGTCACGCGGTTGCGCGAGATGCACCTGAAGATCAAGAAGCAGGACACGACCCTGTTCGAGCAGTACTCGCTGGAGAAGGGGCTGAAGGATGGCCTGGAGAAGATGGCCAGCACCCTGGACACGGATGCCTCGCGCTTGAGCTACGCGCTGTATCGGTTGCGTTGGGCCAAGGAAGTCGTGACGCCGCTTGATGAGTTGCGTGGGCAGATCGATGCAGTCGCAAAAGCGCAGCCGGTGAAGACCGACCCGTACCTGCCGCAGAAGGAAATGCAGCAGCTCGTCGCCGAGATGGCGGCCGACTGCAGCTCAGGCCAGCTTGAGCAAGCGAAGAACCGCTATGACGCGGTCGCGGGCCGAATGACCGTTCCTTCCGGAGACCCTCGCCACGAACTGGCGGTCGCCGCCAAGTCTTGGCACGTGAAGGCCACGACCGCACTCGACTTCAAGGGGCTGGACTTGCGCGTGCAAGGTGTCGTCGTCAACCGCGAAGGGCGCTCTGGCGTCTTGCTCAACGGCGAGACCTATGAAGAGGGCGAGTACGTATCCGACGACCTCTTGGTCAAGATGGTCGAGGAAGAACAGGTGTGGTTCGTGTTCCGCGGGCTGACGCTCGTGCGCACGATGTGAAGGCGTGCGAATGGCTGGCGACGAAGGTCGCCTCAAGCCGCTCGCACCGCGTGTTCGATGAAGGACGTGGTATCGCGACCGATCCGCACCGCGGCTCGGTCGAAGGCGAATCATTGGTAACCCCCGCACGGAAGAAGGATCGACGATGCAGGCATTCATGAAAGCAGTCTCGGGCGTCGCGGCAGCGTTGCTGTCCCTCGCCGTTGTCAGCGCGCAAGAGCCGTCTCCGGCCACCCAGCCGAAGGAGCAGGCAAAGCAAGAGGAGATTCGTTCGGAAGCGGAAGGCGATCGAGCCAGTCGGCTGACGCTGAAGCTGAAGGACCGCGACTTGCGCGACGTGGTGCAGAGCATTCGGCGCAAGGCGAATGCGAACATCATCATGGACCCCCTCATCGAGGCCGCGGTCACGATCGACTTGCAGGACGTGCATTGGCGCCAGGCGCTGTCCCTCGTCGCGGAGCAAGCGGGTTGCGTGGTCAGCGAAGGCGAAAATGGTGTGCTCAAAGTGGAGAAACCGCCGCGCGTCTACTTCGCGTTCGAGAACACCGACATTCAGAAGGTGATCGACACGATCGCCAAGATCTCCGGCGCGAACATCGTCGTCGCCCCCGAGGTCAAAGGAACGTTGACGGTGCGGTTGAAGAACATCCCCTGGCGCGATGCTCTCGATGCCACCGTCAAGACGCTCGGCTTCGTCGTTGTGGAGGAAGAGCGCGGCATCCTGCGCGTCGTGCCCGCGTCCAACATCCAGCAGGATCTGGAGACCAAGACCATCCAGCTTCGCTACGTGCGGCCGAGCTCCAGCTACGTGCCGTTCATCAGCTCTGACTACGTCGAGAACAAGCGCGGCAAGCAGCAGCTGCAGAAGGGCGAGATCCTCTTCACCTTGCTCGACACGCTGCGCGGCATGATCACGCCAGAAGTTGGCAGCCTGGAGTACATCCAGGAGCAGAACGTCATCATGGTGAAGGACACGCGCCCGGTCGTTGAGAGCGTCGCGCGCTTGATCGCGATGATCGATGTCGAGCCTTCGCAGATTCAGCTCGACGTGCGCTTCGTCACGACCAGCAACGAAGACGTGCTCGACATCGGCATCTCGCCGGGTGGCACCGGTTGGACAGCGAGCGCCGGGCTCGGCCAAATCCCGACCAACTTGCCGTTCAATCTGGGCTCGGGCGGCTGGGACGATCGCCTGATCGCCAATCCGACGGGCGACGTCAGTGGCGCGGGAGTCGGCCCCTTCGCCGACAGCGCTTCGAATGGCACTGACGTCGAGACGTCGATTCCAAACGTCGTCTTCGGCGCGCTCAACTTCACGCAAGTGTCAGCAACGCTGCGCTTGCTGAAGAAGGACTCGCGGTCCGAGATCGTGCAGGCGCCGCAGATCGTGGCCCTCGATCACCAGACCGCCACGATCTTCGTCGGCGAGGCCATTCGCTACGCGCAAGCCCGCGTCGAACAGGGGCAGGCCGGCGGGTTGTTGCTGGCCCTCGAAGAAGGCGATGACTCGCCGGTCAATGTGGGCTTCCAGTTGTTGGCGACGCCGCACATCGTTCCCGGTACCGACAAGGTGATTATGGAAGTCATCCCACAGCGAACGTCCCTGTCGGGAACCGGCTCGTCGGCGATTGCGCCACCTGGCTTCGACATCTTCACGATTGGTGGCGGCACCAGTGCGGGAACGGGCCAGATTGCCCTGCCCCGCGTTGCTTCGAGCACGCTCGCAACCACGGTGCTGTTGCGCAGTGGCCAGACGGCCGTGTTGGGTGGCCTGAAAACCAAGTCTGAGAGCGAAACGATCACCAAGCTGCCGCTGCTCGGCGACATCCCCGTGCTCGGTTGGATGTTCAAGGGCAAGACTAAGCAGGAGACGACGTCGACGTTGCTCGTGTTCATCACACCCCAGGTCATCCGCAGCGCGGAAGACATGGAGCAGTCGATGCAGCGCGTGCTGCAAGAGCGCATGAACGACCACCGGTCCAACATCGCCAAGCAGCGCGAGACAATTTTCGGCCGCAGCGAGTGATGACGGCGCTGGGGCCTGACCTCGGTCAGGTCCCAAAGGACTGCCGAACCAGCGTTGAGCGAGGCTGCGCTCCGCAATAGCATCCGCGCGCTTCCGTGTGTCATGGAAGTGCGGTCGAGGTAGCCCGCAGTGGCCACCCGATCGGAAATCCCGGACTCTCCACGCACGCCAATGGTTGTCAGCCGTTCGCTTGCCGCGCCACTGCGCGGCTCGGTCTGCGATCGCTCGCTCACAGGCGACGGCACCTCGGCTCGGCGTGGGTCTGTTTCTTTACCTCCCCAGTGGTTCGGTGCAGCTCGGTGCGGTGCGGTGCGGCAGTCGCTAGGTGGCGTGTCGTATGGCAGTCCGCACGTGCGCTACGCGTCGTTCCTGGGGGTCGTCGGCTGGTGCGGCGACTATTGCCATAAGAAGGGTTCCCTTGAAGAGGATGCTAATCAACGCCATCGATCCGGAAGAGAGCCGGATTGCGGTGGTCGAAGACGGCGTGCTGCAGGAGCTGCACGTCGAGTTGGCCAACCGCGAGGCGTATCTCGGTAACATTTACAAAGGCAAGGTCGTCAACATCGAGCCCAGCATCGGTGCGGCATTCGTCGCATTTGGCGGGCGCGTGAATGGCTTTCTACACGTCAGCGACGTGCTGCCAGCCTACGGGCGGCCTGAGTTCATGCTCGATGACGTGATCGAAGGCCGGGCGCGAGTGGACGTCGACGACGGTCCGGAGTCGATGCAGCAGGCTCTTTCCGACGACGACGACGACGACGACGTTGTCGGCGGGCCAAACGATGCGGTACGCGCCGGAGGTGCTGCTGCCGAGCCGGTGGCAGAAGAGTCGAACGTGACGGTCGAAGCGGTCGGCAGCGACGGGGACGTGCAGCCCGTCGACCCCGCCGCGGAGGAAGGCGTGCTGGCTGAGGGTGGCGATGCGGACGAAGACGAAGCGGATGGCGAACTGCCAGACGAGCCGCCCACATCTCCCGAAGGGGTCGATGAACCAGGCGACGACGGTCCACCAACGCCCGGCAGCGAAGACGATGGCTTTGGCGATGGCATTCATGAGCGGCCGCTCAACATGGCGGCAGCCGGGGGCGACAGCGCGGGTGAAGACCAACCGACCGGGGGCCAAGGTCCTGCTGGCCCAGGAGCAGAGTTGCCGACGGCCGCTCCGGTTGGGCAGCCAGGCCAGCTCAGCCCCGTCGCCCCGGCGGGGGACGGGCAGGGTGGGCCAGGTGGCGACCAGCCCGACCGTCGGCGCAACCGGCGAGGGGCGCCCAATCGCAACGACCGTCGACCGCGCGGGCCGCGCCCGACGATCGACCAACTGTTGCGCAAGGGGCAAGAGGTCGTGGTGCAGATCACGAAGGAGGGCATTGGCAGCAAGGGGCCGACGCTGACCACCTACGTGTCGCTGCCGGGGCGATGTTTGGTGCTGATGCCGAGCTTGCCGAAGTGTGGCGTGTCCCGGAAAATCGAAGACGGGCGCGAGCGCAAACGGCTGAAGTGCATCGTGCGCGAGCTGGACGAAACGGGCAGCGGTGGCATCGGTTTCATCGTGCGCACGGCGGGCGTCAACAAGAGCCTCGGTGATCTGCAGCGCGATCGCGACTACCTAAAGAAGATCTGGGAGATGGTGGCGCAGCGCCTGAAGATCACTCGGGCGCCTGCCCTGCTCTATCAAGAGTCTGATCTCGTGCTGAAGGCGATGCGGGATCAGTTCACCCCGGACATTGCCGACGTCGTGGTTGACTGCGAAGACGTGTTCCTTCGTATCCGCGACTTCGCCGAAAAGCTGATGCCGCATATGGCGGAGCGCATCAAGCAGCACACGATGACGACCCCGCTGTTTCATCACTTCGGTATCGAGAAGGAAGTGGAGGCGCTCTACCAGCCGAAGGTAGATCTTCAGAACGGCGCTTCGATCGTGATCGATCAGGCCGAGGCTTTGGTCGCCATCGACGTCAACTCTGGCAAGTACAAGGCTGGGGGCGACACCGACGAGATGGCCTACCGCACCAATCTCGACGCGATTCCCGAGATCGTGCGGCATCTGCGGCTGCGCGACTTGGGCGGCCTCATCATCATCGACTTCATTGACATGACGATCGAGAAGCAGCGGCGAGGCGTTGAGAAGCGCCTGATCGACTCTTTGCGAGGCGATCGAGCCCGCATCAAAGTCGGTCGCATATCCCCGTTCGGCATGCTTGAGATCACTCGCCAGCGTGTCGGCCCCGGTCTTAAGCGCACGGTGTTCATGCAGTGCCCACACTGCAAGGGTGCCGGTTGGTCGCGCACGGTGCAGAGCAAGGCCCTCTCCGTGTTGCGCGAGTCGCGGGCGCTGGTCAATTTGAAGGGCTACTCGGTGCTACAGGTGTTCGTGGCGCCGCCAGTTGCCGACTACCTCACGAACTACAAGCGGCGCGCTGTGCTCGAACTTGAGGACGCGGTCGGCAAGTCGATCGTGTTCAAGCCCGAGCCGAGCTACCCGATCGACGTGGTGCACTACCGTTTCTTGACCGGTGACGGGCAAGAGGCGCGTATCGCGATCCCTGCAGGACTCGGCGTCAAAGCCTGATGCCGGCCCGATTCTGACGGCGCGATGTCGGCGGGCGGATGGCTCGCTGGTCGTCATCGCGCGAAAGTGCTGCTTGAATTGCTGCGACCCGCAGCTATCGTCCCCGCCCCTAACTTCCGCCTTGAGTGCTGCTATGTACGCCGTTCTCGACGATCGCAACCAGCAGTACCGGGTTCAACCCGGTGACCGCATCCAAATCCACCTCCGCCATGACGCCGCTGAAGGCGACACGGTCACTTTCGACAAGGTCTGCCTCGTGGGAGGTGAGGGTGTCGGCAAAGTCGGCACGCCTTTCGTCTCTGGCGCTTCGGTGACCGGCAAGGTCGTCCGGCAGCTCAAGGGGCCGAAGATCACGATTGGCAAGTACCGTCGGCGCAAGAACAGTCGTCGGCGCACTGGCTTCCGCGCCCAGTTCACGGTTGTGCAAATCGAAGCGATCAACGGCTGAGAGCTAGCAAGCCAACTCGCAGCAAGCCAACTCGCTGCAACCACACCTTCGCACTCAACTCGCATCAGGACATTAGGAGCATCCCATGGCACATAAGATGGGTCAGGGCTCGACGCAGAACGGTCGAGACAGCAATCCCCAATACCGCGGCGTCAAGGCCTATGGCGGCCAGCGCGTGAAGTCGGGGTCGATCATCGTTCGTCAAGTCGGCACCAAGTTTCGTGCTGGCCTCAATGTTCGTCGCGGTGGCGACGACACATTGTTCGCAGTGGCGCCGGGCATCGTGCGGTTCCAGAGCAACGGTAAGGTTCACGTCGATCCGGCCGAAGCGACCAGCTGATCAAAGCGGTTGACGCGGATTCGGGCAGGTGGCCCTCAACTTGGTGGCCCCTTTGAGTCCAGCTTTGGCTGAGTTCTCAACCCTTTTCCATGTTTGTCGACGAACTTGAGATCCACGTAGCGGCCGGCAAGGGCGGCAGTGGCATTATTTGCTTTCTCCGCGACGCGAAGACGTTGCGGGGTGGTCCCAATGGCGGTGACGGCGGCGATGGCGGCGACATCGTGTTGTTGCCGACGACGCACTGCAACACGCTGTTCAATCTGACCGGGAGAGGCACCTTCGCCGCCCCCAACGGCGGCCAAGGGCTGCCGCAGAACTGCGGCGGCAAGGATGCCGAAGACATGGTCATTGAAGTGCCTGTTGGCACGCAGGTCTTGGACGCCAGTCGGGGCAACCTGCTGCAAGACCTGGACACCGCGGATCGACCGTGGGTGCTGGCACGCGGTGGCCATGGCGGTCGCGGGAATACGCACTTCGCAACTTCCACTCGTCGCACGCCGCGCATTGCGGAGCCGGGCAAACTCGGCGAAGAGCGCCGAGTCTTGCTCAGCCTGAAGCTGATCGCGGATGTCGGTTTGTTGGGGCTGCCCAACGCGGGCAAGTCGACGCTGCTGGCCACGCTCACCAAGGCGCGGCCAAAGATCGCTGGCTACCCCTTCACTACGCTTGAGCCAATCCTTGGCATCGCCCAGGGGCCCGGCGAAGGCACGTTTGTCATTGCGGATATCCCGGGACTCATCGAAGGTGCTAGCCAGGGCAAGGGGCTCGGCGACAAGTTCCTGAAGCATGTCGAACGCACGCGGCTCTTGCTGCATCTCGTCGACTGCGGCGACTTGCCGTTGGCCGAGCCGGCTGAGGCGTGGCAGGTGGTTAGGCGAGAGTTGGCGGAGCACTCGCAGGCGCTTGCCGAGCGGCCGACAATGGTGGTGGCGACCAAGATCGAAGACCAAGCCGGCAAGGCCCGCGCGCAAGCTCTAGCGACTGCGATTGGTCACCCTGTGTTAGCGATTTCGAGTGCAACCGGGGCTGGCTTGCGTGACTTGACACTGGCCGTGTGGTCGATGTTGTCGCAGCTTCCGCCGCCTTTCCGCGGCTGAGATCCGATTCGAGCCGGGCGTTGTTGAAGGGCACTCGTGGGCGATCGTCAGCGCTGCCGATAGGTGCTGCGGAGGACACCCGTGACGAGTCCGAATCTGCCACCTAGCCCTGCTCCTATCGCGACGACGCCATCAGGCGTCTTGCAGACCAACCGCCTGCCCAAACTGCGCGACTTCTTGCGCATCATGGTCAAGGAGAACGCGTCGGACTTGGTGCTCAAGACCAATGGCTGTCCAGCGGTTCGAGTTGCCGGGGTCATTCGGTTCCTTGGGGACCAACCGTTGCCCCCAGAATTGATGCGCTCGTTCCTCGACGAGGTGCTGAGCGAGCGCCTGCGCGGCGAGTTTGAGAAGGCGGGTGCCGCCGATACTGCTGTGGCGATGCCTGGTGTTGGCCGCTTCCGCTGCAATGCGTTCCACCAGTGCGGCGAACTTGGGTTGGTGTTCCGTGCGATCAAGAGCGAGATCCCGTCGTTCAAGGACCTCAACTTGCCGGTGGATCCGCTGAAGCGGCTGGCTTCACTCAAGCGCGGACTCGTGCTCGCGACCGGTATCGCTGGCTCAGGTAAGTCGACCACGCTCGCATCGATGGTGGAGTACGTCAACCGGACGATGAACAAGCACATCGTCACCATCGAGGATCCGATCGAGTTCCGCTTCGAGGACAAACGATCGATCGTCAACCAACGCGAAGTCGGCGTTGACGTCTCCAGCTTTGCTTCGGCGCTGCGCCAAGCGCTGCGTCAATCCCCTGATGTCATCCTGATCGGCGAGATGCGAGATGCCGAGACTGTTTCCGCTGCCATCTCCGCTGCCGAGACCGGCCACTTGGTGTTCTCGACGTTGCATACGGTGAATGCCGTGCAGACTGTGGAGCGCATCATCACGTTCTTCCCGCCGCACCAGCACGAACTCGTTCGACTGCAGTTGGCGTTGAATCTTGCGGGTGTGTGTTCACTGCGCTTGGTGAAAAACAAGGATGGCACCGCGATGGTGCCTGCGGTTGAGCTGCTCATCAACACCCCGACCGTGCGCGAGTTGCTCGAGCAAGGGCACACGCGGTTGTTGCCGAAGGCGCTGGCCGAGGGCAGCTACTACGGCACCATGACGTTCAACCAATCGCTGATCCGCCTCTTCCAAGCTGGCAACATCAGCCTGGAAGACGCTCTTGCCGCGTCCGACAACCCAGACGATCTGAAGATGCAGATGCGCGGCATCACGCAGGGATCGATGGCGCGCCCCGGCGCGCAGTAGTCACGCGTTCGCGCCCGCGTGGTGTTTCCAAATGGTGCCAGCTAGGCTGTGCGCGCCATGGATCGCCTGCGTACGTTCGGCATCGTGGCCCACATTGACGCGGGGAAGACCACGCTCACGGAGCGGATCCTGTTCGATACGGGAACGCAGAGCTGGATCGGCAACGTCGACGACGGCACGGCGGCTATGGATTGGCTGCCAGCGGAACGCAGTCGTGGGATCTCGATCACGGCCGCGGCTACGCGGGTGCTGTGGGGGGATCATGTGTTGCAGCTGGTCGATACCCCCGGCCACATCGACTTTGTCGCCGAGGTCGAGCGTTGCCTGCACGTCCTGGATGGCGTGGTGGTGGTAGTCGATGCGGTGCGCGGCGTGGAATCGCAGACAGAAGCTGTGTGGCAGCAGGCCGCGGGTCGAGGCCTGCCGCGGTTGGTGTTCGTCAACAAGCTCGACCGACCTGGTGCTGACTTCCACGCGGTGGTGGCCGAGTTGGCCGAGAGCCTCGATTGCAATGCCGTGCCGATCGTAGTGCCATTGGTCGATGCCGAGCGCGGGTTTGTGGGCCTCTGCCATGCATTGACTGGTGCCGTGCAGTGGTTCCAGGGCACGCCATCAGAGGAGCAGGGGCGGTGGATCGCCGTCGAGGTCGCCGCGGCCCACGACCGGGTGCTTGAGGTCGCTGTCGACGTTGACGATGCGATCATGGCCGATGCCCTAGCTGGCCGACGGGTGAGTGAGGAACGTCTCGTCCAAGCGTTGCGACCGGAATTTCTGGCGAGTCGTCTGGTTCCGGTTCTGGCCGGAGCGGCGCTTTGGAATCAGGGTGTTGATTGGCTGCTCGATGCGGTAGTCGCCTGGTTTCCAGGGCTGCCGGAGTTGTCGCGTCAGGGCCTCTGGGCAGTTGATCGTGCAGGTGACGACGCCGCGCCGTTTTGCGGGTTGGTGTTCAAAGTGCAGCACGTCGACAGCGTTTGGAACTTCGTTCGCGTCGTGCGCGGCATGGTGCACCTTGGGTCGAAGTGGACGCGAGGCCGCCAGCCAGGTGAGGTTCACGTGGTGGCTGACCTTTGGCACGTTCGTGCCGACCGACACCATTCCGTAGAGCGGGCCGGACCTGGTGAAATCGTAGTCGTGCCGGGGGAGCTTGGGCTGCGCACGGGCGACACGCTTTGCGACCCCGGTGCCGTCGTTGTGCTCAATGCGCCAAGGTTTCCGGCGCCTGTGCTGGCAGTGGCCTTCGAGCCAGAGTTCGCGGTGGACATTGGCAGGTTGGTCGTCGTTCTGCGGCAGTTGGCTGTCGACGACCCGACTTTGCGCGTCGATCGGGACACAAACCGCGTACTCGTGCGGGGCATGGGTGAGTTGCACCTGGACGTGGTCGCCGATCTTGTGCGCGCGCGCACAGGGGTGGCGTTCCAGTGCTCGCGGCCCCAAGTGAATCGGCGGGAGTCGGTCGCGTTGGCAGGGTCGGGAAGTGCCGAGGTGCGCGCAGTGGTCGCTGGCCAGGAGAGATTTGCCCGGTGCGAGGTCGCGATCGAGCCAACCGACGATCCCGGGCCGGCGCACTTGCGAACGGACCTGCCCCCACATGTAGCAAGCGCGGCAGTCGAGGAGTTGCAGTCGCGACTCGCGTGCGGCGTGCAAGTGGGTGCCATGCACGGCTGCCGCGTGACCTTGCGTTCGTGTGCGCACGACGGTGGGGTGATCGGCGAACCCTTGCTCCAACAGGCCGCGGGCAAGGCGTTGGCACTGGCGATCGTGCAGGCCGGGCTTGTGGTCTTAGAGCCCTGGGTAGCCGTGGAGGTGCTCTGTCCCCAGGACAGCACCGCACCTGTCATCGCGGATCTGGGTGCCCGTGGCGCTGACATCGGTGGCGTTGCCGCGGGGAGATTGGGGGCGCGCGTGTTGGCGAGGGCGCCGCTGGCGCGCATGCTAGGCTATGTGACGAAGTTGCGCTCGATGACCAAGGGGCGCGGCCAGGTCTTCCTGCGACCTACGGGCTACCGTCCCTCGCCGTGACGGACCCAGCGAAGGCTTGGTTTTCAGCACGAATCGTAGGATTTTAGCCAGCTGCGAGCTTGACGATGGCGGCACAGATCGCTACCTTGCCACCCCGCTTGCGCTCCAGGGAGCACATCATTTGATGTAACCCCTAGCCGCGCAGAAGCTTACGCAGAAGCACTGCCGCGTTGGTGGGGCTGATGCGATGACTCGCCAAAACGAACACCGCCGACACAACCGGCTTGACTGACATGCAAGAGCGAATCCAGATCCGGATGGAGGCCTACGACCACGAGGCTCTCGATCAAGCTGCGCTCGACATTGTTGAGACCAGCAAGCGAACGGGCGCGCGTGTTGCCGGGCCAGTGCCCTTGCCGACGCGAATCGAGCGCTACACGGTGCTTCGTTCGCCTCACATCGACAAGAAGAGTCGCGAGCAGTTCGAGATTCGCACGCACAAGCGCTTGATCTACATCTCGGAGCCGACGACCAAGACGGTTGACGCTCTCAGTAAGTTGAACATGCCGGCTGGCGTGGACATTCGCATCAAGGCCTGATCTGCGCCATTGCCGCAGCGCGCCACCCACACACTGCTATCAGTCAGCTGAACATGGTCGACGTCAAAGTCTTGCACAGTGGAGCCATCGCGACCAAGAGGGTCGACGAGGCCACCTTTGGCACGAAGGTTCTTGGGCGCACGCTCAAGGATGCCATCGTCATGTATGAGGCGAATGCGCGGCAAGGAACCGTGCAGGCTCGCACTCGTGCAATGGTTAGGGGGCCTAACAAGAAGCTTTGGCCGCAGAAGCACACTGGTCGCGCCCGTATGGGCACGCCCAAGTCGCCCCTGTGGCGCGGCGGTGGTCGAATTCACCCGCCAGAGCCGCGCGATCATGGCTATGCGATGCCCAAGCAGGCGCGCCGGGTCGCCTTGCGTAATGCGCTGTTCACCAAATTCAGAGATAGCGAAGTCGCTATCGCGGATGGTTGGCCAGTCGGCAAGCCCAATACCAAGTCGGCGGTTGGCGTTTTGGCGCAGCTTGGCATGGGCGGTAGCGCCACGGTTGTGACCGTTGACGTGGACCGCAACCTCTGTCTCTCGCTGCGCAACGTTCCGCTCGTGGATGTTTGCACGGTGGCTGACCTGAATACGCGTCAGGTCTTGCTGCGCCGCTACTTGGTTCTGACCCCGGCCGCTTTCGCTTCGCTTGAGCAGCGCTTCGCGAAGAAGGAATCGTGAGATGGCAAACCCAGCCCAGTACTACAATGTCGTGCGCCGCCCAGTCATCACCGAGAAGTCGGCCTCGATGCAGGCGATGCGCAACCAGTTCACCTTCGAAGTTGCGGGCAGTTCCAACAAGGTCGAGGTGAAGAAGGCGATCGAGACGCTGTTCTCGGTCAAGGTCGTCAAGGTCAATATGGTTGGGGTTCCCGGTAAGGCGCGGCGCACATTGGGTCGCCCTGGCGAAACCAAGCCATGGAAGAAGGCGGTTGTCACCCTGCGTAAGGGCGACTCGATCGACGTTTCCTAGTCGCACTGATCGTCACCGACGCACTCCTCCTAGAGATCGCAATGCCTGTCAAGATCTACCAACCAACGTCTGCCGGCCGACGCAACTCGTCCGTGCTGGACTTCAGCCACCTGACGAAGGGTAAGCGCCCTGAAAAAGCGCTGACGGAGCGAATCGCGGATCGTGCCGGTCGTGACGCCCTGGGGCACATTACTAGCCGCTTCCGTGGTGGTGGAGCTCGGCGCATCTATCGCAAAGTGGACTTCCTTCGTACGAGGGATGGTGTACCGGCGGTTGTCAACGCAATTGAATACGACCCGAATCGCACCGCCGACCTCGCCCTGCTTTTTTACGCCGACGGCGACAAGCGCTACATTCTGGCTCCCAAGGGGCTGACTGTAGGGATGAAGGTTGTGTCCGGCGATCGCTGTGATCCCGAAGTTGGCAACTGCATGCGCCTTGACGCCATTCCGCTTGGTCTGCAGGTTCACAACGTGGAGTTGCAGCCGGGGCGTGGTGGTCAGATTGCCCGGTCGGCCGGAAACTCATGTCAGTTGATGGCTCGGGACGGGGAGTATGCCGTTCTGGTCATGCCGTCGGGCGAGATGCGCAAGGTTCACAGCAATTGCCGCGCGACGATCGGTGAGATCGGAAACGTCGATTGGCAAAACATTCGTTGGGGCAAGGCTGGCCGCGTTCGGCACATGGGTCGTCGCCCGCACAATCGTGGCACGGCTCAGAATCCAGTTTCGCACCCGATGGGTGGCGGTGAAGGCCGAACCGGCGGCGGTCGCCATCCTTGCTCCCCAACCGGTCTGTTGGCCAAGGGCGGCAAGACCCGTCGTGGCAAGGCCCGCAGTAATCAATTCATCCTCCGGCGCCGTCCGCCGGGCAAGCACGTCGCCGTGGGTAGCGGTTCGTGATGACTCCCATGGCAAGCAAGCACCAGGCGGTAGGAGATTCGCGATGAGCCGAAGTATCAAGAAAGGCCCGTTCGTCCACCCGAAACTGATGAAGAAGGTGGCAACGATGAACCAGAAGGGTGTCAAGGAGCCCATTCAGACATGGTCCCGACCGAGCGTGATCCTGCCTGAGTTTGTTGGGCACACCTTCAACGTGCACAACGGTCGTGCCTTCCTCAAGGTGTACGTGACCGAGGACATGGTCGGACACCGGCTTGGCGAGTTCGCTCCCACGCGCACGTTCCGAGGGCACTCAACGAAGAGGGTGGAGGAAGCGAAATGAGCTTCGAAGTTCGAGCTGTGCATCGCGGCGCCCGGATGGGCGTCTACAAGGCACGCATCATTCTGGCCCTGATTCGAGGACGTTCCGTCAATGCGGCACTCGATGAGTTGCGCAACGACCGCCACCGTGCTTCGCGGGCGATCTACAAAGTGCTCGCTTCGGCACTTGCCAACGCCTTGCAGAATCCGGCTGTTCGCGCCAATCGGTTGGTCATCTCCCGGACATTTGCGCACGATGGACCGCTGTTGGCCGGTGGGATGCGAATGCGCCCAGGGCCCCAAGGTCGTGCGATGCCTATCAAGCGGCGCACCTGCCACATTCACATTCACGTCGCTGATCCACAGGTCGCCGAAGCTGGCGCCGTTGGCGGAGAGGAATAAGCAATGGGTCAGAAGATTCATCCGACCGGCTTTCGTATCGCCGTGACTGAGCAGTGGCGATCGCGCTGGTATGCGAGCAAGAAGGACTTTTCAAAGAACCTGATCGAAGACCAGAAGATTCGTAGGTTCATTCGCAAGGAGTGGCAATTTGCTGCCATTCCGAAGGTCGAGATCGAGCGCACGGGCGAGTTGGTGACTGTATTCGTGCACACCGCCCGGCCAGGCGTCCTGATCGGCAAGAAGGGAACCAAGGTCGATGAGTTCCGGCAAGAGCTTGAGAAGCTTACCGGCAAGCCAGTGCGCATGAAGATCATCGAGATCCATCGTCCTGAGCTCGAGTCGAACTTGGTTGCCGAGGCCGTAGCGGAACAGCTTGGCAAGCGCATCAATTATCGCCGCGCCCTAAAGAAGGTCGCCGATGCTTCGATGGCCGCAGGCGCCAAGGGCATCAAGATTCGCGTCGCCGGACGGTTGGGCGGTGCCGAAATGTCGCGCGTTGGCAACTATCGCAAGGGCCGTGTGCCATGCGGCACCCTGCGTGCTCAGGTTGACTACGGCTTCGCGATTTGTGCAACTAAGTATGGCACCCTTGGTTGCAAAGTCTGGATCTTCAAGGGTGAGTACGGACCTGGAGAAACCACCAATGGTCTGTTGCCCGTCCGTCCCGCCGCTGAACGACCAGCCAGCTGATCCCGCAGGAGAACACCCATGTTGATGCCTAAGAGAACCAAGTGGCGCAAGCAGATGCGTGGTCGCATCCGCGGTGAAGCGTCGTGTGGCAACGAAGTATCGTTTGGTGAGTACGGCTTGCAGTCCTTGGAGCCAGGCTGGATTTCGGCCCGTGTGATTGAAGCTGGGCGCGTCGCCGCATCGCGCAGCGCACCAGAAGGCAAGCTTTGGATTCGTATCTTCCCGCACAAGTCAGTGAGCAAGAAGGCAGCCGAAACTCGAATGGGCACCGGAAAGGGTGACGTCGAGTATTGGGCCGCCGTTGTCAAGCCAGGCACCATCCTGTTCGAGTTGGATGGAGTGACCGAAGAGACCGCCAAGCGTGCATTCAGTCGAGTCGCCCACAAACTGCCATTGCGCGTTCGGCTCGTCCGTCGCCGACACGCCTGAAATCGAGACTACTCATGAATAAGGCAATCACTGAGATCCGCGGCGACAGCAGCGCGGAACTGAAGGCGAAGTTGAGCGATCTCCGCAAGGAGCAGTTCAAGTTGCGCTTCCGTGGGGCGGCTGATTCCGGTGCAAAGACCACCCGCAATCGCGAAGTGCGTCGTACCATTGCCCGAATCATGATGGTGCTTGGCGATCGAGCCCGGGTTGGAGACAAGAAGCAATGACCACGAGTAACACAGCCGCAGTGACCACTGGCACTCCAGAGCGAAATGATCGCAAGGTGATGCGTGGCACGGTCACGTCTAACAAGATGCAGAAGACGATCGTGGTGCAAGTGGATCGCAAGGTCCGGCACCCGCTGTATGAGAAGTTCATCTCTCGCCGAACAAAGCTATACGCTCACGATGAGAAGAGCGAAGCCAAGGTCGGCGATATCGTCGAAGTGACACAGACGCGCCCTCTTAGCAAGATGAAGTGCTGGCGTTTGCTCCGCATTGTTCAGAAGACCGCCGAGTAGACGGACGGACCTAATCCGCCCTTGAACGTTCGTAGGCAATAGCTCAGATTCGCGAGCGACGCAGTAGGAGTTTCCAATGATCCAAGAAATGTCGATGCTCGACGTTGCTGACAACACCGGAGCCAAACGTGCCATGTGCGTGAAGGTTCTAGGCGGCAGCGGTCGCCGGTACGCGTCGGTCGGCGATGTGGTCATTGCCGTCGTCAAGAAAGCTCTACCGACCGGCGAGGTCAAGGAGCACGAAGTCGTGAAGGGAGTCGTCGTGCGCACCGCTAAGGCGGTTCGTCGCTCTGACGGTTCCTACATTCGATTTGACCGCAACGCCCTGGTGGTCATCGACAAGGAAGGCAATCCGCGTGGTACGCGCATTTTCGGCGCCGTTGCTCGTGAACTTCGCGATCGCAACTTCATGAAGATCGTGTCGTTGGCGGAGGAAGTCGTCTGATGTTGACCAACAAGCCTAAGATCGAAGTTAGCGTCCACGTAAAGAAGGGCGACAAGGTAGTGGTCCACGCGGGCCAGTACAAGTCGAACGAAGTGCGTGAGGTCCTGAAGGTTGGCGCGGATGGCCGCGTCATTGTTCAGGGCGTCAACCTGCGGTGGAAGCACCACAAGCGGTCACAGCAGAATCCCAAAGGGGGTCGCGTTCAACTTGAACAGCCCATGTCTGCCAGCAAGGTACTCCTGTTCAGCGAGAAGCTCGGCAAGGGGACGCGGACCAAGATTCAGATCGTGAATGGCAAGAAGGCCCGCATTGGTATTCGGTGTGGCACCAACTTTGACCTCGTACCGGCCAAGTGATCTAGAGAGCGAACTGTTCGGATAATCCAGATGACTACCACGACAACCAAAGCCGCGCCGAAGCAGCCGCCTCGTCGCCAACAGATGTATCGCGAGCAGGTCGTTGCTGCTTTGCGAAAGGAGTTTGGGTATCCAAACCCGATGATGGTGCCGCGTCTTAACAAGATCGTCATCAACATGGGTGTTGGGCGCGCGGTCGAGAACAAGAACCGCATCGAGGCGGCGAACAAAGACTTGACTGCGATTGCCGGTCAACGCCCGATGATTCGCAAGTCACGAGGTGCCGTATCGGGTTTCAAACTCCGCGAGGGCTATGCAATCGGTGTCGCAGTGACCCTGCGTGGAGCCCGCATGTGGGAGTTCCTTGACCGCCTAATTGCACTGGCGATCCCACGCATTCGCGACTTCCGTGGGCTGCCAACCAAGCTCGACGGGCGCGGCAACTACACGATGGGATTGTCCGAACAGAGTGTGTTCCCGGAAATCCAGCTCGACAAGGTTGAGTTCGTCCAGGGTATGGACGTTACGTTCGTCACGACGGCCCCGACCGATAAGGAAGGGCTCGCATTGTTGACGCATCTCGGAATGCCCTTTCGCAAGTGATATTCGCGCAACCTGAATTCCGCACCAGTCAGGTGACTTGCACCAGTCCAGTGGCAGAAACCAGTAGCTGACAAACATGGCCAAGAAGTGCTTAAGAGTAAAGCAGCAGCAAAAGCCGAAGTTCTCGACTCGGCGATACAACCGCTGCCAACTGTGTGGTCGTGCGCGTGCGTACTACCGCAAGTTCGGTGTTTGCCGGTGCTGCTTCCGTCAACTAGCACATCTGGGAGAAATCCCCGGTGTGCGCAAGGCTTCGTGGTAGGAGCTGTATCACCATGATGACCGATCCGATTGCTGACATGCTCACCCGCATGCGTAACGCTCTGATGAGCGGCGCGCTGACTTGCGTGGTGCCGGGCAGCCGCCTCAAGGTTGCCATCTTGGATGCGATGAAGCGTGAAGGCTTCATCCAAGGCTACGAAGTAGCTGCCGACGGGCCGCGCTCCGCAGTTCGCATCGATTTCCGATTCGGCCCCGATGGCGAGAAGGTGATCTCGTCCCTGGCTCGCTTTAGCAAGCCAGGGTGTCGTCGGTATCGAACCTGTAAGGATCTGCCCCAGGTACGTGGCGGTCTCGGCATCGCAGTGGTGTCGACCAATCAAGGTGTATTGTCGGATCGTGAATGCCGACAACGACGTGTAGGTGGCGAAGTCATCTGCACGGTGGACTGAGAGGTTGCCATGTCCAGAATCGGCAAGAAACCAATTGAAGTCCCCAAAGGTGTTACCGTTGTGGTCACCGGAGGTCACGTGTCAGTCACAGGTCCCAAGGGCGAGCTAAAGTTCCCCCTGCGCCCAGAGGTTGACGTCAAGCTTGTAGGTGCGACGCTGACAATCGGTTGTCGAAGCGAAGATCGCGTGGCTCGTGCCTTGCAAGGCACCGCCCGAGCGGTTCTCGCCAACATGATTGTGGGTGTGTCGAAGGGCTACGAAAAGAAGTTGGAGATCAACGGCGTCGGTTTTGAAGCCGCGCTTGAGGGTAAGACCCTTGTGCTCAAGCTAGGCTTCAACCGTCCGGTTCGGTTCCCCGTGCCGACAACTGTAACGGTTGAGACTCCTATCCCTACGGTACTCCTGATTAAGGGCATTGACAACCAACAGGTCGGAGCCGTAGCCGCTGCCATCCGCAAGCTGCGGAAACCCGAGCCATACAAAGGCAAGGGCATCAAGTACGCTGAAGAAGTGATCAAGCGCAAGGCCGGCAAGGCCTTCGCGTCAGGTGGCGGCGCCTAAGCCGCGCGCCTACGCAGGAGCAAAGTAGCATGACGTCCACGTTTCAAAAGCATCAGCGCCGCATCGGCAAGAGCACCTCGGTGCGCAACAAGTTGCGCAGTGTGGGTGGTCGGCCCCGTCTGTCGGTGTTCCGCAGTTTGGGCAACATCTCGGCTCAGGTGATCGACGATGTGCGCGGCCACACTGTGGTGTCGGCTTCGTCCCTCGAGAAAGACCTGCGTACGACAACCAAAGGCATGCGTAAGACCGACATTGCCAAAAGGATTGGCACGCTGGTTGCCGAGCGTGCGAAGCGTGCCGGCGTCGGCAAAGTGTGCTTCGATCGAGGTGCGTACAAGTACCACGGCCGAATCAAGGCGTTGGCCGATGCGGCGCGCGAAGCAGGGCTTGAGTTCTGATCCCGGTTGCTAAGACATTCAACGCATCCACTTCTCGAAAACGTTTGAACCGGCGCAGCCGGTGAGACTGAGACATGGCGAAGGGCAAGATTCCACTGATTCCGATCGACGAAGCGCTGTCGGCTGATGTTGAAGACGACGTCGTCGCGATCAATCGATCTGCGGCAGTCGTCAAGGGCGGTCGTCGATTCTCATTCAGCGCGCTGTCGGTTGTAGGTAACCGCAACGGGTTGGTGGGTATTGGCTACGGCAAGGGGCGTGAAGTTCCGAATGCGATCGAGAAGTCTGTCAAGGACGCGCGCAAGCAGATCATGCGTGTCTGTCGCCAAGGCTCCACGATTCCACACGCTACGGAAGGTCAGTATTGCGCGACGAAAGTCCGGTTGCTGCCGGCAGCACCGGGGACGGGCATCATCGCCGGCAAGGCTGTGCGAAAGATTCTCGAACGCGCTGGTATTGCTGACATTCTGACCAAAAACTATGGCTCGACGAATGCCATTAACGTCGTCAAAGCCACCATGATCGCTTTGAGCAAGCTGCGCAATCGTGAGCAAACGATTGCGCTGCGCGGAGTGAACCTCGAATGAACCTCGCCGAAGCCAAAGCCCTTGGCATTAAGTTTACGGAACGGAAGCGCATTGGTCGTGGCGTCGGGTCGGGTCTAGGTAAGACCTCGGGACGCGGTCACAAAGGTGCCAAGTCACGCGCGGGTTGGTCGCGGCGCATCGGCTGGGAGGGCGGCCAAATGCCGATCTACCGGCGCTTGCCGAAGCGTGGGTTCAACAACAAGAACTTCGAAAAGGTCTTCACGGTCATTAACGTCGGCGATCTGGACGTTTTTGACACGGGCGCTGTTGTCGATCTGCAGGCGGTGCTTGCACGCGGCCTCACGTCGAAAGAGAAGCACTCCGAACTCTTCAAGGTTCTCGGCCAAGGCGAGGTCAAGAAGACTTTGACTTTGCGAGTAGACGCGATCACTCAATCGGCCCGAGAGAAGGTTGAGAAGGCGGGCGGCAAAGTCGAGATCATTGAAAAGCGTGTGCACCGTGAGAAGTTTGTTGCCAAGGACGGGGCCAAGCGGAAGCCCGGCTCGCCTCGGATCCGGCGTAGCAGTTCGAAGAAATAGCCCCGAGCTGGTCCCCCGAATTGCTGCTTAGCGCCACTGGAACACGATGAACCTGACGATCACCAACCTGTTCAAGATCCCTGAGATCCGGAACAAGATCCTGATCACCCTGGGTCTCCTGTTGGTTTACCGGATTGGATTCTTTATCCCCTTGCCTGGTGTCAACTTCGACGCTGCGTTGGAGCAGATGCGGAATCTGGGCGGAGTCGGCAAGTTGCTGGGGATGATGAATGTGCTGACGGGCGGCTCGTTGCAGAGCGCCACGATCTTCTCGCTGGGCGTGATGCCGTACATTTCCGCGAGTATTATCTTCAGCTTGCTGAGCAAAGCGGTTCCAGCATTGGAGAAGATCGCCAAGGAGGGGCAAAGTGGCCAACGCAAGATCAACCAGTACACTCGCTTGGCCACCGTTGGCATCTGCATTGTGCAGAGTTCCTTCGTGATCTTTGGGTCACTTGGCGCCGGCAAGGACCTCTTGCACGTTGGCGTCAAAGATTGGTTTGGCCTCTATTGCGTCGTTGTCATTGTGGCCTTGACTGCAGGCACGATGTTCATCATGTGGCTGGGTGAGCAGATCACTGAGCACGGAGTCGGTAACGGCATATCGCTGATCATCATGGCGGGGATTGTGTCCAACCTTTACCCGTCGATGGGCCTCTACTTCGAGCAGGGGATGGATCGCTCTGCCTGGCAGAGCCTGTTGCTGTTTATGGGTGCATGGGGAGTGGCAGTTGTAGCGGTCGTCTACATGACCAAGGCGCAGCGTCGGATCCCAATTCAGAACGCCAAGCACACACGTGGCAAAGCGGTCTATGGCGGCGAACGCAGTTTCCTCCCGTTCAAGCTGAACCAGGCTAACGTGATGCCGATCATTTTTGGCTCCGCGTTGCTGATGATTCCGGCAATCTTGGGCACGGCGATCGGCAGCACGTGGATGGAACAGGCGTTTGGCGGCCAGCGTGGCTTCTGGTTCGTGCTCTCGTTCACCGGTCTCATTTACTTCTTCGCGTTCTTCTGGACGTCGATGATGTTCCAGCCAAACGAGATCGCCAAGAACTTGCAAGAAAGCGGATCCTTCGTGCCGGGCATTCGACCAGGTCGTCAAACGGCGGAGTTCCTCGAGCACACCATGGTGCGAATCACTTTGGCGGGTGCGACCTTCTTGGCACTTGTCGCGGTGTTGCCGTCCCTCTTTGGCTCATCAGGCGGTGGGTCGATGGACAGTGTCCTCATCTACTTCATGTCCGGCACTTCGATCCTGATCGTGGTCGGCGTGGCGTTGGACATGGTTGAGAAGATCAACGCCCTGCTGGTAATGCGCAACTACGAAGGCACCATGGAGGCCGGCAACGAGAAGGCCGACACAGGTAGCGGGTGGGGCCGCAGGTCGAGCTGATGCCCATGGCAATAGCACTGAAGGCGCGATGTGTCTTCCTTGGCGCTCCTGGCGCCGGCAAGGGCACGCAAGCGAAGAAGGTCTCGGAGACAGCTTCGCTTGCGCACATCTCGACTGGCGACATGCTTCGGCAAGAGGTTGCTTCTGGGAGTGCCCTGGGTGAGACAGCGCGTTCGTTCATGGACGGGGGCAAATTGGTGCCAGACGATGTCATCATCGGCATGGTGCAGGCTCGCATTCAGCTGCCGGATGCAAAGTCAGCCTGGATCCTAGACGGCTTTCCCCGTACACTTATGCAGGCCGAGGCTCTCGACCGCAGTTTGGGATCGAGCGCCTTAACACACGTGGTCTACTTTGCTGTGCCCGAAGATGTTCTCATCGGGCGGCTTGCCGGTCGTCGTTCCTGTTCGAAATGTGGTGCCATCTGGCATGTCGAACACCAACCGACGAAGAGCAAGGGTATCTGCGATCACTGCAGCGGCAAGCTGGTCCAACGTTCTGACGATAGCCCAGAAGCGGTAGTTGAACGTCTTAAAGTCTATAGGTCGCAAACGTCGCCTTTGTTGGCGTACTACCGTGACCGCAAGGTTCTGCGGGAGCTCGATGCCAATCGTGCGCCCGCTGTCGTTTTCACGGAGTTGCTGAAGCTGATGCAATGACACCAGGCGATGGAACGTTCCCACGCACCGTAGGCCAGCGCGCAACCGTGCTAGCCTGTCTGCCGAATGGAATGGTTCATCTGCAAATGAGCGATGGCAGTGAGGTGCGGGCCCACGCGGCCCGTGACCTACGGATGGCGTTGAGCCGCCTTCTGCTTGGCGATCAAGTGATCGTTGAGCTGTCTCCATTCGACCCGCACAAGGGGCGTATTTGCAATCTCCTGCGATCGATGCAACCCAGTCAGCAGTCCGAGCTTTCTTCGAATCCACCCCAACAACGAGAACTGTCGTGAAGGTCAGAGCCAGCGTTCGGCGAATTTGCGAGCACTGCAAGGTCGTGAGGCGCCGCGGCGTCGTGCGCGTCATCTGCAGCAATTCTCGGCACAAGCAGCGTCAAGGTAAGTAACCGTCAAGGTAAGCAACTATGCCTCGTCTCCTCGGCGTTGATATCCCCAGTGAGAAGCGCATCGAGATCGCGCTTCAGTACATCTACGGTGTCGGTGCGTTCCTCGCCCGCAAGGTCCTGAAGGAGCTCGCCATTAGCCCCAGTGTGCGCGCCAAGGATCTCAAGGACGACGAGGTAGCCAACATCGCTACCTACCTCGAAAAGAACTTCCCTGTGGAGGGTGCTTTGCGGCGTCAGACGCTGCAGAACATCAACCGCTTGAAGGAGATCTACTGCTATCGCGGTTTGCGTCACCGCCGTGGACTGCCAGTGCGCGGCCAGCGTACCCGTAGCAACTCCCGCACGCGCAAGGGTCCGCGTAAGACCGTTGCCAACAAGAAGATTCTGAGGAAGTGATTCGATGAGCACGCAGACACCCAACAGCCAATCGCCCGAAAAGAAGAAGGCCAAGCTCCGCAAGAATGTGGGCAAGGCCGTGGCGCACGTGAAGGCATCCTTCAACAACACCATCATCACGATCGTCGACAGCGCCGGACAGGTTATCGCCTGGGACTCGGCCGGAACGATTGGCTACAAGGGCTCGCGCAAGAGCACTCCTTACGCCGCGCAGCGAGCTGCCGAAAAGGTAGCTGACAAGATCAAGAAGATGGGTGTGCACGAGATCGAAGTTCTCGTTCGTGGTCCGGGTTCGGGCCGCGAGTCAGCGATCCGCGCGCTTGCCAACTCCGGCATTGAGGTTAAGTCCATCGAGGACGTGACCCCGCTGCCCCACAACGGGTGCCGGCCCCGCAAGCGCCGTCGCGTTTGATCTTTTTGCTGCCGACTATCCCCACGCGAACTACTCTGGACTGAAATGGCCCGCATCGACAACAACGTCTGCAAGCTCTGCCGCCGGGAAGGCGTCAAGCTGTTCCTCAAGGGGCAGCGATGCTTCTCAGAGAAGTGTGGCGTCAATCGCCGCAACTACCCACCGGGTCAACACGTTCGCCCGAAGAAGGGAACGGACTATGGCACCCAGCTTCGAGAAAAGCAGAAGTGCAAGCGCATCTATGGAGTGATGGAACGTCAATTCCAGCGCTACTTTGGCGTGGCCCAACGCCAGAAGGGTAATACCGGTGAGAACCTTCTGGTCCTCATGGAGCGACGCTTAGACAATGTGGTGCTAAGCCTCGGTCTCGCGTTCTCGCGCTTCGATGCCCGCCAAATGGTGGGGCATGGCCATATCTTTGTGAACCAGAAGCGCGTCGACATCGCCGGCTACCTTGTTCGCTCGGGTGATGAGATCGAGGTTCGTGGTACGGACAAGATCAAGAAGAAGGCGGGCGACGCGATCGAGATGAACAAGGGTAGGGCACTGCCGGCTTGGCTCGAAGCGATTCCAGCCGATCTCAAAGGTCGCGTGATTCAGTTGCCGAAGCGCGAAGACGTCAGTGTCGAAATCCACGAGCAGCTCATCATCGAGCTTTGCTCGAAGTAATAGCCCACAGTAATAGCTCACAAGGGAGCCCGTCCTATGCGCATTCGTTGGCGTAACTTCGAGTTGCCTTCCCAGGTCCGCCTGGAGCGTGAGTCGGCAACGACTCAGTATGGCCGTTTCATTGTCGAACCGTTTGAGAAGGGTTTCGGCACTACGATTGGCAACGGCCTGCGCCGCGTGTTGCTGTCCTCTATCGAGGGCACTGCCGTGACGTGGGTGCGTGTCGATGGCGTGGTTCACGAGTTTTCAACGATTCAGGGCGTCCTCGAAGACGTCGCTCAGATCGTGCTCAACATCAAAAGGCTGCGGGTCAAGCTGCACACGGATGCCCCGACCACGCTGCGCATTGACGTCAACCAAAAGGGTGAGGTTCGCGCCGAGAAAATCGAGGGCGACCACAACGTCGAGATCGCCAATCCTGAACTGAAGATCTGCACGTTGACCGAAGACGTACGGTTCTTCTGCGAGATGCAGGTTCGCAAGGGTCGTGGCTACGTGACAGCGGAAGAGAACATCGCCGAAGAGACCGAAATCGGAACCATCCCGGTCGATTCGATCTTCAGCCCGGTTCACCGCGTTCGCTACGCCATCGAGAACACCCGCGTTGGCAAGTCAACGGACTATGACCGGCTTGTTCTTGAGATCTGGACCGATGGCACGGTGACTCCGGAGATGGCGCTCGTCGAAGCGAGCAAGATCTACCGCAAGCACCTCAATCCGTTCGTGCAATACTTCGACATGAAGGAAGACCTTGCTGTTGAAGGCGGTGCATTGGCACCCGAGGGCGACGAAGGTGCGCGTCGGCGCGAGATGGTCGACTTGCTCAACAAGAGCATCGACATGCTGGAGCTCTCGGTCCGCGCCAAGAACTGCTTGGACAGCGAGAATGTCGCGACGTTGCGTGATCTTGTGCAACTTGCGGAGCCTGAGTTGCTGAAGGTTCGCAACTTCGGCAAGACGTCACTCAAGGAAGTGAAGAGCAAACTGGCCGCCCTGGGCCTGTCGCTCGGAATGAACATCGAAGAGTTCAAGCAAGGCTAGACCAGAAAGTTGAGATTGGGCCATGAAGCATAATGTTGCTGGTAAGAGGTTGGGGCGAAACACGGCGCACCGCGCCGCTTTGCGCAAGAACTTCACTGTTTCCGTGATCAAGCACGAGCGCGTCATTACGACTCTGGCGAAGGCCAAGGCGTTGCGTCCCTTCGTGGAAAAGATGATCACGCTCGCGCGCAGCTCCGACCAGAAGACGAAACTGCATCGCATCCGGCGCGCAGTTTCGTTCCTGCAGGACAAGGACGCGGTGCGCAAGCTGTTTGAAGTGATTGGTCCTCGGTTCGCCAACCGAGCGGGCGGTTACACGCGCATCATGCGAATGGCCGACTATCGCATCGGTGACGGCGGTACGAAGGTGGTGTTCGAGTTGCTCGAAAACACCGTGCTTGAGCAGAAGATCAAGTCGGCGGAAGCCGCTGCCTTGACGAAGGATGCTGAAGAAGTTGCGTCGGCCGGTAAGGCCTGATCGCGACGCGCATTCCCAGCCCGGTCAATACGACTTGTGGTGATGAGGCGCTCCGGTTGCCGGAGCGCCTTTGTCGTTTGTGGCGTAAGCGCCCGGTCTACCCACGGAGGCGGTTACAGCCGATGAGGTTCGTGGCGGGGCGACGTGCGATCAGCCGACGACGGCAACGCGCGCGGCCTTCCACAGCCGCGGCGTAAGCGCGGCCGGTGCCTCGCCAGCCGCCAAGCGCTGGAGCACGTCCTTGAGGTACGCCCATGGCTCGATGCCAAGCAGACCGCAGGTGCCGACGAGCGAGTAGATCACCGCTGCGCGCTGGCCGCCTGCCTTGGAGCCAGCGAACATCCAGTTCTTGCGGCCCACGGCGACGCCGCGCATCTGACGCTCAACGCGGTTGTTGTCGATCGCGAGGCAGCCGTCTTCGAGGTACCGGTTCAGTGGGTCCCACTGGCGGAGCGTGTAGCCGATGGCATCACCCATCGGACTCTTGGGTAGCACGGTCTGCTTGAGCGCGACGAGCCACGGCTTCATCGACTCGAGTAGAGGCTTGGCCTCGTTTTGGCGCAGGTCGCGACGCTCCGAGAAGTCGAGACCAAGCTCCTTCGCCTGGCGCTCGATCTCGTAGAGCCGGCGAATCGCGGTCATCGAGTATTCGGCGTTCACCTTGTCGGCACTCAGCGCCTTGAAGAAGCGACGACGCGCGTGCGCCCAGCAACCGACCTCGACAATGCGACCGGTAGTGAAGAGGACTTCGTAGCCCGAGTAGGCATCCGCCTGCAGGTAGCCGCGGTAGTCGCCGAGGAAAGACCGCGGACCTTCGCGTCCGCGTCCGACCGTGAAGTCGAACACGACTTCGTCGCGGTCGCCGACATAGGCCCACAAGAAGCTGCGTCGGCTGCCGCCTGGGACATCACCATCGATCATCGTGATGCCGGTGTCGTCGCCCTGCACGACTTTGGACTCGAGGATCGACGTCTTCGACGCCATCACCACTGCTAACAGCATTCCGGCGGAGTCCTTGACCCAGTCACACATCGTCGACTCGGCGATCTCCACGCCGTGTCGCGCGAAGATGCAGCTCTGGCGGTAGAGCGGCAGGTGGTCTTTGTATTTGCCAACCAACACGTGGGCGAGCAGCCCCGCAGTGGCCATGCCTTTCTCGATCGGGTGGGGCGGCAACGCAGCCGTCGCCACGCCGGCTTCCTCGTGCTTCTTGCACGCATACTTCACGCGCACGGTCTCCAGCACCTTGAGCACAGCAGGCGCATAGTCGATGCGCTCGCTGACTTCTTCGCCGATCGGCTGCATGACTTCGTTGCAGCACGGGCAGCGGCGCTGGTCCTCGGGCAACTCGATCTTGGTGGTCTCGCGCGGCATCTCCTTCGAGATCCGTGTGGCACCGCGCTTCTTCCGCTTGAAGGTGACGGTTTCGAGTTCGTCGTCCGGCGCCTCGTCGACGTACGGCGGCTTTGGCATCTCTGGCTCGATGCCAGGGAATGGCAGCTGCGGGTGCTTGTCATCGCCGCCACGCTCGCTCTTCCGGCCGAACAGTTGGTGCAGCAGATGCTGGCGCTTCAGGAAGTCGTGTGGGTCGCTGACGCATTGGCGGGGTAGAGGTCGAGGCCACCAAGATGGAACAGGATCGCATTGCGGAACCTGTCGCGGTTGCGGAAGCCACAGGCGTTGGACTTGATCTTCTGGATGCGCGCGTTGACGGACTCGGCGCCGGCATTCGTCGCCCGCAGCGCCATGCCGTTGACGATGCCGGGCAGATGTTCGCGGATGATGCGGGCGACGCGCTTGAGCGGATCGAGTCTGGAACGCATCGCCGCCGACGCCCATGCGAGCCACGCCGATGTTGCGACCGACCGCCGGACGTAGCGCCAGATGTTCGCCGCGGCTTCCTTGAGACCCCACGCGCGAACGGTCTTGAGGCTCATGCTGCGCAGCACGTCGAGCGTGTGGACCTGCGTTGGCGAGAGGTTGCGCGTGTTCGTCAGGAACACGAACCTGGCGCCGGTCAGCGAGAGGTCGCCTTCGGCAAGCAGCGCGCGGTGTTCGGTACGGCGGACCTTGTCGACGGCGTCGACAAGGTGCTTAACGACGTGGAACTTGTCGAACGAGAGCTTGCGGTCGGCATCGGGGACGAACTGTCGCACCGAAGCGATGTAGGGCTTCCACATGTCCATGGACACGGCCTCGATCGTCGCCAAGTGCTCGGGGCGCTGGGCGACGAAGAACGCGTCGATGCTCTCTCGCTTGCGATCGTCAGCGACGTACAGGACTCGCGATCCCTCGTGGTTGGTCACCACGGTCACGTACTCGTGCCGGCGCTGGAAGGATGTCTCGTCGATGCCGAGGCGACGCAGGGCCTCAGGCTTGCGACGGGCAAGGCCACGCGCGACAGCGCGCTGTTGGATGCCATCGACTTCGTCCCACGACAGCCGCATCTGTTTCGCCACGGCCCTGATGGTCGCAAGGGACCGCAACCAGTCGATGACGAATGCCTCCATCAGCGCCGTGAAGTTCGAGCCTGGCGCCGCCCACGGGACATTGATCTGCAGCACGCCGTGATCCGCGCAGCGAACCCGCGGGACGGGCGCGGTCAGGATGGTCTTGAATTGGCAGGTATCCAGATGGCGCCAGCTCCGCTCACGTGCGTCGTAACCCGCGCACCGCTTGCCGCACTCGGGGCACGCAAACTGAGCATCGGCCCTCGGCTCGACCTTCACGCGGATCTCGCCTCCGCCTGAGTCCAGTTGCACATCGACGACGCGCCATGGGTCCGTGAGGCCGAGGATGCGGGCATAGAGGTCGCGGTCTTGCATCCCGCCAAGCTACTCCGCGTGCCCACGCAGGGCCCGTCGTCGCCGCCCCGTAGTTCCGTCGCCATCAGCGTCGGCCACACCCAAGTGGCGCAGCGAATGGCCGACGCTGATGGCGACGGAACGGAGGGGTGGCGTGCTGCCCCCGCTAGTTCCCGAGTCAGAGGCCGAGGTCGCCTACCCACACGACTTCCTGAAGACCCCAGATGCTTTACCTGCTTCTCAAGCTCGACGTTCTTCGCGGCGAGATCGACGACGCGAGACCGCAGCGTTGCCATCTCGTCGTTGTTGTCTGCGATCACCGTCACATTGCTCCATACGCACGAACAGTGCGCAGAGGGTTTTCTCTCTCACAAAATGCGCGAATACCAGCGTCGGCGTTTCGCGGTGCTCAAGTCGAGGCCGCCGAGCAGTGCTGCGAGATCGGATGCGTGCAGTTCGAGCTGCTTTGCATCGCTGCCTTCGGGCAATGGCCAGGCGAACGTGCCTTGCTTGAGTCGCTTGTGCAGCAGCCAGAAGCCCGTCCGTTCCCAATAGAGAATCTTGATCCGATCGCGGCGCCCGTTGCAGAACACGAACAGGTGCCCGCTCAGAGGATCGTGTTCGAGCACCTGTTTGGTGATCGCCGAGAGACCATCGAGCGACTTGCGCATGTCGGTCGCGCCGCGCGCGAGATAGATGCGTACCGATGTCGGCAGGCTCAGCATCGCAGTGCACGGAGCAAACGGCAAAGCTCGGCCTCGTCGAAGCCTGACTGGATCTGCAACGTCATCGAGTCGTCGAGGCGCAGCTCAAATGGCGCAGTCGGTCCCGCGGCGCGAGAAGCGACCACTTGGTGCGCCACGACTTCGACCGGCACGAGGTCGGTTGAGCGCGTTGAGCCACGCCGCAACCGACTGCGCCACCAGTAAAGCGTTGTCAGCATGATCCCGTGCAACTCGGCGAACTCCAGCGCCGACAACCCACTCTTCTCCTGCGCCCAGATCACTGCTCGCCACTTCGCTTCGGTTGTCTTCGTCATGCCAGTCAGGGTGCCGACGGCGCGAGGTCCAACCAGATGGGTCTACCGGTTGCTTACTTTGTGACCACCTCAGGTGCGCGTGAACGACATGTTGTCGGGGCCGACGAGCAACGCAAGCTCGTCTAGTAGTTCATCGGTGACGCGCACGCCCTCGTCCGCCCGTACTCGATAACAGTCGGAGCCGTCCTCCACATCGAGGAGCAAGTGTTGCTGCCCTTTGTAGCGTTTGACGACCTCAGCGATGCGGAGGAGGTTGCTTTCGACTGCGAGTGCACCCCGCAGATTGAGCACCAGCCCAGCGACCTCGCGGCGGACGACTTCGTTGGCTGGATCGAGCTGATCTAGCAACAAGGCCTTCTCTTCGCTGTTGGCATCGAGTCGCCCAGTCAGGAACACAATGGCGTCGTCGACGATGCGGTCCTTCATCGTGGCATACGCCCGAGCAAAGCAAGTCACGGCTACCTGGCCATGTCGGTCTTCGAGTTGGAACCTGGCCATCTTCTGACCAGCGTTCTTGCCTTGCTTGATCTGCAGCACGCGCACCGAGCTGATCATGCCGGCCAGCCTGACCGAGTTGCCCGGTTCGACCTTGCCGATCGAGGAGGTCGTCTGCCCCGCAATCCTCGCCAAGAAGGCACCGCGCTTCTCGAACGGGTGACCAGACAAGTAGAAGCCCAGGGACTCCTTTTCGCGGGCGAGCCGATCTGCTTCGGGCCATTCGCCGACGCTCGCCCCCGTAGTGGGACGGGCCGATCCAAACGAAGGCGCAGCAAACAGCATCTTCTGTCCTCGACGCCGATCTTCGCGCGCCGTCACCGAGGCACGCAACGCACCTTCCACGGCGGCGAAGTCACCCGCGCGCGTCCGGCCCAATCCATCGAAGGCGCCGGCTTGGACCATCGCTTCTAGTGCCGTCTTGTTGAGGATGTTGGCGTCGAGCCGTTCGCAAACGTCTTCTAGGTTTGAGAACCCTGCACCGCGCCGCCGCTCTGCTGCGACGGCATCCGCTGCCTTGGTGCCCACACCCTTGATGGCGCCGAGGCCATAGCGAATCGCTTTGTTCTCGACACCAAAGTACCGCTGCGAATGGTTGACGCTTGGCGGGAGGATCGACACGCCAGCTCGACGAGCCTCGTCGACAAACTCTTTGATCTTGTCGCTATTGCTCGACTCAACGGTCAGATTCGCCGCGGTGAACTCGATCGCGTAGTGGGTCTTCAACCACGCCGTGTGGTAGGTGACCAGGGCGTAGGCGGTCGAGTGCGACTTGTTGAAGCCGTAACCGGCGAAGTATTCCATCGTCTCGAACAGATCCTTTGCGAACTTCTCTCCGTAGCTCTGTGCCTTCGCACCGGCGACGAACTGGTCCTTGAACTTCGCCATCACCTCAGGCTTCTTCTTGCCCATCGCCTTGCGCAAGTTGTCGGCTTCTGCCATCGAGAACCCGCCGATGATGTTGCTGATCTGCATCACCTGCTCTTGGTAGACGATGACGCCGTACGTTGGCTCCAGGACCGGTTTGGTTGCTTCGTGCGGGTACACCACCGGCTCCTTACCGTGCTTGCGATCGACGAACATGTCCACCATGCCCGATCCCAGCGGCCCCGGTCGATACAGCGCCAACACGGCGATGATGTCTTCGAATGTGTCCGGCTTGAGCCGCGTAAGCAATTCACGCATGCCGCCAGATTCGAGTTGGAAGATGCCTTGGGTCTCGCCTCGCGTCATCAGCGCGTAGGTTGGCTTGTCGTCGAGCGGCAATTTGGTGAGGTCGACTTGCACGCCATGCACCTCATGCACCAACCGGACGGCTTCCTGCAGGATCGTCAGAGTCTTCAACCCAAGGAAGTCCATCTTCAGCAGGCCGACCTCCTCCAAGTCCGTCATCTGCCACTGCGTGATGACATCCTCACCGTTCTTCGCGAGCGGGACATAGTCGCGAAGTGGGCGGTCGGCGATCACGACACCGGCAGCGTGGATTGAGCTGTGTCGCGCCAACCCTTCTAGCTTCAGGGACAGATCGAACAGCCGTTTGTGCTGCGGAGTGCTCTCGCGGATCTGCTTCAACTCGGCGTCGCTGTCGAGGGCTGCCTGCAAGGAAGCCCCCGGTCCCTGCGGCACCTTCTTGCACAACTTGTCGACATCCGCGATCGGGAAGTCGAGTACGCGGCCGACGTCGCGCAGCACGCCGCGGCTCGCCATCGTTCCGAATGTGATGATCTGGCAGACACAGTCGCTGCCGTACTTCTGGCGCACGTACTGAATCACTTCATCGCGGCGGTTGCCGCAGAAGTCGATGTCGATATCCGGCATCGACACGCGGCCCGGGTTCAGGAAGCGTTCGAACAACAGCGCATATCGCAACGGGCACACATCCGTGATGCCAAGGCAATAGGCGACGATTGACCCCGCTGCTGAGCCACGTCCCGGCCCGACGGGAATGCCCATCGACTTCGCCTTATCGATGAAGTCTTGCACGATCAGGAAGTAGCTGACGAAGCCGAGTTTCTTGACAACGCGGATCTCGTAATCGAGTCGCTTCTGCACAACGTCGTTGATGGCGCCGTAGCGACGGATTGCGCCTTCTTTGCAGATGCGATCGAACCACACGTCCGGCGCGCTGCCGTCATCAGGCTTGAACACCGGCAAGTGGTAGACACCGAACTCGATGCTGACGTTGCACCGATCGGCGATGGCAACGGTCTGCTGCAGCGCCTCCGGCCAATCGGAGAATGCCTGTGCCATCTGTGCCCGCGACTTCAAGAACAGCTCGTGCGAGCCCATGCGGAAGCGCTGCTGATCGGCAACAGTCTTGCCGCTGCGAATGCACAGCATGATGTCCTGTGCCAGCCAATCATCCGCCTTCAGGTAGTGCACGTCGTTGGTGGCAACGCAGGGAATCGCCAGTGCGGCCCCTAGTTCTCGTAGCGCGAGGCTGACCTTTCGTTGTTGTTCGTAGCCCGTCTCAGCAACCTCGAGGAAGAAGTTGTCCTTGCCGAAGGTCTCGCGCAGCTGCAGCGCCGTCTTGCGAGCGCCCTGCAAGTCACCCTGCAAGATCGCTGTGGCGATCTGTGACGAGACGGTGCCCGACAGCGCGATGATGCCCGCGTGGTGTTCTCTCAGCAGGTCAAGGTCGGCGCGTGGGCGGTAACTGAAACCCTCAAGCCAGGCACGCCCCGACAACTTCTTGAGGTTGTCGAGGCCCTTGTTGTTCTCTGCCAGCAGCGTCAGGTCGTAGGTCGGGTTGTCGGCCCCAGCGGATTCTTTGTTGGTCTTGCCCGCGACGTACGTGGTCTGGCCGACAATCGCCTTGAGCTTGTTCTCTTTGCACGCCTTGTAGAACTCAACCGCGCCAAACAGGTTGCCGTTGTCGGTGAGAGCCAATGCCGTCTGGCCGTCTTCAGCGGCGGCCGCGACGAGGCCGCCAACTTCCGACGGTGCCGCAAGCAGGCTGTAGTGCGAGCGCACATGCAAGTGGACAAAGGGTGGTGCGTCGCTCATCGCCGCGACAGGCTACGCGACGTTTGGTCCTGAACCAGTTCTTGTCTGCGACGGCGGTGTGTTCTTCATCGTCGTGGGAAGAACGGCCACAGTGCGCTAGGTGAACGCTGGGCAGTGCGGCGGCTACAGACGATCGCGCTCAGTCGTTGCCGTCGTTGCCGGTGACGATGTAGACGACGCGACGGGCGATGTTGACGGCGTGGTCGCCAACGCGCTCGAGGTCGCGCATCGATAGCAATACCGGGAGAGACTCGTCGGCGTGGCGGCGAGCGGTGGCGTCGTCCCACGCGCGGCGGCCCGCGTGGTGCAACGCTTGCAGGAACGCCTTGATGGTGTCCCACGTCAGCGTGTCG
Organism: Planctomycetota bacterium; assembly: GCA_947444055.1. GTDB lineage: Bacteria > Planctomycetota > UBA1135 > UBA1135 > UBA2386 > UBA2386. Next base: position 69,020 of record CANEYR010000004.1, read on the forward strand.
AGATGGTCATCGCGGCGGATCACCGCATGTGCGAGCACGACATTGCTGTCTGCGTACGCGCGCATTGCATCGGTGACCATGGCGATGCTGGCGCGGCCGACTTCTTCGATGCGGCTTGGCGGCACCATTTCGAGGGTTTCGCTGTCGTTGCCGTAGTCGGCGAGATTGACGGCCAAATCGCCGATGCGTTCAAGGTCGGTGACGATGCGGAACGCAGCGGTAATCAATCGGATGTCGCCGGCGACGGGCTGCTGCAGCGTCAGTAGATCGATGCAGGCGCGCTCGATCGCCGTCGAGTTGCGGTCGACGTCGTCGTCACCTTCTTGGACCAGCGTGCCGATCGCAGGGTCGTGACGAACCAACGCACTGAGGCCCAGCTCGAGCCGCCGCAGAACGAGGGCGCCGAGGTCGGTGATGTTCTGGCGCAGTCTGTCGAGTGCGTTTTGGTAGGCGATACGGGTCATGGCCGGTGCATCCAGTCTCAGCCGAATCGGCCGGTGATGTAGTCTTCGGTGCGCTTGTTGGTGGGCTTGGTGAAGATCTCGCGCGTGGGCCCGAACTCTTCGAGTCTCCCGACATAGAAGAATGCCGTGTGTTGCGACACGCGCGCGGCTTGCTGCATGTTGTGGGTCACGATGACAACTGTGTATCGCTGCCGAAGTTCTTGGATCAGATCCTCGATACGCGCGGTCGACCCCGGATCGAGAGCGGAGCACGGCTCATCCATCAGCAGCACTTCCGGCTCCGTCACGAGGGCGCGCGCGATGCAGAGGCGCTGCTGTTGGCCGCCGGACAGTTCGAGCGCGCTGCGTGCCAAGCGGTCCTTCACTTCGTCCCACAACGCCGCACGCCGCAAGGCTGTCTCGATGCGTTGCTCGACGCCGACGCGGATGCCGTTGATGCGCAGTGGGAACGCGAGGTTGTCGCGGATCGACTTCGGGAACGGATTGGGCTTTTGGAAGACCATGCCAATGCGGCGGCGCACTTCCACCGCGTCGACGTGCCGTTCGTAGATGTCCGTGCCGCGGTACGAGATCGAACCTTCGGTGCGCACGATGCCGAGCAGGTCGTTCATGCGGTTGAGGCTGCGCAACCACGTGCTCTTGCCGCAGCCGCTCGGACCGATGACCGCAGTGACTTGGTGTTCGGGCACGTCGAACGTGATGTCGAACAGCGCTTGGTGGCTGCCGTACCAGAGGCTGAAGTCGCGGGTCGCGAGCACCGTTGGAGTGGCGATGGCGGTGCCGACGTGACCTTCCTCTGCGTGATACGGTGACGTCGGGGCGGGAGCTGGAAGGGACATGACTACCACCTCAGTTGGTAACGGTTTCGGAGCACGATGGCGGTGCCGTTCAGCACCAGCAGGATGACGAGCAGCACGACAATCGCGACCGCTGCGATGGTCTCGTAGCCAGCTTGCGGACGGGTTGCCCAGGTGAAGATCTGGATCGGTACGACCGTGAACGTGTCCATCAGGCCATTCGGCAAGTAGGTCACGAACAGGAACGCGCCGAGCATGATCAGCGGTGCGGCTTCGCCGATGGCGCGCGAAACCGCGAGGATCATCGTCGTCAACATGCCTGGCAGCGCGTACGGCAGGACTTGGTACCAGACGACCTGGCTCGGGGTGGCGCCGACGGCGAACGCGGCTTGCCGCACCCACGGCGGCACGGTGCGCAACGCTTCGCGGCAACCGAGGATCATCACCGGCAGGATCAGCAGTCCGAGGGTGATACCACCAGTCAGGATGCTGCGACCGAGCCCTAGTGTGCGATCGATGATCTCGAGGCCGATGATGCCGTAGACCACCGACGGGATGCCGGCGAGGTTGGCGATCAGCACCTGCAGCACCGACGTGATGCGCGTTCGCTTGGCGTACTCTTCGAGATAGACGGCGGCGGCGATGCCGAGCGGGAACGAAAAGAGGATGGTGACGAGGACCACCAGCAGCGAACCGAGGATCGCACTGGCGAGGCCGGCGTGCTCGGGGTAGCGAGGCTCATCCAGCGAGGTCACGAAGCGCCACAGGGCGGCAATCAGGTTGCGATCGAGCGGCAGTTCGCCTTCGCGTTGCACGCGGAACGGCAGCTCTTTGCGCTTGCCGTCGCGCTCAAGCACAACCGCCAACGGGGCGTTGTTGGTGCGGGCGGCGGTGACCATCGCCTGCCACGTCTGTTGGCTACCGTGCAGGGCCAGGCCGTTGGCCGACAGCAGCACGTCGCCATCGCGCAGCCCCTGCTTGGCGGCGACCGTCTCGGTGCCGACATAGGCAAGGCGCACGCGGAAGGTACCAGCTTGCTCCGCCACCGGGACGAGCTCAAGTTCGCCGAGCAGCGCTTCGAGGTTGGGCACCCACGCAATCGTCGCCGTCGACTTGTTGGCGGGCAGCGCCGCGACCGTCGCCCACACTTCGCGAACGTCGCGCACGATGTTGCCGCCGATCGCCAAGAGCGCGTCGCCCTGTGCCAAGCCGAGCGTCTCAGCTGGTGACGTGGGCGTGACCTGGGCGATCGAGACATAGGGGGTGCTCTCGGTGCCGTTCGTCGCCGCGCGCTGCGACAAGGCCAACCCCGCGGTGGCCGTTGCGTGCATGCTCGACAAGGCGCCACTTTCGCGCATGGTCGCGAAGATCAACAGCACGACGACCAACACGCCAACACCCAGTGAACCAGCGGCGAGCACCGCGAACAGGCCGCTCTTGCGATGGCGATGGCGCAGTCGCGGCGGCGCTGCCAGTTGGGAGGACGCACTCATTCGTAGAGCTCGCGGAAGCGTTTCACAATGAAGTGGCTGGCGATGTTGAGCGACAGCGTGACTACGAATAGCAGGGCGCCGATGGCGAACAGCGCGGCCCAGATGAACGCGGTCGCTTCGTGGTCGCCGGTGGCGATGTTCACGATGGTCGTCGTCAGCGTCATCATTGGCTGCGTTGGGTCGGGTGGCCACGCGGGCGTGCGACCGGCAGCGAGCGCGACGATCATCGTCTCGCCGATCGCGCGCGACAGCGCGAGGATGAACGCCGCGCCGATGCCCGACATGGCCGCCGGCAGCACGACGCGCAGGATCACTTCGCCGCGGGTGGCGCCGAGCGCGTAGGCGGCTTCGCGCAGCGAGCGAGGAACGGCATAGAGCACGTCTTCACTCAGGCTCGCGACCAGCGGCAGGATCATGAAGCCCATCACGATTCCAGCCGACAACCCGTTCCAGAAGCCGATGCTGGGAAACATCTCTTGCAGCCATGGCGTCACGGTGCGCAGCGCGAAGAACCCGTAGACGACGGTCGGGATGCCGCCAAGGATCTCCAGCACGGGCTTCAAGAACGAGCGCAGACGTGGCGAGCAGTACTCACTGAGAAAGACCGCCGCGAGCACACCGAGTGGCACTGCGACCAAGAGGGAGATGCCGGTGATGACCGCGGTGTCGGCGATCAGCGCCAACGTGCCATAGCCTTCTGGCACAGTGATCGGTGCCCAGCGGATCGAACCGAGGAACTCGCCGAGGCTGACCTTCTCGAAGAACGGCAAGCTGCCGGCGAAGAACGTCCACGCCGTCAGTCCCGCGACGAGGACCGCGATCAGGCCGCACCCAAGCAGCGTGTAACGCACCGCCGCTTCAAAGAGGCGACGGTGGCGGGGAGCCGCAAGCGAAGGGGTCCGCGGCAGCACGGTCAGTGTGGCCTGCACGATTCGAGAGGGTGGGGTGAGTCCGAGCGACGGCGCGAGGCCTACTTGCCCTTGCTGCCCGTGGCGTTCGTGGGCGCTGGCAGCAACTTGGCGTGCATCTGGTACTTCTCCGCAATGGCGGCCGCCGTCAGGCCACCGAACTCACCACCGAAGGCGCTGCCGACGATCTTGCTGGTCAGGATGGCACGCGACGCGTCGCGCAGACGACGCTGGGCTGGCACGTAGCCGACGTCGAGCATGAACTCGCGATTGCCGATGCGCTTCTCGTCGAGATAGAACTCCATCAGGGCCTGCACTTCGGGGCGGTCGACAGCCTTGCGATTGACATAGACGAACAGCGGCCGCGTCATCGGCTGGTAGCTGTTGGAGCCAATGGTGTCGACGTCCGGCAGCACACCGTGGATTTGCCCAGGCGTGTTGGTGATCGGCTTCTTGCCGTTGGCGACGCGCTTTTCGTTCACCTTGGCCAGGATGTCGGCTGGGGCGTCGACGGTGACGCGGCGCGGGTCGATGGCGACTGGCTGCACGCGCTCTTGGTTGTGCAGGTAGAACGCGTAGCCGAAGTACGTCAGTGCGTGCACGCTCTTGCTGGTCTGCTCGGCGAGCAATTGGTCTTCTTCGGTCGCGAAGTAGTCGCCGCGCGTGTCGCCTTCCTTCTTGTTCACCGCGTCGGTGAAGAAGTCGAACGTGCCCGAAGTGGACGCGGCGCCCGACAGCGTGATCTTGGCGTCAGCGAAGCGACTGCCCAGATGGCTCCAGTTGGTGACGATGCCTTCCGCTTCGCGGCACCACAGCAGTTCGAGTTCGCCGATCGTCATCATCGGCTTCTCCTTGCCGAAGATCGCCGTCGTCTTGGCGACCGCGATCGTCAGGCCATCGAATGCGACTAGGGCTTCGAGGTACTCAACCTTGCCGGCGGCCTTCTCGATCTCGGCCTTCTTGATGGCTCGCGAGGCATTCGACAGATCGGTCTCACCGACCCAGAACCGGCGGAAGCCGCCGCTGGTGCCGCTGACGCCGACCGAGACACGGACATCCGGGCGGGCCTTCACGAACTCAGCAACGACGGCAGACGTGATCGGCTCGACCGTGCTGGAGCCGTCGGCGGTGATCGCCTTCTCCTGAGCGAGGCCGGTGGGGGCGAAGGAAAGCATTGCCGCGGCGGCGACGGACAGATGGGAGCACTTCATCGGGGATACCTAGGTTGGCTTCGGTGGGAACGGCCCGCAGCAGCGGGTGAAGTGCCAACCAAGCTAGGAGCCCCGATGAAGAAGGGCGTGTGCGCTTGATGAAGGTGCGATGAAGACCAGGGCGACCTAGCGCCGGTCCCGACCCGCGAGACCAAACCCTAGCGCCCGGCTGCCTGCGATGCCGGATTCGGCGGCGTCGACTGCAGGATGCCGCTGCGGCGGCCAGCTTCGGCGAAGCGCTCAAGCACCTGATCGATCTGTGCGTCGGTGTGGCTGGCGATGAACGACGTGCGGATCAGGTCCTGGCCGACGGGCACCGCCGGTTGCGTCACCGCGTTGGTGAACAAGCCGCAGTCGAACAGCGTGCACCACAGGCGCAGCATGAGTTCTTGGTCACCGACGATCACCGGCACGATCGGGCTAGCTAGGGTGCCGGCGGTCTGGTAGCCCATCTCCGCGAGGCCGCGCCGCACCCGGTCCGCGATGCGTAAAACCCGCAGGCGCATCTCCGGCTGCGTTTCGATCAGGTCGAGCGCTGCCAAGGCGGCCGCGGCCGAAGCCGGGGTGATCGACGCCGAGAACATCATCGCCCGCGCCTGGTGGCGCATGAAGTGGATGACGCGCGCCGGGCCAGCGATGAAGCCTCCGAGGCTGGCAAAACTCTTGCTGAACGTGCCCATCACCAAGTCTGGATGGATGCCGCAGTGTTCGGCGGCGCCGCGGCCGTGGGTGCCGAGCACGCCCACTGCGTGCGCCTCGTCGACCATCAGACGCGCGCCGTAGCGATCGGCGAGCACCCGGATCTCCTTCAACGGGGCCAGATCGCCCATCATCGAATAGAGGCCATCGACGACGATCAGCATGCCCTTGCCCTGCGCCTGGCCGCGCTGCAAGTGGGTCTCCAAGTCGGCGAGGTCGCTGTGCTTCCACTTGCGGGTGTCGGCGAAGCTCAGCCGGCAGCCGTCGATGATCGAGGCGTGGTTTTCGCGATCGCAGAGGATGAGGTCGCCCTTGCCACAGATCGACGAGATCGCGCCGAGGTTGGTTTGGAAGCCGGTCGAGAAGCAGAGCGCGCCTTCCTGGCCCATGAACAGGGCGAGACGGCGCTCAAGTTCTTCATGCAATTCCAGCGTGCCATTGAGGAAGCGTGAACCTGAGCAAGACGTCCCGTACTGAGCAATGGCCTGCTGCGCCGCTTCGCGCACCTTCGGGTGATGGGTCAAACCGAGGTAGTTGTTGCTACCGATCATGATCAGCCGCTTGCCGCCGATCTCGACCTCCGTGCCTTCACTGCCATGCAGTGGAATGAAGTACGGGTAGATGCCCATCGCTTGCAATTCGCGGGCACGGCTGAATCCATCACACTTCTGGAAGATGTCCAAGGCTGAAGCCGGGGATGGTAGATTCCGCGCGAACCCTGACAAACCTCTTTTCCTGCCTTGGCGCAGACAGAATTGCCTGAACTTTCCGCGGACGCACTGTTGATCACCGGGGCCACTGGCTTCGTGGGGGGCGCGTTCGTGCGGCGGCTGCTGCGTTCTGGGGCGGCCGCGGGGAGCTTGCGTTGCTTGGTGCGCGATCCCAAACGAGCGGCAGTGGCCTTGCCCGGCGTGTCGCTGTGCCATGGGGATCTTGGTGACGCTGGTGGTGCGCCGAGCCTTTTGGCTGCGGCGGCGGGTGTGCGCACGGTGGTGCATTTGGCGGGAACGCTGACTGGTGTGCGGTCGGCAGACTTTGACGAAGTCAACGCGGCGGGCACGGCGCGCTTGGTGGCGGCGGTCGAGGCCGCCGCACCGGCGGCGCACTTCGTCCTGCTGTCGTCGTTGGCGGCGGCTGGGCCGAGCTGCGATGGTGTTGCATCGAGCCTGCCGCCAGACCGCGCGCAGCCAGTTTCGTTCTACGGTCACAGCAAGCGGCGCGGGGAACTAGCCGTCGTGCAGAGCCGTCTGCGTTGGACCATTGTGCGGCCGCCGGTCGTCTACGGGGAAGGCGATGCCGCGACTCGGTTGCTGTTTCGCCAGGCGTGCGCGCCGGTGACGGCGGTGCCAAAACGTGCGCGCCCGTTGTCGGTGATCCATGTCGATGACGTGGTCGCGGCCTTGCTGGCGGTGTTGCGAGTGCGTCCGCACGGAGCGATCCTGCCACTGGACGGGATCGAACGCACCGACACCCATGCTTTGCTACGCGCCATCGCGCAGGCCTGTGGTCGTCGCTCGCGCTTGCTGAGCGTGCCCATGTTCGTCGCCAGTGCAGCGGCCTTGGTGTGTGATCTGGTGGCGCGGCTACGCGGCAAGGCCGGGTTCTTCAATCGCGACAAAGTGCGTGAGATCGCTGCCAGTGGGTGGGTCGCCGATGGCGGGCCAGCGTTTGCGAGTGTTCGGTTCACGCCGCTGGTGTCGTTGGCAGAAGGCCTCGCTGCCGTGGCCCGCGCCGAGGGGTTTCTGACCAGCGAGCCAGGTGCTCGCTGATCACTTGCTCGCTGATTACTTCAGCAGCTGCATCAGCAGCGCCTTTTGCACGTGGGCGCGATTGGCGGCTTGTTCGTAGATCACCGATTGCTTGCCGTCGAGCACGGCGTCGGTCGCCGCGACGTTGCGCCGTACGGGCAGCGGGTGCATCAGCAGGGCGTTGTTGGTGGTTTCCATCAGGGGCTCATCGACGCGCCAAGCCTGTAGGGACCGCTTGACCATGCCTTCGCGTTCGCTGTCGTGCCAGTGTTTGGTCGAGCCCCACGAGCGCGCATAGAGAACTTCGGCGCCGCGGGTCGCCGATTGCATGTCGTTACTCACTTGCAGCGACCCGCCCGCATCCAGGGCCACGGCACGACTCTTCGTCAGCACCTCTTCGTCGACCTCGAAGCCGAGCGGGTGGGCGAGCGTGATCTGCATGCCCGACAGGGCGGCGAGTTGCAGCACGCTGTGGGTTGGGCCGAGCGACTTCGGTTCGGGATGGTTGCACCACAGCAACGTCAGCTTGCGGCCGCGCAGCGACACCAGGTTCTCGCGCATCGTCATGACGTCCGCCAAGGCCTGGCATGGATGCGCGAACGACGTCTCCAGGTTGATTACCGGCACCGAAGCGAACTTTGCGTAGCTGCGCAGCAGCAGTTCTTGGCGATCGCGTTCCCAGGTACCGGTGCGGGCGGCGGCGCGAATGCCCAGCGCATCGACGTAACGCGACAGCGTGCGGGCGGCGTCCTTGACGTGTTCTTCGGCCGCACCATCCATGATCGCTTGCTCGCGCGGCTCCAACTCGTAGAGGTCGTCGCTCGACAGGTTGATGCAGTGCCCGCCAAGCTGCACCATCGCCACTTCGAACGACACCCGGGTGCGCAAGCTCGGTTGGAAGAACAGCAGGCCGAGCGTCTTGCCCGCGAGCACTTGGCCGGGGCGCTTGCCCTTGACGCGAGTGGCGAGGTCGAGCAGGTCGTCGAGCTCGGCACGGGAAAGGTCGGCGGTAGAGAGAAAGTCGCGCTTGCTCACAGGTTCTTTGGGCGGAAGAGTGGAAGGACCATAGATGAGCCCGCTACCACCGACAAGCGAAGACGCGCGCTGGATGCAGCGTTGCCTGCAGTTGGCGCGCGACGCTGCGTTGGCGGATGAAGTGCCAGTCGGCGCCTTGGTCGTGATCGATGGTGTGGTGGTGGGGGAAGGCCACAATCGCGTCGAGCAGAAGCAGTCGCCGCTCGCGCACGCCGAAATGGAAGCGCTGCACGCTGCGTTCGCTGCCGTCGGCAGCAAGCGCATTCCGGAAGCCGTGCTCTACTGCACGCTGGAGCCGTGCTTCTTGTGTGCCGGTGCCATCCTGCACGCGCGCGTGCGGCGGGTCGTGTTCGGTGCGCGCGATGGCAAGTTCGGCGCCGTGCGTTCCCTGGCGACCTTGCTCGAAGATCCGCGGCTGAACCACCGGTGCGACGTGCTGGAAGGTGTCGAGGCCGAGGCGAGTGCTTCGATGTTGCGGGCGTTCTTTCGCAGCAAACGCAGCGCGGGCGGCTAACTGTCGCCACGTCACCGATCGTGGTCGCGTCGGACAAGCCAGTTGAAAAGCCAGACGGGGCTCGGCAAGATGCCGCCCCTCAATCGGCGCCCCGTGCAGCGTGGCGATACCTCGCGGAGAGGTGGCAGAGCGGCTGATTGTACCGGTTTCGAAAACCGGCGTGGGGCAACCCACCGGGGGTTCGAATCCCCCCCTCTCCGCCATTTTTCGCGCGCCTGCGGCGCGTTGTTGGTGCGGTGCGTCAGGGGCGCTTCAGGGGCGCTTCGCGGCGCCCGATGCGGACGGCCCGAACCCGACCGTCAGAAGTGATTGACGAAGCTGCGCACGCCGTTGCTGGTGCTGGCGCCGAACGCGTTCAGCAGCCCAGGTGCTGTGAAGGCGGCGGCGGTGGCGAAGACTTCGGTGCCAGAGCCGACGCCGGCCGGAATCTGAAAGCTCGTGGTCTGGGTCGCGCTGGTGCCGACGAACGCATAGGTGACGTCGAGGGTGCCGACGTAGAACGAGCACAGCGGCATGCCGAGGTACGCGAGCGAGGTGCCGGCCAAGTCAGGGGTCAGACTGACGATGGTGACACCAAAGTAGGTGCCGCTGCTTGGGCTCGCCTCTGGGATGTTGTCGATCGTGTAGGTGACCAGCGTGCCGTTGCTCGGCGTCGACACGGGTGCGGGCGAAGCGCTCAACAGCAAGGAATCGCAACCAGCGCCGTAGCTGGTGTGGGCGGCGGCTGGCAGGCATTCGGTCGCGAACGCACCTTGGCTTAGGTTCCAATAGGTTCCGGTCGGCGTCGTCTCGAGGCGCAGGGCGCGCACCATGTAGGTGGCAAAGCCAACCAATGGGGCCGGATCGGTGAAGGCGGTAGCCGCCACCGCCGACGGCGTGAGTCGGGTGAACGGGCCGGTTGGCGAAGCGCTGCGATAGACGTGGTAGCCCGCGACCGCATCCAAGGATGGCATCCAGGTGATGTTCGCTTGTGGCCAGACATCGACGATCGCGACCGCCGTCGCCGGCGCGATCACATGTTGGCGCAGGGTCGGATCGCCCATCAACGCCACGTGGATGAAGCGCCCGCCGTAGCCACCCATGCTGGTGTCGTTCTGGCTCAGCTTGGCACAGGCGCCGATCGATTCACCAAACGCCATCGAGTGGAACGACCAGTGCGGGCGACCGGCCCAGGCGTTGGCCAGGGTCCAGCCCGAGCACAGGGGCGCTCGCAGGAAGCTGTTGCCGACGTCCCAGTCGCCGAAGTAACTGCCGAACAACATCGTGAACACGCTGCGATTGCTGCTCGTTGCGAAGTCCGTGGTCGAGCCGATGCCGCCAGCGCTCGTGTAGCTGCCGCCGCCACATCCGTACGACCAGACGTAGCCGTTGCCGGTCGGCGTGTTGAGCGTCGTGAAGTAGTCCGCGGCGGTGACGTTGGTTGGTCCGACCAGCGAAGAGAAGTTGCGCCACCCCGACGCCGCGAAGGCCTCGCCCGAAAACCAGCCGAAGTTGTCGTCGATGACGGCGCGCTGGTCGGCCGCGAACACCTTCTGGCGGTAGTCGTGATTCTTGTCGAGGTACTGCTGCAGCAAGACGTCTTCACTGGCGGCGAAGGCCGACATGTTGGCGAGGTCGACGCGGCCGACGGCGAGATCGACGTCGCTCGGGATGATCGTCTGGTCGAACTTGCCATCGCCGGGAATGTTCCGGTTCTCTGGGCGCGACGCGGAGGTGGTGTTGACCGAGGTGTCGGTCCACGGGCCGTTGAGTTCGCCGTAGTAGAGGTCGGCGGGCCAAGCGCCTTGGTGATCGGGGTGGCCATCGGGTGCCAGCTGGCCCGAATACGGAACCGGCACGTGTCCGAGCAAGAACACGGCGCGCGCTTGCAGCGGATTGGCGGCGACGTCGGCCGCGATCAGCGCCTTCACGCTGACGACGCTGGCGCTTGGCAGCACGTCGTGACGGAGCACGCGCCAGCCATCCCCGGTCATGTCGGTGATCAGGCGATCGAGGCGGCTGCCGAGCCCCGCGACTTTGGTGGCGTCGACGATCAGGATCAGCGTGCCGCGGCTCTCGAAGGGCACGGCGTCGATGGCCGCGGTGAGCACGTTGCGACCGGCCACCGTGCCGAGCTTGTTGAACCAGTACTCGTAGCGCAGGCCAAGCAGCACGTTGTTGTCAGTCCACGTCGTCGCCGCCCCGCCGCCCGGCACCGTCACTGGCGTGCTCCACGCGGGGCTGCCAGGAAGTCGGCGATAGACCGAGTAGCTGGTGGCGGTGGGATCACTCGGCCAAGTGAATGTGATCGCGGGTGGGCTGCTGGCGACGGTGGCGCTCACCAGTACCGAGGCCTGTTGTGAGGTCTGCGCAAGCAGTTGGCCAGCCAGTGCAGCGAGCACAGCGATCGCAGTGGTGGTGCGCGCTGACGAGAGGAATCGTGACAAGTGGAGCATGGTGCAGTCGGGGTGTGGGAGCGACGAAAGTACTCAGGGGTGGTTCATGCAAACACGTCCGCGAGTGACTTGGCGTCGAGCACACGATCGATCCAGGTGTCGAGTTGTGGTTGGCCCGCGGACTGCACGCGCTCGGCGATCTCCTTGGGCAATGGACCAAACCGCTTCGTCAGTTGGCGCAAGAGAACGTGCAACTGCCCTTCGCTACGCCCTTCGCGGCGTCCTTCGCTACGCCCTTCGCTACGCCCTTCGCGGCGTCCTTCGCTACGCCCTTCGCTACGCCCAAGGTCGCGACTCTCCAGTCGAATGCGTTGTCCAGTCGTCATCTTGAGGCCTTCTGGGTGATTGAGGTTCTTCGACAAAGCCATGTGTACTTGGTCCTCGGTGAGGTCGCTGTTGTCGACAAGATACCAGCCGATTGCGTCCAGCGAGACTTCAGGCAGAGGCGGTCCTTCGGATCGTTCTACCGCTTGCACTAGTTCGCCCCAGGAGTCGATGGCTTCGAGCAGTTGGGCTGCATCGCAGTGCGTGACGGCGAACAGCGCGCGAATGGTCAGTCGTACCAGCGGCGAGACCTTCGCCTGTGCCCGCGTCGATGGCTGCTGGCCGAGGTCGACGAGGATGGCCGGCAGCCGCGGGGCAAAGCGATCGAAGGGGGTCGTGGTCTCGCTGTGTTGGTGGTGGGTCAGGGGCGCCTGCCCGTGGTACGCGATGATCGGGACAACTGACGGCAGCGGTCCCTTGCGGCTGCGTTGCAACACATGCCGAAGGTGAACGACGTAGCGCAGCGTCTGGGCCAGCGCGTAACGCAACTGACCGCTCTTGTGCTCGATGATGAACCAGACCAGCTCGTCGGAATCGACGCGCTTGGCCACAAACACTAGGTCCGCGAAGTGCGACCGCAGGCGCACTCCGGGGATGCGTTCTTGCGCCGCGGCGAAGGTGCTCCAGTCGATCGCGTTGCGCACGCGCTTTGGCAGTACAGACTTGATCCAGGTGGCAGTGTGAATGGCGTGGCGGAAGGTGAAGTGAAACAGTTGGTCATGGTTGCTCGGCAAGCAGTGCCTCCACTGCCTGTGGAATTTCGAGGCCAACTAACGATCAAGAATCCGGACTTTCGGCGCCGCCCGCTCAGCCGCGTCCTAATTCCACCCGCGGCACCACCCGTTCGTTGGCGTCGTCCAGTTCGAAGAAGGTCGGTTCTTCGATGCCCATCACACCGCCGACGAGGCTGGTCGGGAACGACTCGCGCAGGTTGCGTAGCTCGCGCACGTTGCCATTGAAGAAACGCCGCGCTGCCGCGATGCGGTCTTCGGTCGTCGCCAACTCGTCCTGCAAGGCGCGGAAGTTCGCATCGCTCTGCAACTGCGGGTAGCTCTCGACGACCGCGAACAGCGACTTCATGCCGAGCAGCAGCGCGTTCTCGTCTTTGCCTTGGCTGGCCGCCGAGCCGTGGTTGGCCATGGCGGTGTTGCGCAGGGTGACGACGCGCTCGAGCACTTCGGCTTCGTGCTTGGCGTAGCCCTTCACGGTGGCGACCAAGTTGGGGATCAGCTCGTAGCGGCGCTTGAGTTCGACGTCGATGTCGGACCAACTCTCCTTGAGGGCGTGCTTGCAGCGCACGAAGCGATTGTAGGTGGCGATCCACCACACGATCGGCAGCAGCGCCACGACGACCACGACGATCAGGATCTCCATCAGGTCTCCATGTCAGAGATGAGGTGGCGTGGCCACAGTTCGCAGAAGCGGCGCAAGAACGTGATCTGCTCGCGGTAGCGGGCAGGATCCCAGCGACGCTGGCCGTCGCTGATGCACAAGGCGCCGCCTTCGAGGTCGAGCATGGGCGGCTTCTGTTCCAGCAGGAACTCCATCATGCGCGGGTGCAGCACGTCGTAGGCGAAGCGCTTGTCGTCGGACTGCACGTAGAACTTGCGGCTGAACTCAACGGACTCGAAGTCGATGTCGTCGAAGCCAAGCGCGCCCTTGACCTTGTCGAACAGTCCCTCAGGGCGCACCAGCAAGGTCGGCGATGGCCATGGTGGGTGCACGATGAGGTAGCTGAAGCGATACGTCGTCGTGGTCGTGGACTTGCCGGTGCTGCGCGTCACCCGGTAACGGAAGTCGCCGAGTTGCAGTCGGCACGGCCGTCCGAACAACTCGCAGCTGCCGCGCATCGTGTTCTGGGCGACGCGGGAGTGGCCGCGGCGGAAGATCTCGAACTGCGCATAGTCGTCGTCGTGGCTGCTGTCGTCACCCGGCTGGTACTGCAAGCTGAGCTCGCTCGCCAGGGCTTGCATCGCCGCGCGCCGCGCCTGTTCCGCCTTCCAGCTGAAGTAGACGGCGATGCCGACGATGGCGACGATGGCGACGATGACGAGCACTTCCACCAGGGCACGGTAATGCTGCGGGTTCGTGGTCGCGATGAGGAAGGTGGGCGCGGCGCCATCGACGCGACTCCCGGGCAGAACTTCTTCTTCAAAGTGCCGACGCTGTTCAACGTGACGGCGACCGGACCGTACTACCACGACGGCAGCATGCCGACGTTGGCGGCAGCGGTGCAGAACATGGCGTTGATTCAGCTCGGACGCGAACTCACCGCCGAGCAGGTCGCGTCGATCGTGACGTTCCTGCAGGCGTTGACTGGCAAGCGACCGCCGATCCTCGACTGATCCCCGAGTGACGATCGGCGGCGCGGCGTTGCGGCGACGCTACGCCAGGTCGGTGTCACCGAGGGTGAACCACCACGACTGCTGCAGAAACTCAGGCGTCATGCTGGCCAGGTGGATGGTGTGCACGAGGCGGCGTTGCAGCCACGTTGCCGAGGGCACCAGCAGGAAGCCCCGTTGCGTGAAGGCGCGCCATTCACTCGACCACTGCGGAAACACCGCCAACAGCCGCAGCCGTCCAAGCTCGTGTTGTCGGCGCGTCGCCACAGCGAGCAAGGCATCGATGGCGTCGCCATCGTGTTCGGGCACCAGCCAGTCGACGATCGTCGCCGCGTCGGGGGCGAGGCCTTGTGCGGGTCGCAACACGAGCAAGCCGCAGAGCTGTTCGCCGCGGCGCGCTGCCCACAGTTCGTACTCAGAGTGAGCGGGGTTTTGCTGGTAGCGCCACTGCAGGTAGCGCCGGTCGCGGCGCAGCAGGCAGCGTTTGTCTTTCGCGACTACGGCGTAGAGCGCATCGACCTCGGCTGGCACGTCGTGAACCTGCTGGACGGTGATGCCACTTGGCATCGGCAGCGGCGGCAGCGCGCGGTCGCGGATCAGGTAGTCGATGACGCACAGCATCGTGTACTGCAGGTAGCGCTGGCCGATGCGGAACGCGTTGTCGATCGGCAGCCCGTAGCAGACGGCTTCGCCGGTCAGCAGGCACTGTTCGCCGAACTTGCCGCCGGTCTGCATGAACAGTCCCTGTCGCTGCAGCCCTTGCCGCCAACGCGGATGCGTCATCGAGTCGACGCAATGCACGAAGCGATGGGTACCCCACGGCGTGTCGGCGAGCATCGGCACGCCGGCGTATTGCGAGGCGACTGTGCCATCGCTGGCGACCGCGATCGTGATGCGATGGCCGACCGGGTTGGCCAGATATTGCCAAGCCCACTGCGCCATCGTGCGATCGACGAAGTCAGGGCCGCAGGTCTCGCGGAACACCAGATTGAAGGTGTCGAGGATGCGATGCTCGTCGCCGGGAAGGTAGCCGCGGATTTCGATGCCGTCCGTGCTCATGGTTTCAGGCCAGCACGCGGGCGGCGTGTGTCAGGATGTTCGGCAAGTGGCCGCGCAGGGCGTGACCAGCTGCGGGCAAGAGCCAGAAGTCCTTGCGTGCGTGAGGTTGGCAAAGAAGCGCTGGCTCAGCGCCGCGGGAACGATCTCGTCGGCGGCACCATGCACGACCATCACCGGCATCGGCAAGCGCTGCGGCAGGGTCGCTTCGTCGTGCTGCGCGGCGTCGGCCAAGACGTTCTCTTCGACCAAGAACGCTTCGCCGGTGATGGTGCGCAAGCAGCCGGCTGCATCCATGTGTTGGCGCATGTGCGCGACGTAACCAAACGCCGGTGCCAGCAGCAGCAGACCACGAACGAGGGCCGGCCGCTCGGCGGCGGCGAACGCGCCGATCAGCGCGCCGAGGCTCCAACCCACCAACAGCGCTGGGCCCGTGCGTTCGAGCACGGTGATCGTGTCCGCAACCAAGTCCGATGTGGTGACGACGCCGAGCGTGCCGCTGCTGGCGCCGTGGCCGCGAAAATCAAAGCGGGCGGCGGCGCGGCCACCGGCCTGCGCGTGTTCGAACACCACACTGCTTTGCTCGCCATTGCGGGACGCCCCAAAGCCATGCAAGTACACGTAGGCGGGGGCACAGCCGGGCAGCAGGTCGGTGACCAAGCGATGTCCGGGGGCTGGCTCGAGCATCACGGTCGGGATCGAGGCCATGCGCGCGCCGCATGGTAGGTGCGGCCGCAAGACGGTCAAGGCGCGCCGCGAAGTGCACCAAGTGCACGCTGGCCTCCGTGCCGTCGATCGCCGATACCACGCGCATGGACATTACGATCTTCCACTGAACTTCCTGAGGCTTCGGCCCACGCGCAGCGGGTCTCGCTGCGCACATCGAAGACGCCCTCGGCGTCACCGTGAAGCGAGTCGCCGGCAAGTCCGGACAATTCGACGTCGTGGTCGACGGCAAGGTCATTGCCAGCCGCGGCGGCAGCATGCTGAAACGCATTCTCGGCGGTGGCTGGCCTGATCCCGAGGAAGTGATCCGCCTGCTCGAGCAGTTGCCGAAGTCGAAGTGAGCGCCGTTCCCCATTCGTGACCCGACGTCCGTGCCGCTCGTTCCGCTCGAACTGCTGCTCGATGCCTCCCCGCTGCCGCCCAAGGTGACGGCGCTGCTCGCCGACGCCGCCGTGCGCATCGATGCGTACTTTGCCAACCGGGCGGCTGGCACCGACGGCTTTGTGCCGTGCGACCACGAATTGGTCTACCGGGCTCTGCAGTCGCTGCGCGCCGATGCCTCCGTGGGGCGGCGATGGTGTGAGTGGGGCAGCGGCTTTGGCGTGGTCGCCGGCCTCGCCGCGTTGTTGGGCTTCGACGCCTGCGGCATCGAAGTGGACGGGACGCTGGTCACTGCCTCGCGCGAGCTGCTGGCGGCCCACGCCTTGCGCGTCGAGATCTGGCCCGGCAGTTTCGTGCCCGATGCGTATGCGGCGAGCGAACGGCTGTCGGATCTGGAGACGCGCACCGTGTTGTCGCAGGGTGATGCCTATGGCGACATGGAACGCGACATCGACGACTTCGACGTCATCTATGCCTATCCGTGGCCGACTGAGGAGGAGCAGTACTGCGACTTGTTCCGTCGCCATGCCGATGTCGGCTCGGTGTTGTTGACGTTCTCGCGGACCGAAGGCGTGCGCGCCTATCGCAAGGTGGCGGGCCCTGGTCGCCGCCACCGATGCCCGTGATGCGCAGCCCGCCCTGACACGTTGCTGACGCGGCGCTCATGCCCCGGGCACATGCTGAGAGCATGAACATCCACCCACGAGTCTCCATCGCCCTACCGTTGCTCGCCGCCCTCTGCACGGCTGGCGTCGCATCGACGCAAAGTCTGTCTGGCGAACAGAAGCCCGCGGCGCCCGTCCCGCACCACGATCCCTACTTTCAGCAACCCGGGGGCAAGTCGACTGCGCAAATGCCGCGGGTGATCATCCGCAACATCCGTGAGGATCGCGCTGGCGCGATCTGGTTCGCGACGTTCGGTGGCCCGATCCGATATGACGGTAAGACCTTCACCAACTTCGCAGCCGAAGTGGGTCTGGCGAACACGCGCGTGTTCTCCCTGTTGGAAGATCGAACTGGCGCGCTCTGGTTCGGGTCCATCACCGACGGCGTCTCGCGCTACGACGGCAAGTCCTTCACCAAGTTCACCACCAAAGAGGGCCTGGCCAACAACGACGTGCTTTGGATCTTCGAAGACCGCGATGCGAGGATCTGGTTTGGCACCAACAAGGGAGTCAGTCGTTACGACGGGAAGTCGATGGTGAACTTCACCACCAAGGATGGGCTCATCCACGACTCGGTCTATGCGATTGCGCAGGACGTTTCGGGACGGATCTGGTTTGGAACGCAGGGCGGCATCTGCTCGTACGACGGGAAGTCGTTCGTCGATTTCGCCGCCCAGGCCGGCCGATCGTTCGTGAACATCCGAGCGATCGGCGTGGGCCAGTCCGGGGACCTTTGGTTCGGCGGCCAAGAGGGGGCCTACCGTTTTGACGGCAAGACGCTGACGATGTTCACGGCCAAGAACGGGCTGCTGGCGGACTTCGTCGGTTCGATTCTGGTCGATCGGGCGGGCAACGTCTGGATGGGGCATCCCGATATGGCCGGCGGCGGCGCGAGCCACTATTCCGGCAAGACCTTCAAGCACTTCACCCAGAAGGACGGTCTCAACAGCACCAACGTCTACTGCATCTTCGAAGACAAGGCCGGTGGCATTTGGTTCGGCAGTGTCGACGCGGGCGCATGTCGCTACGACGGCAAGACCTTCACCAACTTCTCCGCCAACGCGTCGACCGGGAAGTGAACCGCGCCCTCGCGACGGAAACGGGCACGACGTCGGACACGATCCGCGGCGAGTTCGTGGTGCTGTTGCCTACGCGTCGCGCAGCAAGCGCACCGAGGTCGCTTGGAAGCGCGTCTCGGGCGGCCAGAAGTTGCGGTAGGCGAGGCGTGCTTGCGATCGTGGCGTCGCGAACGAACCACCGCGCAGGACGCGCTGGTTGTCCATGAACTTGCCGTTGTACTCCATCAAGGCGCCCGGGAACGGCCGGTAGCCTGGGTACGGCTCGTAGTGGCTCTGCGTCCATTCCCACGCATCGCCCAGCATCTGCCGCAGACCGCGCCGGTCGCTCGTCGGCAAGACGTCGAGCGCGTTCGCACCGAGTTCGCCGTTGGTTCCGTCATCGAGCAAGTTGGCCGGCTCGCGCTCGGCACCGCTGTGTCGCGCCGCGTGCTCCCACTCACTCTCGCGCGGCAAGCGAGCGTGCTGCCAGGCCGAGAACTGCTCCCCATACCAGCGCGCGAAGGCGTCGGCTTCGTAGAACGACACATGGCACACGGGGTCGTCAGGGTGCACCGCGACGAGGCCGCGCAGGGTGAAGCGATGCCAGTGCTCGTCGATGCGTTGCCAGTACAGCGGCGCTTGCCAACCGCGTTGCTGCACTGCTTGCCAACCGTTCGAGAGCCACAACAAGGGTCGCTGGTAACCGCCGTCGTCGACGAACGCCTGCCACTCCGCGTTGGTGATGAGGCGATCGCCGAGGGCGAAATCGCCGACGAGCGTCGCATGCGCGGGCAGTTCGTTATCCCAGCAAAAGCCTTCACCCTGGTGACCTAGCTGGCTCGAAGCCTTGGCGAACGCAATCGGCCGCAGCGCTGCGGGCGAAGGCTCGTGGGTTCGCTTGGCTGATGCCGCCGCATAGGCTTGCCGCAGTTCCGTTGGTGCCGACCAGCGAATGTGCAGGATCTCGGTCAAGAACAGTTCCTGGTGCTGCTGCTCGTGCTCGATGCCGATCGTCACGATCTTCGCAATTTCGGCGAGGTCGTGGTCGGTGGCGACAGCGAGCAGTTCGAGCATCGCTGCGTCGATCGTGCGTCGGTACGACCACACGGAGTCCGTCGATGGCTGCGCCACGAGCAGACGCTGGGCGCGCGGCAGGCGCGGACCGAGGCCTTCGTAGTAGCTGTTGAAGGTGAAGTCGAAGCCAGCAAAACCGTCGACGTCGAGGCGCTGGGGGCGCAGCACGTTGGCGAGGAAGAACCAACTGGTGTGACCGAGGGTCCAGTACGGCGGGCTGACGTCGGGCATCGACTGGCAGCGGAAGTCCTCGGGCAGCAGCGCTCGCATCAGCCGTTCGGTCGTGCTGCGCACGGTGCGAAAGCGGGCGATCAGGTCCTCGCGGTTCATCGGAGGACTCTACTCAGGGGCGCTTGGGCGAGCCCCGCAATTGCTGCGCGGCGGCGGCCAGGATGCGCATCTCACTTCAACGTCTGCCACAAGAACGCGTAGGCCAGCGCCGCCATGAACGCCGCCTGCTTGTTGTCCGCCGCACCACCGTGCCCGCCCTCGATGTTCTCGTAGTAGAGGACGTCGTGCTTCTGCTCGACCATGCGCGCCATCATTTTGCGAGCGTGGCCAGGATGGACGCGGTCATCGCGCGTCGAAGTCGTGAACAGCACCTTTGGATAGAACGTGTCGGAGTGCAGGTTGTGGTACGGCGAGAACTTCTGCAGCCACGTCCACTCCGTGGCATTGTCGGGGTCGCCGTACTCTCCCATCCACGACGCGCCGGCCAGCAACTTGTGGTAGCGCTGCATGTCGAGCAGCGGCACCTGGCAGACGACCGCGCCGAACAGGCCTGGGTAGCGCGTGAACATGTTGCCCATCAACAAGCCGCCGTTGCTGCCGCCTTGAATGCCGAGGTGTTTCGTCGTGGTGATTTTCTGCGCGATCAAGTCCTCGGCGACCGCCGCGAAGTCTTCGTAGCACTTGTGGCGATTCTGCTTCAGCGCCGCTTGGTGCCACTTCGGGCCGAACTCGCCGCCGCCGCGAATGTTGGCGACGGCATAGACGCCGCCCTTCTGCAACCAGGAGGTGCCGACGGTGGCGCTGTAGCTCGGCGTCAGGGACACCTCGAAACCGCCGTAGCCGTAGAGCAGCGTCGGGTTCTTGCCGGTGCGCTCGATGCCCTTCTTCATCACCAGGAAGTACGGAATGCGCGCGCCGTCCTTCGACAGCGCTTGGCGCTGTTCGACCGCGAGCCCGGCGGTGTCGAAGAAGGCGGGCAGACTCTTCAGCGTCTCGGCCGGACCCTTGCCGATGGTGCCGCGCTGCAGACTAGTCGGCGTCAGGTAATCGGTGATGGTGAGGAAGTAGTCATCGCCCTCTTCGTCATCGATGGCGCTCGCACTGATCGTGCCGAACTCCGGCAGTCCAGCCAAGGCTTCGCGCTGCCAGACACCGTCCTTGTGCGTCAGCACGAACACGCGGCTCTTCACCTCGTCGAGCACTGTCAGCAGGATGTGGTTCTTGGTGCCTGAGTAGCCGCTCAAGGAGGAGCGCTCGGTGGGTGCGAACAACACGTCGAACGTGCGTTCTCCCGCGAGATACGACTCCAGCTTGCACGCGAGCAGCGAACCACCAGCGAAGGTCTTGCCGCCGACTTGCCATGGCTCGCGCAGTTCGAGCAGCAGCCACTCGCGATGGGCACCGGCGTTGGCGCTGTCGGGCTTGTCGAGTTTGACCGGCTTGCCATCGCGCAGCAGGAACACTTCGTTGGTGTAGAAGGTGACGCCGCGGTAGACGAAGTCGCGTTCGAAGCCCTTGGTCTGATCGCGGTAGGCGTGCACGAACACGTCTTCGGTCTTGCCTTCGGCGACCGTGGTCGCCGACGACAGCGGGGTGCCGCGCTGCCACAGCTTGACGACGCGCGGATAGCCCGACGCCGTCATCGACCCTTCGCCGAAGTTGGTCGCCACGTAGATCGAATCGCGATCGCGCCACGAGACTTGGCCCTTGGCCTCGGGCAGGGCGAAGCCGTTCGCGACGAACTGCTTCGTCGTCATGTCGAACTCGCGCACGACCGACGCATCGGCGCCGCCGCGCGACAACGACAGCAACACGCGCGTGCGATCGGGCAACAACCACGAGGCGCCGTGCCATACCCAGTTCTCTTTCTCCTGCTTGCCTAGCGCGTCGAGATCGAGCACCAGGTCCCACTGCGGCTCGGCCTTGCGGTATTCGGCGAGTGTGGTGCGGCGCCATAGGCCGCGTGGGTTCTTGGCATCCTGCCAGAAGTTGTAGAGATGCTCGCCGTGCTTGCCGACGTAGGGAATGCGCGCGTCGCTGTCGAGAATGGCCAGGATGCCAGCCTGTAGCTGCTGGAATTGCTCGCTGCCGGTGAGCGCCTTCTGGCTCTCAGCATTGCGCGCGCGCACCCAGTCGAGCGCCTTGTCGCCGGTGACGTCTTCGAGCCAGAGGTATGGATCGGTCGGGGCGGCCTTGGGCTCTTGCGGCATCGTGGATCGGGCGGGCAGAGAAACAACGACGGCGAACGTGGCCATCGCCAGGGTAGTGAGTGGCATTCGGGGCTCCAGCCAGGAAGGTAGCGGTGGGCGGCTGCGCCG
The DNA here is from genome assembly GCA_947444055.1 of Planctomycetota bacterium. Taxonomy (GTDB): domain Bacteria; phylum Planctomycetota; class UBA1135; order UBA1135; family UBA2386; genus UBA2386. The sequence continues at coordinate 90,499 of CANEYR010000004.1, forward strand.
ACCATCGCTCGCCATACGGGCAACCTGCAAGAACGGCTGGCGCAACTTGTCTTGGCGCGTGCAAGCGAGGCCGGTGCATGGCTACGCTCCGCGCTGCGGTCAGGGCATGCTGCGAATACCACTCGAAGCAGCGCCAGCGCTTGCGGCGCCGGCGTGGATCGATATCGATCTCGATGCGATTGCGCACAACGTGCGCGCGTTTCGTCGTCTGCTGGCGCCGTCCTGCCGTCTGGTTGCGGTGGTCAAAGCCAATGCCTATGGCCACGGCATGGTGCGAGTGGCGCGCACCGCCCTGGCCCATGGTGCGGTCGAACTGGCGGTGGCGAACGTGCACGAAGGGGCGCACCTGCGTGACGCCGGCATCACCCAGCCGATCCTCATCGCCGGACCCGTGGCGCCGAGCGAAGCCTCGGCGGTGGTGCAGCATGCCTTGGTGCCGAGCCTTGGCAGCGTCGAGTTGGCGCGGGCCTTGGCGAACGCATCGCGGCGCTACTTGCCCGTGCACATCGAAGTCGACACCGGCATGGCGCGGCACGGTGTGCCGGCGACCTCGTTGGCACCGTTCGTCGACAGCATCGGGCGGCGAGGGCGGCTGGCAATCGCCGGTGTGTTCACCCATTTCGCGGCGAGCTCCCTTGCCGAGGAAGCGAGCATGCGCGACCAGTTGGCGACGTTCACCGCCGCGGTCGATGGCGTGCGCGAGTTGCGTTCGGTGCCTCGGCACGCGTGCAACACTCTCGGTGCGCTGGTGCTGACGAAGGCTCACCTCGATGCCGTGCGCGTCGGCGGCGGCCTCTACGGCTTCGATCCCTTGCTCGGGCGCGGTGCCGTCGATCTGCGCCCGGCGCTGTCACTGAAGGCGCGGCTGTTGAGTGTGCGCGAGGTGCCGGCGGGTGCGCCGGTCGGTTACGGCGGCACCTTCGTCTGCACGCGCCCTTCACGGCTCGGCCTCGTGCCACTCGGTTACGCCGACGGGCTCGTGCGCGAACTGTGGAACGGCGGCTCGGTCCTGGTGCGTGGTGTGCGCGCGCCGATCGTCGGTGTCGTCAGCATGAACCAAACCGTGGTCGACGTGACGGACGTGCCCGCCGCCATGCATGGTGACGAGGTGGTCCTGCTCGGTGCGCAGGGCGATCAATGTGTGCGGGCCGAGGAGCGCGTGCGGGCCGGTGGGTCGGTCTACGAAGTGACGGCGTTGCTGCGCTCGAGTCTGCCGCGGCGGTATCTCAGCAGCTCGGTGCTGGCGGGGCGTATCAGCTGATCGCCACGTGGGGCCGGGCCCCGCTCGCGAAGAAAAACACACGGCCCGCAAAGGTGAGATCCACCAGGCACCCCGGGCACAAGAAGCCGCACGCTTATGGCTGCTTCCTTCCGGACCTGACCAGGTTCACGCCGCCCCCTTGCTCGGGACCCGGCAGACCCCACCTTCGCGAGCCGTGCGAAACTGGCGGAGAGGGGGGGATTCGAACCCCCGGCAACCTTGTGGGCTGCACTCGCTTTCCAAGCGAGCTCCTTGAGCCGCTCGGTCACCTCTCCACGCAGCCGCTTGCTCGCCCGAAGGCGCCTGGGCGGATGAATGGGACGAGCCTTGTAGCCGCGCTGCGCAGCCGGTGCAACGGGTTCGTTGCGCGGCTCGCGGGTTCCGGGACCACCGGTCTTTCGCGCGTCCGCCGCAGTCGGCACACTGGCTGGCATGGCGGCAGCAAGCGACAGGACGGAGGACGGTTCCTACCAGGTCGTGGCCCGGCGGTTTCGACCGATCACCTTCCAAGAATTGGTTGGCCAGGATGAGGTGCTGCAGTCCCTGCGGGCGGCCTTGCAGCAAGGGCGCGTGCCGCATGCCTTCTTGTTCTCGGGCAGCCGCGGCGTCGGCAAGACGACCTCGGCGCGCATCCTGGCGCGCTGCCTGAACTGCGAGCAGGGGCCGACGCCCGAACCGTGCGGCGCCTGTGTCCAGTGCAAGTCGATCTTGGCGGGCAGCAACCCCGATGTGATGGAGATCGATGCCGCCTCCAACAATTTAGTCGACGACGTCCGGCGGCTGCGGGAGAGCGTTGGCTTTGCGACGATGACGTCCCGCTACCGCGTCGTCATTCTCGACGAAGCGCACATGATGACGAAGAGCGCGTTCAACGCGTTCTTGAAGACCCTCGAAGAGCCGCCGCCGCGGGTCGTCTTCGTGCTGGCGACGACCGAACTGCACAAGGTGCCGGAGACGATCCGCTCGCGCTGCCAGGTGCTGCTGTTTCGCCGGGTCGGCGAACAGGACCTGCACAAGCGTCTGCGCATGATCGCTGACCGCGAGCAGGTGCTGATCCCCGACGAGGTGCTGATGGAGATTGCGGCGTCCGTGCGCGGTGGTGTGCGCGATGCCGAGACCGCCCTCGAGCGGGTGCTGCCGTTGGCGCGCAATCTCGGCAAGGCGTTCGATCTCGCGGCGTACCGCTCGCTGGTGGCGCGCGTTGGTCTGGATGCGACCGTGGCGGTGGTGGAGCAGTTGGTGGCCGGCGATGCGAAAGCGGGGCTGCACTTCGCGCGCGAAATGCAGCAGCAAGGCACGGACGAACGGGAAGCGCTCGGCGAACTGGTCGAAGTGCTGCGGTGGTGCATGCTGCTCAAGGTCGATGGCGCCGAGTCCAGCTTGGTGCCGGTGATGGGCACGTTGCGTGAGCGCATGCAGCAGCTGGCGACGGCGGTCGAGCCGCATCGCTTGGATGCGATGATCAGTGCGGGTCTGTTGGGACGGGAACGGTTGCGTCGCCTCGAAGACCGCGGCGTCGTGTTCGAAGTGTCGCTCGTGCGCATGGCGCAAGCGGGCCTGCTGCCGACCCTGGCGGATCTGTTGGCCGAAGTGCGCGCTGGTGGTGGCGTGGCACCGGTTGCAACGGGGCGAAGGCCGAGTGGGGCGCCGAGTGGGGCGCCGTCACGGGCCACGGCGCCGTCGATGGGTTCACCGGCAGCGAGTCCCGCGAGCAGGCCGATGGCTGCCGTCGCCGCGCCGACGGATTTGCGTGGGCGCACTATGGTCGCGCTGAAAGACCGCGGACTGCTGCGGGCCACGATGGAGTTCTGCCGCGTCGATGGCCCCGACCAGAACAACGTTGTCGTCGTCACCTTGATGACCGACAGCAAGATGCATCGCGACCGCTTGGTGTCGAACGAAGTGAAGAACGATCTAGCGAGAACGATCCGCGAAGCGGCTGGCCGTGACGTGAAGGTCGAATGGCGGCTGCCGGAGTTGGGTGCGAGTAACGCTGCGGCGGCGGCGCCGCCGCCACCCAAGCACGATCCTGGGGTCGCGACCAAGCGCGTGTTGGAAACCTTTGGCGGCCGCGTCGTTCAGGTCAATCCGGAAGACCGCGCCAAGCCTGAGGCGGCGCCGAGTCAGCCCGTCGATAGCGACGCCGAGGCGCCGCCGCCTGACGAGCCGCCGTTGCCGAACATGCAGGAGTGAGGTCGGCGGCGTGTGTGGGCGCGCGGCTGCCCAGCGCGAACTGGGCTGCGAGCCGCCGGCGAATCAATTCAAGCCGACGGTGTGCTTGATCGCGTTGCTCGAGACCGTGATCAGGTCCGGCCCACCGAACAATCCATCGAGCGCCACGAACTGGGCGAAGAACTGCGAGCCTTCGAAGCCGTGCGGGACGACGAACGGCACCGTGCCGACCGCGGTCGAGGCCGGCAGGATGAACACCTGCCACAGCAGGGCGCCGGTGGTCGTGCTCAGCATGCAGCCGGGGGCGGTGATGGTCGGGAACTGCAGACCAGGTTGGGTGCCGCCGACGTCGAGCAGTTGGGCGCCGAGGATCGTGCCCACTGGCACGTTGGTCGCGTTCCACGTCATCGTTTGGCCGCCATACATGCGACCGCCATATTGCAGGCCGCCGAGGTTGGGGGTGGCGAGGGCGACTTGGCCAACATTGCCTTGACCACCTTCAGGCTTGGTCGAGAACGGCACTTCGATGGACAGGTCGCGGCTTTGCGGGTTGGCGGCGTTGGGGCCGACGCCAGCGAGCGTGCGACCTGGCGAGAAGCCGACAATCGTCGAAAAGCATTCGGCGGTTACCGTCGACGCGGTCGCAAAGGCTGGCACGTTGCCGTAGCGGAACTGCACGATGCCGGTGCCTTCATGCAGCACCATCTGGAAGGTCCAGTTGGCGTGCCCTTGCACACCGCCACCGGTGACGACGTTGAACTCACTGACATCCCACCAGGTGACGTAGCACACGGCGTTGCCGGCCCCGCCGGACGTGTCGGTCTTGACGTGCATGCCACACAGCGAGTTGAGGCCGAAGTTGCGCAGCATGTTGAGGTCCTTCCAGAAGATCGCCAACCGGGCGCCGCTGTAGGTGGGCAACGCGCTGGCCGGGTCGCCGAGCAGACGGGCCGCCAAGGCTGCGAACGCGCTATTGGTCATCGTCGCGTCGAGCCAAACGAAGCCATTCGTGCTGGCCACGATGGTCGAGGTGGTGCCGCCTGGATAGTTGAACGGGAAGCCCAGTGCGTGAGTGAAGATCCCATCGTCGGCGGTTGCATCCGGCGTCGCGTTGACCTTGGTCAGGTCGACTGGTGGTGCGCCACCGGTGACGGTGTAGAGGGTCGGCGCGCTGGGGCTATTGGGCGTCATCGTCAAGCCGCCGCCGAGGTCGAACGCCTGGCCGTTGAGGAACCCTTGGTAGAAGCTCGAAGCCGAGCCACCGCACGCACCGCCGTAGAACTCATTGCGGGCTGGGATGATGGTGGCATGGCCACCGGCGCCGAGGAACTCGACGCCGACAAGTGGCGGGAGCACATTCAGGGTGCCGAGCGTGGCTGCCGACGCGCTCGCCGTGTTGCCCATGCCGCGGATCTGGGCGGTGGTGCCGGTGGTATTCGAAAACCCAGCCAGCCCAAGTGGTGCGGAGTTGGCCGGCGCCAATGGCATGTCGATGTCGATCAGCAGGTTCGGTTGCGGTCCCGTCGGGTCGTAGAGCACCGCCAAGTTGAGCGCGATGACGTCGATCTCGATGGTCCAATTGTTGGGCACGCTGCCCGCAGCGGGAGCAACGGTGACGGTCGTCGTGCCGAGCGTGCTCATCGTCGTGGAGTTGGGCAGCGCCGGCGTGCGATTGTCCTGGAAGGTCGCGCTCATCGAAGCGGCCGTCAGTGTTGTCGTGCCGATCTCGACCGTGACGCCGGTGTAGACCTGACCACCCAGGTTAATCTCACCATCTTCGGTGCGGAACTTGATCTTCGAGATCAACACGGGGCCCGCGACGTTGCCCTTGCCCGTGAAGTGGCTGCCTTCATAGAGAACCTGGAAGCGGCCGGGGCCATTGCGCCACCACAGCGTCGAGCCACTGTTGCCGGTCTGTGCTGGGTTCTCAGAGAGATGGTGGTAGTCGGGCAGCGTGATTTGCTGGGCGACGAGGCCGCTCGCGAAGAGCGCGAGTGACAGGAGGGTACGGGTCGTTTGCGAGGCCATGGTGGAGCAACGAGGGAAGGTCTGACGGCACGAACGTCGTGAAGCCAGACGAGGCAGGCTACCCGAAGTGATCGCGCTGACTAGGGTGCCCACATACCCAATCGCCGGGTCTGCGGGCGAACGCATTCGCGATCGGTTTGACAGCCCGTCGCCTGGGTGCCAACGTGCCCCCCTCCTCGTCCCTGATTGCGGGTTGCTCCCATGGCTTTGATTCATTGCACGGCAGTCGCCAGTGTTTTGGCGTCTGTTCTCTCGGCCCAATCGTTCGTCAACTTCGAGAGCGGGCCGGTGCATCCGCTGCGGTTGTCACCCGATGGCACACGATTGTTTGTCGCCGATACCACAGGCGGGCGGCTGTGCGTGTTCGACCTCGGCAATCCCTCGGCGCCATTCTTGATCGCTGAGATTCCGGTCGGGCTGGACCCGGTCTCGGTGCAACCGCGAACGCGCGACGAAGTTTGGGTGACCAACTTGTTGTCCGACAGCGTCAGCATCGTCAGCGTCGCCGCTGGTCGCGTCATCGATACGTTGCGTGTCGTCGATGAACCGAGCGACGTGGTGTTCGCTGGCGGCAAGGCGTTTGTGACCGCGGCCACGGTGGATGCCGTGAAGGTGTTTGACGCCACGACGCGCGCCTCGCTCGGCTCGGTCGCGATCTTCGGCAAGGATCCGCGCGCCTTGGCGGTGAGCCCCGATGGCTCGCGCGTGTACGCCGTCGTGCAGCGTTCGGGCAATGGCACGACGATTCTGCCGTCGAACGTGGCGCCGCCACAGCCGCCGCCAACCAACATCACCTTGCCCGCGGCACCGGATGCCGGCTTGATCGTGCGCGCCGATGACCCGACGTGGGCCGCGAACATCCCCTACACGCTGCCCGATCACGATGTCGTGCAGATCGATGTCGCCACGTTGGCGGTGACCCGCTCCTTCGTGGCGGTTGGCACCACCAACACGTGCCTCGCGGTGCATCCGACGAGCGGTGATCTCTGGGTGGCGAACACCGAGGCGCGCAATCTCATTCGCTTCGAGCCAGTGTTGCGCGGCCATGCGATCGACAGCCGACTGACGCGCATCACCACCGGCGTCGTGCCGTCGGTGACGCCGTTCGATCTCAACGTGGGCGTGAACTACAACGTGTTGCCGAACACGGCGGCGCTGGCCACGGCCCTGAGTGAACCGTTCGGTGTTGCCATCGATGCGGCGGCGGGCCGCGTCTACGTCGCCGCCCATGGCTCGGATCGCGTCGGCGTCGTCGACTTGGCTGGCGTCGTGCAAGCTCGCATCGAGATCGGGGTGACGCCGGGGGCCTTGGTCAACACGCGGCAGAAGCGCGGCCCGCGCGCGCTGGCGTTGCACCCGACGGCGGGTCGGCTCTACGTGCAGAATCGTCTCAGCGACACGCTGTGCGTGGTCGACACGGCAACCAACGCGGTGCTCAGCGAGCAGCCGATTGCGAGCTGGGACCCGATGCCGACGACCATGCGCCAGGGCCGAAAGTTTCTCTACGACGCGAAGTTGTCTGGCAACGGCACCATGTCGTGTGCCGCGTGCCACATCGACGGCGACCTCGACGGCATCGCGTGGGACCTCGGCGATCCGGCGGGCAGCTTGCAGAACCCGCCGTCGCAGCCCTTCCCGTTCAACATCGGCTTGGTGCCGTTCCATCCGATGAAGGGACCGATGACGACGCAGACGCTGCGTGGTCTGCAAGGCACCGGCAACCTGCACTGGCGCGGCGATCGCGCGACGTTCGCGGCGTTCAATGGCGCCTTCGCGTCGTTGTTGGGTGGCGCGCTGTTGTCGACGCCGGACATGACCGACTACGCGGCCTTCGCCAACGCGATCGTGTATCCGCCAAACCCCATCCAACAGCTCAATCGCACCTACCGCTCGACGCCGGCGGCCAACAACGAAGCGGCGGGTCTGGTGCAGTTCAACCAGAACATCGTCACGTTCCCGATCCCTGGCGGCGCCTCCTGTGCGACCTGCCACACGCTGCCGAGCGGCACCAATGGCTTCGCGATCCTGGCATCGGTGATCCAAGAACCGCAGCAGATGAAGGTGCCGCAGGTTCGCAACATGTACCGCAAGGGCGGTTTCGCCCGCACCGCCGCGCCGCAGAAGGCGGGCTTTGGGTTCACCCACGATGGCGCCCTGGACACGTTGGCTTCGTTCCTTGCCCAGCCGGTGTTTGGTAGCTGGCCAGCGGGCACGAAGGACGACTTGGTGTCGCTGTTGAATGCGTTCGACACGGGCACGGCACCGGCGGTCGGCTACCAGATTGCGCTGTCGCAGGGCAACGCGAGCAGCCCGCAGTTTGGCACTGACATGACGTTGGTGACGACGCGGGCGGTGGCCGGCGATCTCGACCTGACTGCGCACGGCCGGATCGATGGGCAGCTGCGCTTCCTGCTTTTCCAAACGGGCACCGCGACGTTCACCAGCGACCAGACCGGCGTTGGGCCGTTCTCGCAGGCGCAGCTGGTGAGCCGCGCTCTGGCTGGCAATGCCAACTTGACGTTCACCGCGGTGCCGCCGGGCAGTGGCAATCGCACCGCCCTCGATCGCGACCTCGATGGCACCAAGAACGGTGATGAGGCCGCGGTTGTCTATGGGGCGGCGACCCCCGGGTGCACTGGCGCGCCGCTGCTCGCTGCCAACTCCGAGCCGCGGGTCGGCAATGCGCAGTTTGGGTTTGTGCTGACGGGCGCGCAGGCGAACACGTTCGGCCTCCTTGCCCTAGCACTCGGCCAGGCGTCGATTCCAGTGCTCGGGGTCACGGTGTTGATCGACCCGCTGACGGCGGTGCCAATTGGGCTCGCCAGCGATGCCTTTGGCGGTGCCGTGCATGCCTTCGCCTTGCCGCCAAGTCCGGCGAACATTGGGCTTGGCATCACGTCGCAAGCCCTGTGGCTCGACCTGTGTGGCAGCGAGTGGTGGAGCAGCAGTGCGGGGCTGCAGTTCTTGGTCCGACCGTGATGGTGGCGGGCGCTTCGCGCCGGCGGCATGATGGCCGCACAAGGAGCACACTCGATGGCCAGCGGATTCGGTGACATGCAGAGTCTTTTGAAGCAGGCGCAGGACATGCAGCGGCGCATGCAGGACACCACGCGTTCGCTGGGCGAGCGCATCCTCGAAGGCTCGGCCGGTGGTGGCGTCGTGAAGGCCTACGTCAACGGCAACTTGGAACTGCAGGCGGTCAAGATCCAGAAGGCCGCCGTCGATCCGAGCGAGGTCGAGACGCTGGAAGACTTGGTGCTGGTGGCCGTGCGGCAGGCGCTGCAAGCGGCGAAGGACTTGAAGGACCGCGAGATGGCGAAGGTCACCGGCGGCATGAACTTGCCGGGAATGGGCTTCTGAGGCGAGGGTTGTTGAGCCGGTTGCTGCGCCGGTTATTGAGCCAGCGCGCCCCCGGCTGAGTCGGGCTGAACACGTCGGCGGATCGCCGCGGCCGCGGCGGCTTCCGGCCGATTGCAATCTGCGTGTTGCTGCCGGGCGTTGCGTGGCTAGGTCCGTAGTGGCCCGACCTTCACGCCACCACGTGCCTTGATCCTGCGCGCGATCCTTGGAAGCTAGCGAGTGCTGCGCATGGCGACCCGCGACCGCACGATCGAGAACCTGATCACACGGCTGACCCGTTTGCCGGGCATTGGGCCAAAGACCGCGGAGCGCTTGGCGTTCCACCTGTTGCGCGTCGATGCGGACGAAGCGCTGCAGTTGGCGAAGGCCATCGAAGAGGTGCGGGCGGCGGTCAAGTCGTGTTCGCAGTGCTTTCAGCTCGATGCGGCGGATCCTTGCGGCATCTGCACCGATGCGACGCGCGATCGAACGATGCTGCTCGTGGTCGAGGATCCGCGCGAGGTCATTCGCTTCGAGGAGGTTGGCTACAAAGGCCTCTACCACGTGTTGCAGGGGCGCCTGTCGCAACTCGAAGGCATTCGGCCAGAGGATCTGACGACCGCCCAGTTGGTTCTGCGCGTGCGCCGCGAGCAGTTCGCGGAGGTGTGTCTGGCGACCAATCCGGATCTTGAAGGCGAAGGCACCGCGCGAGTCTTGGCCGAACAGTTGGCGCCGCTCGGCGTCAAGGTCACGCGCTTGGCGCGCGGATTGCCCGCAGGTTCATCGATCGCGCAAGTCAGCGCCTCGATCCTGGCCGATGCAATCGAAGGGCGGCGGCCGCTGTCGTGAGCCAAGCCCGTTTGAGCCTGCCGATCGACGATGTGATTCCCGCCGTGCAGCAAGCGCTGCGAGTGGGCACGTCGCTGCTGTTGTTGGCGCCACCAGGTTCTGGCAAGACGACGCGCGTGCCGCCGGCGTTGTTGCCGCTGCTCGGTGAGCGTGGTGGTGAAGTGGTGGTGTTGGAGCCACGGCGGTTGGCGGCGCGCGCGGCGGCGGCGAGAGTGGCGCAGGAACTCGGCTGTGAACTCGGCGGCCTGGTTGGTTACCAAGTGCGCGGTGATGCCCGCACGTCGGCGGCGACGCGCATTCGGTTCGTCACCGAGGGCGTGTTGGTGCGGCAGCTCGTGCGTGACCCGTTCCTCGAAGGCGTCGGCGCCGTTTGCCTTGATGAGTTTCACGAACGCCATCTCGAGGGCGATCTGGCCTTGGCGATGTTGGCGGAGACGCGCGCCACGGTGCGGCCGGAGCTGCGGCTGTGCGTGATGTCGGCGACGCTCGATCCAACCCCGCTGCGCGCGTTCTTGCCGGGGGCGGCGACGATCGAGGCGGATGGCCGTCTGCACCCCGTGCAGGTCGTGCACTTGGATCGCGCCGCCGATGGACCGCTCGAAGTCACCGTGCGCACCGCGGTGGAACGCGCCCTCACGGAGACCAGCGGCGACGTGTTGGTGTTCTTGCCAGGCACCGGCGAGATCATGCGCGGTCAGGATGCGTTGGCGAATCTGGCGCGGCGCCTCGGGGTCTTGGTGTTGCCGTTGCACGGTCGCCTCGAATTGACGGAACAAGTTCGAGCGATCGCGCCGCAGGAACGGCGCAAGGTCGTGCTGTCGACCAACGTCGCCGAGAGTTCGCTGACGATCGCGGGCGTCACCGCCGTCGTCGATGCGGGCCTCGCGCGCGAGCTGCGCTTCGATCGTGGTCGCGGCGTCGACGTGCTGCAGCTCGAACGCATCAGCGTGGCGTCCGCGACGCAGCGCGCTGGTCGCGCCGGCCGCACGGGGCCGGGTCGCTGCTATCGCTTGTGGACGATGGCGGAAGAACGCGGCATGCCAGCGCGCGCGTTGCCCGAAGTGCAACGCATCGACCTGTGTGGCCCGACCTTGTTGGTGCGCGCGTTCGCTGGTCGCGATCCGCGCGAGTTCGGTTGGTTCGAAGCGCCGCCGGCGGAGGCGTTGCTCGCGGCGGACCGACTGCTCGTCGACCTTGGTGCGATCGATGCCAAAGGTGGCATGACGCGCCTTGGGCAAACGCTGTTGACCTTGCCGATGCATCCGCGCATGGCCGCGGTTGTGCAGGCCGGGCGGGCGCTCGGTTGCGCGGCCGCCGCGGCGACGGCGGCGACCTTGTTGGCGGACGTCGAACAACTTGGCCGCGGCGATGGGGCGGATTTGCACGCGGCCGTGGATGCGTTCTTGTTGGCTGAGGAACGTGGATTCCCGGACCACTTGTGCCGCGAGTTTGGGGTCGGTAGCGGGCAGGCGCGGGCTCTGCAGGCGAGCCGCGATCGATTGCTCGGCAGTGGCGAACGTCGTGGCGACAGTTCACGCGACACGACGTTGCTTGGCCGCTGCTTGCTGGCTGGGTTCTCGGATCGGGTGGCACTGCGCACGAACGGCGGCGAGCCGCGCACGGCCGTGATGGTGGGGGGACGTGGGCTCGTCTTGCCGGCCGCCGCGGACGGCCACGATTTGTTCGTCGCGTTGCGCTTGCTGGAGACCGGTCGCCAACAGCGTTCGCGCGCCATCCTGACGGCGGCAATCGACGTCGCGGACCTGCAAGCGGTGGCGGCGAACGAGTTGCGCCAGGTCGTCACCGCCGTGCTCGAGCCAGAGGAAGGCCGGGTGGTCGCGGTGCGCGAACATCGGTTTCGCGACCTGCCGCTGCGTTCGGCGCGCGGCGGTGAGTTGCCGGAAGGGGCGGCGGCGCAGTTGCTGCTGCCGGTGCTGGCGACGGATCCGTGGCGTTGGCTTGGCGAACAGAAAGAACTGCGGCGGGTGCTGGCGCGCGTGCGTTGGCTGGCGCTGCGTTCACCGGATCTCGGCATGCCGACGTGGGACGATCGCGCGGTGGCGGCAGCCGCCTTGCAGCTGCTGGGTGCGCGCAGTGACCTGCGGGCGTTGCGCGATGCGGCGGTGACGGAGTTGTTGATGGCTGAGCTGTCGTCCGCCCAACGTCGGGCTCTGCAGCAAGGGGCTCCCGATCGCATCGACCTGCCGTCGGGAAGGGCCGCCATCGTCGATTACGACGCGCCGGCGGGGCCGACGATCTCGGCTCGACTGCAGGAGTTCTTCGGTCTGCGGGCGGTCGGCGCACTGGCGGGCGGCCGCGTTCCGGTCGTGCTGCAGCTGCTGGGGCCCAACCACCAGCCGGTGCAAGTGACGACGGACTTGCCGAGCTTCTGGGTGAACGTCTATCCGCTGGTGCGCCGCGAGTTGAGTCGCCGTTATCCGCGCCACAGCTGGCCGGAAGACCCTCTAGCGGCCAATCCCGAAGCCAAGCCGCGGCGCCGTCGCCCGCAGTGATTGCGTTCACGAACGGCTGGGTGCGTGGGGGTGGTCTCAGATTAGTGATGCGTTTTCAGACGGTCCATCGACCGACCGCTCAAGGTTTGGGCGGAGTGCGTCGAAAGTCGTTCCTGGAGCGACCTTCCGCACATGAGCCTCGAACTACGACTTGGCCAACGTCAAGAGCAGCGGCTAGCACTGCTGCCGCAGATGTTGCAGTCCATCGAGGTGCTGCAGTTGGCGACTACGGACTTGCTGTTGTTCCTCGACCAGGAGCTGCAACAGAACGAGACGCTCGAAGCGCGGCCGGTGGTCGCGGCGGAGCCGGCTGAGGCGCCGCCGCTGCGCGTTGCCGAACGCGAAGACACGGGCTGGGAAGAATGGCGGCGCGGTCCAGCTGGCGATGGCGACGACCACAAGTCGATCTTCTTGGCGAACGTGCCAGCGCGCGGTGATTCGCTCGTAGAGTTCGTGCGGCATCAGTTGGCGTTCCGCGCCGTGCCGGACCTGTTGGCCGATGCGGTGATCACGCTGGTTGAGCACCTCGATGAGCGCGGCTTGTTGCCGTTCGCCGTCGAGGACTTGGCGGAGCAGCTCGATGCGCCGATGGAGTTGTTGGCAAAAGCGCGGGCGCTGTTGTGCACGCTCGAGCCGCGCGGCATCGGCGCCATGGACTCGATCGAAGCGATGCTCCTGCAGGCCGAAGGCGATCCCGATCTGTGCACGATCGAGAGCTTGCTGCGCGAGCACCTGGAGGCGCTCGGACGCAACCGGTTGCCCGATGTCGCCCGCGAGTTGGCGCTGTCGATCGACGAATTGCAGAGCCTGCTCGAACGCATGCGGTGGCTGAATCCGCGGCCGGCGTCCTCGTTTGACGTGCGCGAAGAGCCGTCGCTGCGCCCCGATGCGTTCGTGTGGTTGCACGATGGCTCGGTGCACGTGACCTTGGACGATGCGTCGCTGCCCGATCTGCAAGTGAACGCGGAGTACGCAGCGCTGGCGGGCAATCGAACGACGACCCGCGAAGTGCGCGACTACCTGCGGCCGAAGCTGCGTTCGGCGCGCGATCTGATTGATGCCGTTCACCTTCGCCAAGCGACTCTGCTGCGCGTCGTCGAAGCGGTGATGAAGGAGCAGCAGCCGTTCCTCGCCAAGGGTCGCACGGCGATTCGGCCGCTGCGCATGAGCGACGTCGCGGCGATCGTGGGATTGCACACCTCAACCGTGAGCCGCGCCATTGCCGGCAAGCACGTGCAGACCGACCGCGGCATTTTCCGCCTGCGCGACTTCTTCGATGGCTGTCGCACCGAGGCGAAGCCCGTGGCCGGGCAAGGCCGCATGGCCGTCGCGGAACAGATCGCTGAGATCGTCGCCGCTGAGAACAAAGAGACGCCGTGGTCGGACGACGACCTCGTCGCTCGCCTCGCACAACGCGGCGTGCAGTGTGCTCGCCGCACCGTCACCAAGTACCGCAAGCAACTAGGCATTCCGTCGAGCTACTTGCGCCGAAGGTTCGGAGACCCGTCATGACTCGGTACGACCCGTTTTCGTTCGGCCAGGTTCGCCTTGATTCGAATCAGCCAGCCAAGCCCGAAGTGCTCGACGAGATGCTGTTCGCCGACGCGGGGCCGGTGAAGCAGGCGCCACCAGCGGCCGACACGAGTTGGTCACTGCTCGACGAGAGTGTCGAGTCGCTGCTGCCTGGCGCGGCACCGAATGCTGGCGCCGTCGAGTTCGGGACCGACATCCTCGGGGAAGTAGCGCCGGAGGCGGCAGCGCGGCCGTCGCCGCCACCAGCTGCGGCGACGAAGGCTCGCCCCGCGGCCGCCGCGCGACCGCCCGAGCCGCGTGCCGCCAAAACCAAGACGAGCGGCAAGCCCGCACCGATGCCGCCTTCCCAGCCGGAGTCCGCCTTGGCTCGCAAGTCAGCCACGGACCTGATGGCGGCGGCGAAGTCGGTGACCCCGCCGGCACCCGTGCGGCGCCCAGCACCGCTGTTGCCGGTGAAGCGGTCGTCGTCGACGGCAGCCCTGTTGGTACCCGTCGCCATCGGTGGCCTTGGTTCGACTGCCGCCTCGTGGTTCTACCTGTTGCAGCAGAATCCGATGATGGCCGGCATCGTGCTGGTGACGACGCTGGTCGGAGCAGCCCTGGCCCGCATCTGCCTGCGCGGCTGAGGCCCGGTGACGCGCTAGGCGCGCGTGCTTGGCAACGGCTCGCTGACTATCGTCTGGCCGGTGCCGACGTACCTACTGACCATCGCCTACCACGGCACCGCCTTTCACGGTTGGCAGCAGCAGGGAACGTTGCGCACCGTCCAGCAAGCGATGGTGAACGCGTTCGCCGCGATCGATTGCCCGCGGGTGCATGTCGAAGGCGCTGGGCGAACGGATGCCGGTGTGCATGCCTTTGGCCAGTGTGCCCACGCGACCATCAAGCGGGCCTTTCCGCCGGATCGCCTCTTGATGGCGCTCAACTCGAACCTGCCCGACGACGTCGCCGTGCAGCGGGTGCAGTTGGCGCCGGATGGCTTTCACGCGCGCTTCCATGCCCGCGGCAAGCGCTACGTCTACCGATGTGCCTCGGCGCGCATTCGCCCGGCAATTGGCCGCGACCTGTTTCACTGGGTACGGCGACCCGTCGACCTCGTGGCGATGCGCACTGCGGCGCAGTGCTTGGTTGGGCGCCATGACTTTGCGTCGTTCGCCAGCAGTTCTGGTTATCCGCGCCAGCGTGGCACGGTGCGCGCGCTGCACCACGTGCATCTGCTGGCGCGCCCGGCGGGGTTCGACTTCGTCGTGCAGGGTGGCGGCTTTCTCTACAACATGGTGCGCAACCTGGTCGGCACCCTGCTCGAAGTCGGCTACGGCAACCGCCCGCCCACGTGGTTCAAGGAAGTGCTGATGGCGCGCGAGCGCAAGGCGGCGGGGCCAACGGCGCCGCCGCACGGGCTCTACCTGCTGGCAGTGCTCTATGCGAAGGACCTCTCGCCGGCCGGCGATGAGCCCGGCCGCGAACCGGCGGCAGAAGAAGGCTGACCGACAACTTCCGCCACCGAGAGGCCACCCACGAATACTGTTCCCGCTCTCTCGTTGAGCGCCCAAGCCATTTTGGAAACCTGCATGCCCACCCCACGGATTTCGTCTCTCGTCGCCGTTGCCCTCAGCTCGGCTCTCCTTGCGCAGGCGCCACACTTGGTGCCACCGACCGCCACCTCCATCCTGCCGGCCTCGACCTACGCCGCCGTTCGCTTTGGCGGCCTGACCGCCTGTCGCGAGGCAACCGGGGCGTTGCCGCTGACGGCCGCCGTGCAGGCGTTCTTGCAGCGGGTGCCGGCCGAAATGCGGCAGCAGCACATCGACAACCACCTCGACGAGGCGGCAACGGAGTTGCAGGCAAACTGCCAGCAATTGGGGCTGCCCGCCAAGGATCTGCGCGCGGTGCTCGGCCTGCCGATGACGCTCGCGATGGGGCGGCTGTCGATTGAAGGCATGGGGCCCTCGGTGGCGCTCGTGATCGAGACCGGCGACAAGAAGGCGTCGATCAACCGCGTCGTGCAGTGGGGCGCGCAGATGCTGGCGCAGCAGGTGGAAGGCGCTGAGACCGGCGAAGTCGAGATCGGTGGCCACTCGTTCCATCGCCTGACCTTGAAGGGGGGGCCGTCCTTGTTCGCTGGTGCCCTCGGCAGTGTGGGTGCCCTCGGCAGTGTGTACGTCGTCAGCAATAGCCGCGGCTACCTGCGCGACATGGCGGAGGTCGCCAGCGGCAAGCAACAGGGGTTGTCGACGGCGTCGCGCCTTGGCCAACTCGATGGCCAGTTGCCCGCTCCCGCTCTGGCCTCGCTGTTCTTGAATGCTGAACGGGTGCTGTCCGCCTTCCGTCCCCACTTGCCATACGAGGCCGAAGACTGGGCCGCCGCGTTGGGGCTCGGTGGCGTCGATGCGATCTATGCCGGCGTCACGGCGAATGCGCACGGCGGCACCGACATGCTGCACTTTGGTGTCGGCGGCAGTGAGAAGGGCTTGATGAAGGCGTTGGTCGGCGCGCCGGTCGATTTGAGCTTTGCTCGCTCGTGCTCGGCGAACACGGTCGCGTTCTCGGCGGGCAGCTTCGATGTGACGGCCGTGCTGCAAGCGTTCCATCGTTTCGCCGAGCTGCTGCCGGCGGCAGCGCGCGACGAGATGATGGGTGAGATCGAACGCGAACTCGGTGACGCCCTCGGCGATGCTGGGATCTCGCCGGAGCAGTTGCACACGATGCTCGGGGCGTTCGGCAAGCAGATCGGCATGGCGCTCGCGCTGGAGAAGGGCGCGGTGCCAAAGCCTGAACTGCTGGTGCGCATCGAAGTGCGCAATGCCGAAGTGGTGGCCGGACTGCTGCAGCATCTCGAAGCGGCAGTCGCCGAGCAGGCGCATGTCGAGTGGAAGACGCGCAAGGCGGACGACCACGAAGTGCGGTTCTGCAACGTGCAAATTGCGCAAGCGAATCTGCAACTCAGCCCCTGCTACGTGCTGACCAAGGACGCCCTGTGGTTTGGTTCTGATGCGGCGGCTTTGGTGCGCGCGCTGCGCCAAGACGGCGATGACTGCTTGGCGGCCCAGGCCGACTTCCAGGAGATGGCGAAGGCGGCCAACGGCGCCAGCGGCGTCACCCACCTGCGCTGGTTCCGCGCCGCCGAGATCGGTTGGCGCACGGTCGAGACGATGGCGTACCCGCAACTCGACGCGCACAAGGACGAGGTTGGCTTTGGCAGCGAGGCGCTGCCCGACGGCGAGACGATGGCCAAGGCCCTCGGCACCAGCACCTTCGTCTATCGCGTGGATGACGACGGGGTCACGGTGCAGAGCAAGGGCACGTTCACGTTCGGCTCGTTCTTGGCTGCACTCGGTGCGGGCGTCGACGAAGTGCTCAGCCGCGTCGGCAGCAAGGTCTACTGATCGCCGCCGCCGCCGCGCTGCCTACAGCCGCGCCGCCGCGATCTTGAGCGGCGGCTGGCCGTCGAACGACGGGAAGTCCGCATCGACGGCAATGGGTTCGAGGTCGCGCAGGGGGCGACCGGCCTTCAGCGCGCAACGCTTCAAGGCTTCGTGCCAGACTTCGGTCGTCACCGTTGGCACGTGGTTGGTGGCGACGATGGTGCCGCCCTCGGCGAGGGCGAGCAGGGCTGGCTTGAACAGCGACTGGTAGTCGTTGACGACGTCGATGGTGCCAAAGGCGCCCTTCGCAAAGCGCGGTGGGTCGAGCACGATCAGATCGAATGGCTCGCGCTCGATGCGCACGAACGACACGTGCTTGTTGCGCCGCTGCACCGGCATGCCGGCCAGTTGGCGCAGCACCGGCAAGCAGTCGGAATGCAACGTGCTGCAACGGCCCCCGGGAATGCTGTTGAGCCGGGCGTTCTGGTTGCCCAACTCGAGCGCGCTCTTTGCGAAGTCGACGTTGAGCACGCGCGTGGCGCCGCCTGCCGCAGCGACGATGCCGACCCCGCACGTGTAGGCGAACAAGTTGAGCACGCGCTTGCCCTTCGCCGCCGCTTGCACGGCGGCGCGACCACTGCGCAGGTCGAGGAACAGCCACGGGTCCTGGCCGCGATGGCGGGCGCTGATGGCGAACTTCACACCGCGTTCGTGGCAGACGGTCTCGGCGAGGGCGGTGGCGCTGGCGGTGTGCGCGGTGCCGACTTGGGGCGTGTCACCACGATGGTTGCACACGATGGCCAAGTCTTGGCCCAGTGCGGTGTGCACGATCTGCTGCACCATGTCGATGGCAGCGCCATCAAGGCTGTCGCGGAAGGTCTGCACCAGCAGGAGGCTGCCGTAGCGATCGATGGTGACACCTGGGGCGCCCTCGGCGACGCCATGCAGCAAGCGGTAGCAGTCGGTGCCTTCATCATGCAGGCGCTGCAGCAGGTCGGCACGGCGGGCAATCGCGCGCGGCAGCTCGTCGCGCAGCGCATTTAGGGACACGTTCTCCAAGAGGGGCATCTGGCGATCATGGCTCTTCTGGCGAGGTCGGCAAAGGCAAGTCTTGCGCATTCGCGTGGCATCCGTACTGCTGTCGACATGACGACGGACAAGCAGATCGAAGCCCTGCGCAAGTCGCTGCGCCTGAAGGTGAAGGATGGCAACGGGGACCTGACGCTCGCCGCCGCCGACTTGCGCCTGGTGCTCGACGAGTTGGGGCGGCTGCTGCAGAGCAACGACCGGCTGCGGCGGCAGAATCGGCGCGTGCGGTTGAAGCTGCAGCGGGCTGGGATCGCCGACGACGCGGTCGAAGGGGCGCCCGGAGACGACGCGTGAGTCGTGTGCTGCTCGTGCCCTGGCACGAGTGGTCGGGACTGCGGTTCTCGCGGCGCGTCGTCAAGGCATCGACGAAGTAGCCGGTTTGCTCGCCTTGCGGCCAGCGCGTAAGGTGGCTGCACCGTCATTGCTTGGAGGCCTCATTCGTGTTGCGCAAGAACCTGCTCGTCGTGCTCTCGTTCGTGTTCGGCCTGTTCGGATCCGTCACCGCCCAGGACGACATCAAATTCTTCAATCCCGAAAAGTTCGAACGCGCCACCAAGACGGACGACAAGGGCGTCATCCAGTGGGATGAGATGAAGGCCGAGAAGTGCCCGACGTGCTCGGGGTCGGGCAAGGCGAAATGCACGACCTGCGTCCGCTTTGGCGAGGACTCCAAGACTTGTCCCGAGTGCAAACGCAAGGAAGACCGGGAAGTGGTCTGTCGCGCCTGTGCGGGCATCGGCTCGATGTCCGACCCGCTCGAGAAGGTGCTGTGTTCAGGGTGCAAGGGGGCGGGGTTCTGGCTGTGCATGGTGTGTCATGGCGGTGGCCATTTGCGCGTCGACAAGGCCAAACAATGGAGTGCCTGTCCCGGTTGTCGTGGCGAAGGCGGCTTCAAGTGCGGCGTCTGCACCGGTACGCGCCTAGTCGAAGCCGCGGGACTGAAGCCGTCTCTGAAGGAGGCGCCGGTGGCAACGCTGGCGAAGGCGATCGCCGCGACGGACCAGGCCCTGAAAGACTTGGCGGTGTTTACGCCAGCGGGCGGTGAAAAAGCTCGCAAGGCGGTGAAGTCGCTCACCAAGACTCTGGATACGGTGGGCGCTTACCACCCGGCCATCAAGCGCACCCCGAAGCTGCTCGATGACTACATGGGCAAGACCTACGCCGGGGCACAGTTCCAGGGGCATGAGGAGCACGAGGCGGAAGCGATGGACTTAGTGAAGAGCAACGCCGAGTACTACTTGAAGCACCAGAAGCGCATGCTCGATCTGGCGCACAAGCGCGCCGAAGCGAACGCCAAGCTCGCGGCCGAACAGAAGGGCAAGTGACGGCTGCCGCGCACGCAAGCAGTGCGATAGGCTCGCCGCATGCGTTCGCGTTTGCTGTTTGCCCACGCCGCCCTGTGGGTTGCTGTGGCCCTGCCAGCTCAGGGCATCCTCAACCCGACTCTGCTGAAGCCCGCCGCCGATGAGGCGACCGCGCCCGCGCGCCGTGCTGGTCCCGCCGGCATCGTCGCCGCGGTGCGTGCTTGCGTGGTCTGGGTCGCGCTCGAAGTCGATGGCCCGCGCGGCAAGTTCGTGCTGGAGCGTGCCAGTTCGGGCGTGATCGTCGACGCCAGCGGGCTCGTGCTCACTTGGGGCAAGCTCGTGCAAGAACTGCAGGGCGCCACCGACAAGCGCTTGTTCGTGCAGCTCGACGATGCGGAGAACACGCAGTTGGCGGCAGCGATCGTGCGCCTCGACGAGACCTCAGGGTTGGCGTTGTTGCGGGTGCAGCCTCCGGCGAGTGGCTTGCAAGCGGCGGTGTTCGGTCAGGACCGGCCGGCGGCGGGTGAGCCACTGGTGGTGATGGCACGACCGGCGGGCAAGGAGATGCTCGCGTTCGGCGGCGTCGCCAGTCCGGCGTTGGCGGCGGGTGCCCTTGGCGGCAAGACGTTTGCAGCGAAGGACCTGTTCCTGACTGACTCGCGCAACGATGAGCGCTGCGATGGCGGCCCAGTCTTCGACGCCGCGGGTCAGTTGGTTGGCCTCTACAACAGCGAGCATGTGCAGCGCGACAAGAGCGAGCCGACACTCGACGAACTCCGTCTGCCGAGCTTTGGCCTCGCGGTCCCGGCTGGTCGTTTGCGCCAGGCGTTTGCGGCGGAGTTCGCGGGTGCGAAGAACGCCTCGTTGACGAAGGCGCCGACCGCGGCTGCCGAACATGGCCAGCCCGCGGCGGTGCGCAAGGTCGCGGCCTCGGTGGTCTCGGTGTGGGCGGGTGATGGCGAGTGGCCACAGCTCGGACCGAAGGATCCTGGCGGTGTCGTGCGCCGCGCCGGACTCGGTTCTGGCGTCGTGTTGAGCAAGAACGGGCTCGTCGTCACCAACGCGCACATCGCCAAGGCTGGCCCGCTGCGCGTGCGCCTAGCCACCGGCAGCACCTTCCCAGCGAAGGTGGTGAAGGCGAACGCCGCGACCAACCTGGCTCTGCTGCAAGTCGAGTTGCCAGCGGGCACGACCTTGGTGGCGGCCGATTGCAATGCCGACGATGACGCGACGCTCGGCGAAGTCGTGCTCGCCGTCGGCAATCCGCTCGGCACCAGTTGCGTCGTGGCCGCCGGCGTCGTCTCGGCCAAGCGCGATCGCGAAGGCGGCCGCCTTCAGGCCGATGCCAACCTTGGCGCCCAGAACGGCGGCGGCGCCATCATCGACGGGCGCGGCCGGTTGCTTGGCATCGGCGATGCGGGGGCGCAGGATGCGATCGAGATGGCCTATGCGATGCGCGGTGATCGCATCTCGACGGAGACCAACTTGTCGACATTCGTCGGCATTCGGCGCGTGCGCAAGGTGTTCGAGAACGAGCTCGAAGAGGCCGACGTCAGCGAGGCGATTCGCACGCCACCAGCGCTGGCGGCGACCGAGCAGCCGCAGCGCGAGACGGCGCTCACCACGATGGTGAAGAAGACCAGCGGCGCCTTGCTCAACGTCTACGTGGCGCGCAACGCCGCCAAGCAGAGCGAAGACGATCCATTCCCGCCGGAGCCCCAGTGGATGCCGATGAGTCTCGGCTCGGGCGTCATCATCGATCGCTCGGGACTCGCGATCAGCAACTGGCACGTGGTCGACGACGCCACCAACGCCGATGGCTCGATGGTCACCGACCACAAGGTCACCGTGCGGGTGTTCGGCGGCAAGGAGTACGAAGTGCGTGTGCTCAGCATCTCGCGCGAGGATGACCTGTCACTGCTGCAGTTGGTGTTGGCGCCCGGAGAAGAAGTGCAAGCGGTCGAACTAGGCAGTTCGGATTCGCTGGCGATCGGCGAATGGGTCGCGGCGATTGGCAACCCACACGGTCGCGCCAACACGATCACATTCGGCGTCGTCACCGCGAAGAATCAAGACCTGCGCATCAAAGGCCGGTGGGCGAAGATGGAGCACCTGATCGAAACCGATGCCGCGATCAATGGCGGCAACAGCGGCGGCGCTTTGCTCGACATGAACGGGCGCCTCGTCGGCATCAACAGCGCTGGCGGCGGCACCTTCAACAACAAGGGCTACGCGATCGACGTCGACCATGTGCGTCGGCAAGTGCTCAACCTCTTGTTCGCCGCCTACAAGCTGCGCAGTGCGGACCTCGGCATGCGCGTGATGGACGACGACGGCAAGGTGTTGGTGTTCGACACCGATCCGCGCGGGCCGGCCGCCAAGGCCGGAGTGAAGTCCGGGGACCGCATCGTGGCGCTCAACGGCACCTCGATTACGTGGAGCCCAGGCTTCGCGATGGAGTTGTGCAAGCAGCCCGCAGGCGTCGAACTCACCCTGCAGCTCGCGCGCCAAGGCAGCGAGCAGGCCATCAAGGTGACGCCGCTGTCGGCGGCGGTGTGGTCGGTCGTGCGCCAGTCTGGCTTGCTCACGCGCGACTTCGCCTTCGCCGAGAGTCCGGAGCGGGTGCGGGCCGCTGCGATCGCCTTGCATCGCAAGTTCACCGGCGATCAGAAGGGTGAACCGAACCAGATTCCGGAGAGTGTGGTGGTGGTCGACCAAGTCTTCGCCGGCGAGCAAACCGCCGACGGCGAGGTGCAAGCCGGTGACCTGTTGCTGGCGGTCGAGTTGCTGCGAGCGAACACCCGCGATCCGGTGTTGGTGCGACTGGCGGGCGTCGAGGCGCTGCGCGACATGTGGAATGCGCGCGAGCTCGGCACCTACGAAGGCTCGACCTGGGACTGCTGGATCGCGCGCGGCACCGATGTGCGCAAGATCGCCGTCAAGTCGAAGCGGCTGTTCTGGTGAGTGAGCGGGCCGCCGCCGTCACTTCGCCGAGAAGGCGCCCTTCAACGCGATCTGGTTGGTGCCCGCCATCCACGTCCATTGGAAGCTGATCTTGCCCTTGGGCAGTGGGTCGAGTGGCCAGAACGTGACCATGCCCGGCGCCGTGGTCGTGCGCACTTCGCCGTCGTCGTAGACGATGACGCCTTCGACCGCGTCACCCTTGGGGCCAACGACCGAGCATGTGAGCGAGCCGCGAACGCCGACGCCGCCCGTGCTGCCAAAGTGCAGCGTCAGTGGGTAGCCGATCGTCTTCTTGCCCTCGCGCCCATGCTTCTTGAGCAGCTCGACGGCCTCCGGACCCAGTTCTTGCACCGGCACTTCCCCGTCGACGATCAACTGCGTGTCGCTGCGCGGTGGGTAGCAGTCAGCGCCCGCGTCGGCGGCCTTGGGCGTGCCGATGCCGCTCGTCGCGTTGATCACCAGGATGTCGCCCTCCAAGAACATGCCGACTGTCAGGATCGTGTTGCTCATCAACGCGTCGCGGTAGCCGGGCATGGTGTTCCACTTCTCGAAGATCTTCTTGGCGCCGCTGATGTTGGCGCCAGCTTGCACCAGCGCCATCTGCGCAAACAGACCGCCGACGTAGCTGCCGCCGAGGTCGACCAACTGCGTGTGCATCGTGGCCGGATCGCGCAGGTCCTTGTTCTTCTTCAGGTACTCGGCGTGCTCCTTGCAGCGCGCTGAGAAGTTGGCCGACCAAGTCACTGGCGTCTTGCCGTAGCTCTTGCGCGCCACGTTGAACGCCTCGAGCCACTTGTCGACGCCCTTGCTGATCGAGGACAGCGGCGGCGTGTTGTTCAGGATCGACTTCATCACCGGCGATGCACCGGTCCAGAAGTCCTCCCACTCCTTGTCGAGTTGGGCGATGGTGACGTCGGCGTGTTTGGCGACGAAGGCCTCTTCGAACTGGTCGGGCATCTTGCTGCCTCGCTTCGCCATCTGCTCGGCGATGTCGTCCATCGAAGCCAGCATCGTCGGGTCGCGGCGCATCATGTAGTCGCAGAACGACCACGCCTTGATGCGTTCTTCGTTGGTGAAGGCCGCCGCGTCGCAGAACGGCAACTTGTTCGCCGGCACGCCGCCGGTGCTTTTCCACGCCATCTCGAGGCTGAGGTTCTTCCAGACGTCGAAGTCGGGCGAGGCGAACTCGCGGTCTTCTTCGCTGGCGGCCGTGCCCTGCTGCTTCTTGAGGTCGACCGAGAACAACCGGTTGTTGTTAAAGATCATGCCGACGAAGGTGTGGCCGATGCCTTCGCTGTAGCCATCACTCGACAAGCCGGAGTAGGGGCGGGCGACGTTGCGCACGCAGGCGTCGAACAAGACCTGCTTGCCGCTAGTTGCGGCAACGATCGTGCGGCCGATGCCTGACGTGGTGGAATGCTCGAGCTTCCACTCAAGTTCCGGCACGTTGTTCGCTTTCAGGATCTGTTGGTAGGTCTCTTTGGCGACGAAGAAGGCCCAGTCATTCGGCCACTTGTCGACCTTCATCGGCCAGGGAAACGCGACTTGGCAGACGCGCAACGTGCGCTCGGCCCAGCGCAGCGCTTCCTTCAGGTTCTCCATCTCGTCGGCGTCGCCGTGCAGCGTGAAGTGCTCTGACTTCACCGTCACGTACTTCACTTGCGCTTGCTGCAGCGGCGCGCATTCGGTGCCGGGCGCTTCCGCGACCTCGTAGTCGACCTTCGACTGCTCCTCGACGGCCTTCTCGATCATCTTGCTGCGGTCGTAGAGCGTCTTCTCCAGTTCGGTGCCGGTGACGCCGCCCACCTCGATGTGCGCGAGCTCCTTTTGGGCTTGCGCGTCGCCATCGACCCAACGCAGCACCATGTGCCAGTGCTTGTCGGCTCGCGCCTTGTTGCCCGCCTTGCCCCACTTCTCCGCCTGCTGGCGATGTTGGTTGGCGAGATCCTTCTTCAGCGCTTCGTAGCTCTTTTGCAGCGGTTGCCCTTCCGCACCGCTGCCGGTGTCGATCGTCGGGTAGGTGCGCTTGGGATCGGGGTTCCAGCTGGCGCCGACCTTGCCGTAGCCAAGTGCCGTCCACGCTTCGGCATTGTCCAGGTCGTAGAGCTTGTGCACCTGCATCCAGACGACCTTGGCGATGCGGGGGAAGCCCTTGTCGAACGCCTTCTTGGCGAAGCTGTTCAACGCCTTCGCTTGGCGCTGGTTGAAGTCAGCCTCCTCGTTTTGGGCGGCGAGGGACGCGAGCAGCGAGAAGGCGACGAGGCTGGAGACGGTGAGGCGAGAACTCATGTGCGCGCGGTGGGGCCGGAACATCGAGGTCGGGAGCTTAGCGACGGCGGCGATCCACTGCATGGGCATGGCCGTGCGAATGCGCGACCGGGCCACCTTCCGTGTTGTAGCGACGCGGCGGCGCGCCATACTGCTCGCCCTTTTGGTCGACCCGCGACCGCCCTTTTGGCCGTTCGAGGCCGTTCCGCAGCAGCAGCAGCCAGATGAGCAAGGTCTACGACATCGGAGTTCTCCCCGGCGACGGCATCGGCGACGAAGTGGTGCGCGAAGCCCTGAAGGTGCTCGACGCCATCCAGTCGGTGTACGGCTTCACCACCAAACGCGAGTTGCTGCCCTACGGCGCGGAGCACTTCCTGAAGACCGGCGAGACCATGCCGGACGTCGCGTTCGATCGCATACGCCAGATGCACTCGGTCCTCTTCGGCGCCATCGGCGATCCGCGCATCGAAGTCGGCAAGCTCGAGTTCGCGATCATCGCCGGCATGCGGCACAAGCTCGACCTCTACGTCAACCTGCGGCCGGTCAAGCTCTACCACGAATCCCTGTGCCCGCTGAAGGGCAAGACCCCGGCGGACATCGACATCCTCTTCCTGCGTGAGAACACCGAGGACGCCTACGCCGGCATCCACGGCACCACCAAGAAGGACACCGAGCACGAGATCTCGCTGCAGCAGATGGTCTACACCGCGCGCGGCACCGAGCGCATCATTCGCCATGCGTTCGAGCTGGCGAAGAAGCGCGGGCCGAAGCCCGGCAAGGACAAGCCGCAGGTGACGCTGATCGACAAGGCGAACGCGGTGCGCGCGCAGGACATCTGGACGCGCATCTTCGCCAAGGTCGCCAAGGAGTACCCCAGCATCACCACCGACCACGCCTACATCGATGCGGCGTGCATGTGGATGATCAAGAACCCGGACTGGTTCGATGTCTGCGTCACCACCAACCTGTTCGGCGACATCATCACCGACCTCGGCGCGATGCTGATCGGCGGCATGGGCATCGCGGCGTCCGGCAACATCCACCCGGGCAAGGTGTCGATGTTCGAAGGCATTCACGGCTCGGCGCCGAAGTACAAGGGCACCGACAAGGCGAGCCCGCTGGCGACCATCCTGGCGATGGGCTTGATGCTCGAACACATCGGTCAGGGCCCCGCCAGCAAGGAACTCGAGGCGACCGTCGCCAGCCTGATCCAGACCGGCCGCATCCGCAGCTTGAAGGCCGGCGACCACAAGTGCAGCGAGCTTGGCTCGATGGTCCGCGACGAACTGCTAGCCCGGGCGCGCCTCAAGGTCTGAGGCTGCGGATCGGCACGGCTCGGTGTCATCGACTGGGTCATGACTGGCAACGGGGGGCACTGCGGATTCAGAGAATGCGCGCCCGCTGCAGCCATGGCCTTGCGTAGGTGCGAGGTAGACTGCTCCGCCTCGTCCTCGCTTCCACCACCATGCTTCGCCCTTTGGTTCGCGCCTTCGCATTTGCGTGCGCTGCGTTCGCCTTCTCATCAGGCGAAGTCACCGCCCAAGGGTTGCCGTCGCCCGGTCCGTCGGTGGCTCTGCCGTCGGTGGCACTGATGCCGCCGGTTTGGCTGCGTGCATTGGATGTGCACGCTGGCACCGTGCAGAGTTTGGCGGTGCCCGTGGTGCCACCGGCCCTGGTCGGCATCGACGTTACGTTCGCAGGCCAAGTGCACACGCTCGAGTTGGCGCCCTTCGATGTGCGCAGCCCGTCATTCCAGTTGTTGGAGCGCGGTGCGTTCGGGCTGCAACCCGTCACCGCCCCGGCGGCTACGACCTTCCGCGGTGCGGTGGTGGGTGAGGCAGGAAGTGCGGTGGCGGCGTCGATCGATGGGGGCACGTTGCGGGCGTATGTTCGGCGCGGCAACGGCGAGCTGTGGATCGTGCAACCACTGAGCGACGTGCTGGCGGGCGCGCCCGCCGCGGCGCATGCGGTCTTCCGCGGTGCTGACAGCGCGCCAGCGAACGGTCGCTGCGGGGTGACGGACGGTGCGCGCCCGGTCACGCCCATGATGGGTGGCATCGATGTCACGTACTTGTGCGACCTGGCACTGGAAGCGGACCACCCGCTGTTCGTGATCAACGGCAGCAATCTGGCGGCGACCCAGAACGACGTGCTCGGCGTCGTCAACGCGATCGACCTGATCTACCGCACCGATGTGCAAGTGACACTGCAAGTGTCGCAGCTGATCGTCGACAGCGTTCCCGATGCCTACACGAGCAATGTCGCGGGCACGCTGCTGACGCAGTTCCGTGGTCACTGGAACGCCAACTACGGCGGCATCACGCGCGACGTCGCGCACCTGTTCTCGGGTCGGCCGCTTGGCGCCAACAGCGGCGGCACGATCGGCATCGCCTATGTCGGTGTGGTCTGTGACCTGCCCAACGCCTACGGCGTCTCGCAGACGCGCTGGAGTGCCAACTTCGCTTACCGCGTCGGTCTGACCGCGCACGAGCTCGGCCACAACTTCAACGCGTCGCACTGCGATGGCCAACCAACCTGCAGCATCATGTGTTCGGTGGTGGGTGGCTGCACCAACAACCCTGGTGCCTTCAGTGTGAACGAGCAGGCGCAGATCATCGCCTACCGCCAGAACGCGAACTGTCTCGTGCTGCAGGCGACGATGCCGCAGATCACTTCGGCAACGCCATCCCAGATGGCGACGGTCAATCCACCCTTGGTGACGCTCACGGGCAGTGGGTTCCTTGGCACCACACTGGCGACCGTCGGCGGCCAGCCGGTCACGTCGACGATCACCGTGGTCAGCGACACCACGCTTCGCTTTGTGCCGCCCGCTGGTCTGCCGCTCGGCATTCATCCGGTGTCGGTGACGAATCCAGCCGGCACCAGCAATGCGACGTTGGTGTGGTACACCGGCGCCAATCCATGCCAGGTCTTGGTGCCGCCGGCGATCTATGGCGGGGCGACGATGCCGTGGAAGATGGGCGGCTGGGCGAACGACTACGGCTACTTGGGCCTCAGTTGGGTCAACACGACGACGCCATTCCTCGGCCTGCCGCTGCTCGATGGCTTCCTCGTGCTGTGGCAAGGGCCGCTCGACGCGCGCGGCATGGCAACGTTCTCGGTGACGGTGCCGCCGGGCTTGCTGACCGGCTTCACGTTCTACTCGCAGTTGCTCGACGTGATTCCGGCCGGCCCGAGCCTGCGCAGTGTGTCGACGACGCCTGGCACCTGGATCGTGTTCTGAAGCGGCGCGGACCGGTTTCAGACCGCCCTCAGACCGGCGGCGGATCGGTCGGGATGCACCATGTTTGCCGCGGTTCTGGGGCGGCTTCGCGCGCCGTCGAGGCGTAGGGGGCCTCACCCTTGCTGGCAGGCGGCCTCAGCTTGCCTCGGCGTCGCGCCGCCAAGCTCGAACGTGGGGTGGTGGGAAGAGCGGGAGTCGTTTTGGTCATGGGCTGCTCTGACTGTGTTCCACCTAGTGTGGCAATGGGGGCAAACCTGGACCGCGGCGTTGCAGCGCGACCAAAGCGTTACGTGGGGGCGGCCGCCGAGTCGCGTAACCGTTGCCTATCGTGCCACGCCCGATCGGGCGACGAGCCCGCTACGAAACACAGCATTCCCCGAGACCCAATCATGAAGATTCGCATCGCATCCCTCCTGCTCGCCTTGGCCCTGCCACTCGCAGCCCAAGAACCCATCGCCGCCGAAACCGAGGCCATGTTCTACAAGGCCTTCTACCTGGAGAAGGGACAGCGCGACTTTGCGGGCGCCATGGCCCTCTACGAACAGTTCCTCGCGAAAGCGCCAGAGCACAAGCTCGCCGCCGACGCCGCCAAGCAACAGTTCCGCCTGCTCGATGCGACCGGCAAGACCAAGGAGCGGGACGCGTTCAAGGCAAAGTACGAGAAGCTGCTCGGCAACATCGCGACGGCTCCGGCCGCCGGTGCAGGTGGTGCCGGTGCAGGTGGTGGCGACGCGCGTCCGGCCCGCGGCGAAGGTGGCGACGCACCGCGCGGTGAGCGTCCAGCCGGCGCTGGTGGCCCAGGTGCAGGTGGTCGTATGGACCCAGCCGCGCGCCTCGCAGACCTCGAGAAGCAACTCGCCAAGGCCAAGGAAGATGGCGACGCCGACAAGCAGAAGGAGATCGAGGCGCAGATCGAACG
>CANEYR010000005.1 GCA_947444055.1 Planctomycetota bacterium
GAACAGGCAGCGAGGGCGGCGAAGGTGGCCAAGGACAACAGGCGGGCGGAGTCGAGTCGCTTCATGGCAATGCTCTAGGAACCTTATCCTGAATACGGCGGGACGGCGTCAGATCGGCGATCGAACGTCGGCCGGCGCCCGTGCTATGGGACGGGACCCGGGACCGAGTGCAAAAAGAGAGCCAGCATTGTGACAGCGACTTGCCTTTGGTCAAGAAGTGCCACCGTGGCCCGGAAAAACAACGATTGGAGCGGTCCCGGTCTGGGTCTCCCTAGGTGACTTCCGGAGCGTCTTGGCACGGACGCCGGGCGGTTTCGAACGTTTCCCCGACACGTTCGTGCACGCTGGTCGCCGAGGCTGTGCGCCTCGTTTCTCGCCGCCCAAACCAGAGGCAATCCGCGGACCCGCCATGCCACCGGGAACCTGCCAGCGGGACCTGCTAACGGGAGCTACCAGTGGGAGCTACCAGCGGAACGGCAGCGCGCACCTTGCGCGGATTGGCGACCAGGACCTCGTGGCCGAGTTCGCGCAGCAGCGCGTTGGCCCATGGCGAGTGGGTGCCGGCTTCGATGGCGATCCGCGCCGGCGGCAAGCCGGCGAAACGCTGCCGGAACGCGGCCGGCTTGGTCTGCAGCCGCGACTCTTCGAGGATCGCTCCTTTGCCGTCGAGCACGCACAGGTGGCTGTGCTGGTCGCCGAGGTTGATGCCGATCGTCAGTCGTGGCGTCCCGATCGTCGCATCTGTCGTCGGGGTCACGGTCCCACTTGCACTCGCCGCCATCATGGCTGCCCTCCGTCATGGCTGGCCTCCGTTGAGCCAATAGAGCTCGTTGTTGATGGGGACCGAAAGGTACCTCGCTTGGAGGCCGGCCTTCTCATCCCATCTATCCGCCTGCTGCGGTTAGGAAGGCAAACGACGCTTCGGGATGACGCGCAAACCGCGAAATCCTAACGCCTCGAGCTGCAGGTGATCGAGCACGCCCGCCAGCCGGGTCTTGGCCCGTCATCACCGCACGCACCAACCACGGGCCCTTCGTCTGCGTGGTCGCGCCCCGGTGCTACTACATCAGTCCCGGCATCGTGCGCACTAGCGCTTGCGTCAGCAGGGCGAGTTCGCCGTCGAGGTCGCCGCGCGTGCTGACCGTCTGCCGCACTTCTTCGACGACGCACTCGCGAAGGCGCGCGCGCGCGCGGAACAACAGCTGATGAAGGGCATTGTCCGTGAGGTCGTGCTCGTCGGCGATCGCGCTCGCCGCGCGCGGCGCCGGCGGTTCGGCATCGGGTTTCGCCGCGACGCCGTAGAAGGCGCGCAGCACGTGCGCATGGCGGTGGTGTTCGCGTTCGAGCCGCTGCAAGGCGAGGTGCACGATCTGCCGCGTCCAGATCGCCATCTCCTCCTCTTCGGCCAGCAGCGTGGTCGTCGCGCGTTCGAGTGCGGTGGGATCCTCGGCGGCGGGGCGCGGATTGCGGCGCAGCCAGTCGAGTGCGTAGTTGCGCAGCGTCGTGATCAAGAACGAGCGGAAGCGCATGCCGCGGCGCAGGCGGCCGACGATCTCGTGCTGGAACAAGTAGCCCCAGAACTCGTCGGTGGCGGCGGCCGCGCGGCCGACGTCCCAGACGATGCGGCGCAGCGTCGCGGCGACGAAGTCGCGGTAGCGCTCGACGAACCACTGCCAGGCGGCGGCGGCGGCTTCTTCACCCTGCATCTGCTCGATGCGGCTCCATTGCGTCGTCAGGGACATGCGACTTGCGCCGAATCTAGCCAGCGAGCCGAGCTGCGCGAACGCTCGTCGTTGCGATCGAAAGGTTCACTTGGCCTTCTGCGGTTCTGGACTCGGCGCATCGGCCTTGGCTTGCCACTCGCGGGCCGTTGCATCGTGGCCTTTGTTCGGGTCGGCGGCGTGCCACGCGGTCTGCAGGTTGGCCATGGCTGCGGCGCAGTCGCGGCCCGGGTGGTGCTCCGGCTTGTCACCGGGGCTCAGGATTGCGTACGCCTCGGCGAGCTTCTGCGCCGCTGGTTCGAACCGGGCCGGTGCCGACGATCGCGCGAGCGACTTGCCCAGGGTGGCAAGGTAGGTCCCGAGGTGGTGAGCGAGGCTACCGACGAATACGCGCCGGGCGCCCGATTCGAGCGGCGTGAGCATCTCGACGACTTCGTCGTGCTTGGCGCGCTTCAGCAGCAAGGTGCCCAGGTTGAGTGCGAAGGCGATGGTGTTCACGTGGTCTGGCGCGAGTCGGCGTCGGCTCGCGGTCAACGCCTCGCGGTACAGGGGCTCGGCCTCGTCCAGCTTCTCCCGGTCCTTGAGTGCTGTCGCCAGGTTGTTGATCGCGCGCCAGGTGTGCGGATGGTCGTCGCTGAAGGCGCGCCGGCTCTTGTCGACCGCTTCGCGGTAGAGGGCCTCGGCTTCGTCGTGCTTCCCCTGCGCCTTGCACAGCATCGCCATGCACCCGATCGAGGTGATGACGTCGCCATGATCTGACTGCAGCGTCTTCTGCCGCGTCGCCAAGGCCTCGTGCAGCAGTGGTTCGGCTTCGTCGATCTTGTCTTGCTCGAGCAGCAGCAGCCCGAGATTGCTGACGGCAGTCAGTGTGTCGGGGTGGTTGCTGCCGAGGCGAGCCCGGAAGTGCTGCAGCGCTTCTCTCGCCAGAATCTCGGCGTCGGCGAACTTGCCCATCTTCTTCTGCAGGGAGCTCAGGTTGGAGATCAATGTGATCGTCACCGGATGCGTGTCCCCGAACTGCTGTCGGTATGTCGCCAAGGCGTCGCGGCAGAGCGGCTCGGCTTCCGCGTACCGACCCGTCTTCATGAGGAGCACGCTCAGGTTGTTGGTGGTCGTCAGCGTGTGCTTGTGCGAGTCCCCGAGCAGACGCCCGCTGCTCGCGAGCACCGAGCGGAAGAGCTGTTCTGCCTCCGCGAAGGCGCTGCGCTTGTCCAGCAAGAGGCCCAGGTTGTTCTCGGCAGTCAAGGTCACGCTGTGCCCCTCCCCGAGGGCTCGCCGGCAATTCGCCACCGCCTCACGATGCAGGGACTCGGCCTCGACGAAGCGTTCGCGCGAGCCGAGCAGGCAAGCCAGATTCGACATCGAAGACAGCGTGTCGACGTGGTCGTTGCCGAGTTTGCGTCTCCGGCCATCCAGGACCAGGCGCCATTGCACCTCGGCATCCGCACTTTCGCCGAGCGAGTCCAAGATGAGTCCCAGGAGATTGATCGACCGCAACGTGTCGAGATGGTCGTCACCGAGTGTTTGCTGCTGCGCCTCCAAAGCGTCGCGGCAGACCGACTCGGCTTCACCGAGGTCGGCCATTACGTGCAGGATCGCGGCGTAGTTGTGCAGCAAATGCAGAGTCCGACGGTGATCGTCGCCACGAGCCTGTCGCAGCTTCTCCACCGCGTCGCGGTAGAGCTTTTCCGCCGCGACATGATCACCCCTGGCCGCGTGCAACCCTGCGAGGTTGCTGATCGCGTCCTGCGTGTGTGCGTCGTCGACGCCGAACACGCGGCGGGCGCCTTCGAGTGCTTCGCGGTAGAGCGCTTCGGCTTCGTCCAGCGATCCTCGCTCCTGCAGCAGCACGCCCAGGTTGCCGAGCATGGTCAACGTCATGACATCGTCGCTGCCGAGGATGCGGCGAGCACTCGCCAACGAAGTGCGGAGGAATGGCTCGGCTGCCGCCAATTGGCCGCGGGTGTGCAACAACGTCCCCAGGTTGTTCATCGACGTGATGACGTCCCGGTGATCGTCGTTGAGCAGTCGCTGGCGTGTTGCCAAGGCCTTGCGCACGCACGTCTCGGCTTCGACGAGATTGCCGAGTTCCTCATGCAGCAGACCGACGCGATTGAGCGATGCCGCGGTGTCGACGTTATCTTCGCCAAACACTCGCCGACGGATCGCGAGCGCTTCTTGCTGCGCCACCATGGCCGGAGCGAACAGGCCGAGGTCCCGTTCGGTGTCGCCGACGCTCTGCAGCAGGCGGGCCTGCATCGCTGGTTGCTCGGCGAAGCCCTTGTCGATCGTCTCGATGCTGCGATCGAAGAGGTTCTCCCGCAGCATGGTGAGCGCGACGTTGGTGAAGTTGATGCCCACGACCGCCGTCTCGAGCGTGCCCTGGTTGGCGACTGCCGCGCTGGCCGCCAGCGCCTGTCGCAGCCGGTCGCCCATCTGCTGGAGGTCGAGATCGCGCCACTGCGACTTCTGGAACTCGACGACCTGCTCCAGTTCGTCGGCTCGCTGCTTGGCTGTGGCCTCGCTGCGCAGTGCATCCTCCTTCGCCTTGGCCTCCGCCAACGCCAGCGCTCCCTTGTCGGCGGCGAGCCTGGCGTTCTCGTCAGCCCGTGCCTCTGCACGTACGTATTGGACGAACGTGCCCACCGCGCCAGCCAGCAACGCCAGCAGTACCGCAGTCGCCGCCAGCATCTGGTTGCGATACCGACGCATCAGTTTGCGGAGTCGGTACGCCGTACTCGGTGGACCAGCGCGAAGTGGCTCGTGGCGCAGGTACCGCTCCAGATCGTCCGCGAGTGCTTGCGCCGACGCGTAGCGACGTTCCGGTTCCTTGGCCATCGCCTTCAACACGACCCAATCGAGGTCGGTCGTCAGTTCGCGCCGCAACGACTCGATCGTCGTCTGGCGTCGCGTCGCGCATTCGCCGGCCGTCGCCCCGAGCGTCGACAAGCGCGTGCTCGGCTTCGGGGGCTCGACCTCGCCCAGCACCCGCTGGATCGCCGCGAGCCCCGCTTCGCGCAGCTCCGCCATCGGGAACGGCAGCGCCCCGACCAGCAGCTCGTAGAGGATCACCCCGAGCGAGTAGACGTCCGTGCGCGTGTCGATGCGCCGCGTTTCGCCCGCCGCCTGCTCGGGCGACATGTACTCCGGCGTGCCGACGACCACGCCCTGCTCGGTGAACAACGAACCAACCGCGAGCCGACGATCGGTCGCGCGCGCGAGGCCGAAGTCGATGATCTTCGGTTGCGCGCGCCCGTCCTGCTCGCTGACGAGGAGGTTGGCGGGCTTGAGGTCGCGGTGGATCACGCCCTTCTGGTGCGCGTGCTGCACGCCGGCGCAGACCTGCATGAACAGTTCGATGCGCGAGCGCAGCGCCAACCGCCGCTCGTCGCAGAAGCGATGGATCGGCAGACCTAGGACCAGCTCCATCGCGAAGAACGGCTGCCCGCGGTCGCTGCTGCCGCAGTCGAAGACCCGCGCGATCGCGTCGTGTTCCATCGCCGCGAGCGCCTGCCGTTCCTGCTCGAAGCGCAGCAGCACGGCCTTGCTGTCCATGCCGCGCTTGATGACCTTCACGGCGACGTGGCGGTGCACCGGCACCAGCTGCTCGGCGCGATAGACAGTGCCCATGCCACCTTCGCCGAGCACTGCAAGCAGGCGATGGCCGGGGATCGTGCCGACTGCGTCGGCGACGTCGATGGTTGGCGGCTCGCCGTGTTCGAGCTGCGCGTAGTGACGGCGATGCCGCTGCAGTGCGTCGGCGTGCGCCGGGTTGGCCACGACCAGCGCGGCGAAGGCGGCATCACGCGATGCCGCGTCCCCGAGCAGCGCGCGCATCAGCGCGTCGCCGAGCGCGCGCGGCAAAGGGGGCAGCTGCGGGTCCGGTTCGGGTGCGAGGTCCATTGAGCGTCTCCTTGCCGGGTCACGACGTCGTTCGGTTCCTTGCCTGCGTCGTGCGGCCCGCCACGAACCTTACTCCGCCTCGACCCGCAGCCACACCGCCAAGTGGCCCGCCCGGCCGTCGCCGAGCTGGCGGTTGCGTTCACATGCCGACTGCGAGGCAGATCGAGTTCGAGATCGTCTGGTTCGCCGCGTTGCTACCCGGCGACACCACGAGCGACTGCGCGTTCAGGCCGAAGCCGATCAGCCAGCGGCCGTTCGGGATCGACACCTGCACCGACGCCGCACTGCCGACGCCCGCGAACGGCAACGTCGCGAGCGGGATGACGCGCTGCACGCAGCCCGGCATGCCGGCGAAGAACAGGTCGAAGGCGTGGATCGGCACGCCGAGCATCACCACGCCGGTGGTGTCGGTGGGCAGGTCGGTCAGCGTGAAGTTCGACGTCGTGCCGGTGATCGGGCGCGCGCTCATCGCCAGTTCGGGGGGCAGAGCGCCGTTGCCGGTGTCGAACGGCAGCGCCGTCGACAGATCGCGGTTGCCCGGGTCGTGCAGCGACCAGCCGCCGGAAAAGCCAGTGATGCCGTAGACGTGCGACGGCGAGCAGTTGCCGTAGCGGTACTCGACGCGGCCGTCGCCGAACATCGCGACCTGGAACGTGTTCGAAGAGCCCGGCAGGTCCCACTCGGGCACGTTGTTCCACGTCACGTAGGCAACGGGCACGGTGCCGGTCAGATCGACGTCGAGGTAGACGCCGCCGCCCGAACCTGGATCATGGTCGCCCCACCACGCGGTCAGTTGCGGCTGGCCGCGCAGGAAACCGGACCAACCCGACGCGCTGAACGAGTTCACCTGGGTGCCGCTGTTTGCCGGATCGAGGAACACGTTGCCGTTCGACGTGATGACGACGCTGCTGGTCGCGCCACCCGGATACGGGAAGGTGAAGCCGAGAGGCTTCGTAGCGGTGCGCGCATCGTCACTGAGCGGCACGTTCGCCGCGTTGGTCAGCAGCGACGAAGTCGGCGGCACGATCGTCGAGTTGCCGGAGCTCACCGCGTAGGTGTCGCTGTTGGGCGTCATCACGATCGTCGAGTTGCCGAGGTCGAACTCGGCCGGCGCGAAGAACTGGTAGAACGAGCGCGACCGGTCGTAGCAGCCCGAGCCACCGCGCGCGTAGTGGGCGGCGTTGTTGGCGACGGTGTAGTGCAGTTCGAACACGGGGTTCTTCGGGTTGGGCAGCGGCAGCGACACGAATGCCTGAGTCGCGAAGTCCTGCTGCGTGATCGATAGGAACTGATCGTGCGCTTCGACCGCCGAGCCCGGCGCGAAGCCGCGGATCAGCAGCGACGGATGCAGCGCGTACGGCGGCTGCGCATAGGTGATGTGCGGCACCGGCGTCGTCACCGGCCCGATCACGATCGCAAAACCGTTGGTGCCGACCGGGATCGTGAATGGCGTCGCGAAGACCGCCGGCGAGTGCTCGTAGTAGGGCCTCACCGTTAGCGTGCCGATGCCGAGCAGCGTCCACGGCGAACCCGGCCCTGGCTGCACCTGGACCTTCGGCGTGGTGCCCGTCCACGTGCCCTGCCACGTTCCCGGCGTCATGTAGACGCGCACTTGCGAGGTCTGCCCCAGCATGCCTGGACCGCCGCTGGTGCCGGGTGTAGTGCTCCAGTTGAACCGCAGGAAACCGTCGTCGGTCATCCGGAAGTCGATCTGCGAAACCGACAGCGCGGCGTTTGCCGTGAAGTTGACGTAGGTGCCATGGCCGTGGTAGCCGGTCGGCAGGTTCTGTGGAATCAGCAGGGCGTTGTTCTGGCCGGGCGCGTTGTTGTAGTGCGTAGCCTGGAACGGCGTCACCGTCGCGAGAGTGTCGGGTGCCGGGCATGGATGTGGCTGTTGGGCGACGAGTGGCGAGAGGCACAGCAGTCCGGTCGCGAAGGCGAACGGGATCGTGTGCACGAAATGGGCGCGTGAGTTCATTGCTCTCCGTGGGGCCGGGGAAATGCCACCGCTGGGTGTTGCGGTAGGCGGACAAGGCGCTGTGTGCCGGGCGGACGTCGGCTTACGCAGGGCTCCGACATTCCATGCAATTGCCAGCAGTCGGGGGGCCGTGGCATGGCAGTCGCGAAGATTCTCGCGAAATCTCGGGACCGGCTCGAACATCTGTGCTGACGCACCCGGACTTCTGGCGCCGTTCGCGCAGGTGTTCGACGTCGAGATCGCGCCCAACCTCACCGAGGCCTACGTCAGCGACTTCCTCGGCCACGCCATCTGGGTCATCGACCTCACCCAAACACCGCCGGCGGCACCGGCGGCCGGCTGTCGGTCGTCGCCGCACCAGCGCGTGCTCGTGAGCGTGAGGCTGAACCGCTTCGCAGCCTACCCCTGAGTGCGTGAACCGTCCTGGCCAGTCACTGCGAGCGTGTGGACAACTAGCTAGCCCGTGGCGTGCGGATCGCTGCCAGCGCGGATCGCACAGGGTGAGTCAGCAAGGCGCAAAGCCCCGGCAGCCCCGGGCCTTAGTCCCTTGACGGCAAGGGTCAGGCATGCGCAACTGCTGGAATGCGTATCTCCCTCGCCAATCTGTCGGCAGTCGCGCTCGCGTCCATTGCGGCCGCGCAAGCCAATGCCGTTCCCGGCACCGACGTCAACCTCTACGACGTCAGCTCAGGCACGGTCTACGGCCGTCGCGGCCCCGCCTACCCCAATGGCGAAGTCGCCATCGGGTTTGGCCACGCGTTCTGCAACGGCGGCACCGTGCACGTGCCGTGGGCCACGTCGCCGACGACTGGCGGCCTGATGACCGACGTGCACTTCAAGATCGCGTTCTTGCTGGCGCGCGAGAGCAACGGCCGCATCGTCCAGGTCAAGACGCAGGAGAACTTCGTCAAGCACTCGCGCGTCACCTACAACCTCGGCTCGAGCAGTTGCGGCACGTGCCAGACAGGGCCCGCGAGCACCTTCCGCATGGGTTGCTACGACGCCTACAGCACCGGCTTCAACGGCAACCGCTTCAACCTCGGCCCGCCCAACGAAATCGACCCCTGGACTGGCAGTTGGAACCCGGTCGGCAGCTACTTCGACCGCGGCGACCCCGCCGTCGTCGGCGTGCCGGCAACCGATGGCGTGCAGTCGCTGACGAGCACGCAGACCGGCGCTTTCGACCCGCTGAAGAACCGCGGCGTCATTCCGGAAAGTGAATTGACCCAGGGCGGCGTGTTCTACGGCCAGGTTCATCTCGTCTGCGAAGGCGAGCCGGTCGCCAACCGCGGCAACAACCAGCTGTCGGAGCAGATCAATCTGACGTGGAACGGCACCTCGTGGACGATCGGCAACGGCGGCGGTCCGGTGCAGGGCTCGGTGCTCAATCGCTGGGCCGGTGCCGTGCGCAACACTGCTGGGAACGGCACCGACGACGGCCGCTTCCTCGTCGCGGCGAAGGTGACGGGCCCGGTCAACGGCGTCTACCACTACGAGTACGCCGTGCACAACATCGACAACGTTCGCGGCGGCGCGTCGCTGAAGCTGCCGCTGCATCCGGACGCGCAGTTGACGGCGGTCGGCTTCCGTGACATCGACGGCAACCCGCTCAACGAGTGGAGCTGGTCGCGCAGCGGCAGCGAGCTGTCGTTCCTCGCGTCGGGCACCAACTCGCTCGACTGGAACACCATCTACAACGTCTGGTTCGATGCAACCGTCGCGCCGACGTCGAGCCCGGTGGTCATCGACCAGGCGCGCACAGGCCCGGGTGCGCTGTCGGTGGTTGTTCCCAGCGAAGTGCCGAACGGCGCCCTGTCGGCAACCGTCGCATCGGTTGGCTCGGGGTGCTATGGCCTCGGCTTGTCGGCGACGCGACCGGTGCTGGGCACCACGGCGCAAGTGACGACCACGGGGATCCCCGCCGGCACGCCGCTAGGTGTCACGGTGCTGACCCTGACGCCGGCACCAGCCCCGATCGACCTGTCGGCGATCGGCATGCCGACGTGCTTTGCCTATGTGGTCGGCGGCGTCAATGAGGTGTGGCTCAACCCCGTGGGCACGGCCCAGGTGCCTCTCGTGGTGCCGATCGCCGCGTCGCTGATTGGTTTGCCGGTCGGCGCCCAGTCGATCTCGGCAAGCCCGCCGCTGACTCCGCTCGGCTTCATCGCCTCGAACGGCGTGCTGATGATCGTCGGCGCCCAGTAGCGTCGCCGGCGTTCAGCGGGCTTTCGGCAACGACCAAGTGGCCAGCAACTGCTGCCAGCGCGTGACTTCGCTGCGCACGCGCCCGGGGGCGGTGCCGCCGAGTACGTCGCGGCGCGCCAGCACGGTGCGGGCGGCGAGCGCCTGTTGCAGGTCGCCGCGCAGTTGCGGCAACAGCCGACGCTGTTCGGAGAGCGGCAGGTCTTGCAGTTCGACCTTGAGCTCGACGGCGCGATTGACGGCGGTGCCGACGAGGTTGTGCGCATCGCGGAAGGCGACGCCCGCCGCGACCAGCAAGTCGGCGAGGTCGGTGGCGTTCAAGTAGCCGCGCTCGGCTTCGGCTGCACAGCGTGCGACATCAAAATGCGCGTGGCGAACGGCGAGGGTCGCCACCTGCAAGCAGGCTTCGGTCTCTGCCAGCGCCGGCAACAGCGTCTCCTTGTCGGTCTGCAGATCGCGGTTGTAGGCCATCGGCAACCCCTTCACGGTGCCGAGCAAGGCCACCAACGCCCCGTGCGCGCGCGCGGCCTTGCCGCGCACCAGTTCCATCGCGTCGGGGTTGCGTTTCTGCGGCATCAGGCTCGACCCGGTCGACACCGCGTCGCCAAAGGTCAAGAAGCGCGCTTCCTGCGTCGCGAAGAAGATGTAGTCCTCGGCCAGCCGCGACAGGTTCGTCATCGTCATCGCGCAACAGAACGCCAGCTCGCACAGGTGGTCGCGCGCCGCCGTTGCATCGAGGCTGTTGTGGCTGGCACCGCGCGTGAACTGCAACGCCGCGGCAATCGCAGTGCGATCGACGGCCAGCGCAGTGCCGGCGAGAGCGCCACTGCCAAGCGGGCATTCGTCCATGCGCTCGCTGGCGGCGCCGAAGCGGGCGTGGTCGCGCGCCAAACTTTCGCAGTGGGCGAGGG
This sequence comes from Planctomycetota bacterium, assembly GCA_947444055.1. Lineage (GTDB taxonomy): Bacteria > Planctomycetota > UBA1135 > UBA1135 > UBA2386 > UBA2386. The sequence continues at coordinate 10,716 of CANEYR010000005.1, forward strand.
CGTGATGGCCGATCGTGATCGGCTGCGCGCGTTGCAAATGCGTGTAGCCCGGCATCGGCGCGTCGTGGTGCGCATCAGCTTGCTCGACCAGCGCTTGGCACAGCGCCGCGATGGCCGCGCGAATGGCGATGACGCGTTCGCGCAAGTAGAGCCGCAGATCCGTGGCGACCTGGTCGTTGCGCGAACGGCCGGTGTGCACGCGCTTGCCGAGATCCCCGCAGCGGGCCACCAGTTCGCGTTCGACCAGGCTGTGCACGTCTTCGGCCGGATCGTTCGTTGGCACGCCAGTGCGTTGCCAATGTGCGGCCAAGTCGTCGATGGCGGCATGCACCTTCGTGAGTTCGTCGCGGCTGAAGACTCCCGCCTGCGCCAACGCCGCACTCCACACGCGATTGACCTGCAGGTCGGCGAACGCCAACACGTGGTCGACTGGCAGGCTCTTCTGGAACGCGGCGAACACCGCGTCGAGGCTGCCCTGGAAGCGGCCGCCCCACATCTGCCCCGGTTGGCTCACGAGGGGGCTCCGTGCACCTTGGCGGCGACCGCACCCGGCAAGCCATAGAGCTTGACGAAGCCGTAGCTGTCTTGATGGTCGAACTTGGCCGAGTGGCCGAAGGTCGCGAGGTCCTCGGAGAACAGGCTGTTCTGGCTGGTCGCCGAGAGCGCCGTCGCCGTGCCCTTGTAGAGGCGCACGCGCACGTCGCCAGTGACGTGGCGGGTCGCTTGCGTGAACAGCGCATCCAGTGCGACGCGGGTCGGGTGGAACCAGCGGCCGGTGTAGACGAGGTCGCTGTAGTCCGGCATCAGCTTCTCGCACAGCCGCAGCGTGTCGCGTTCCATCGTCAGGGCGCGCAGCGTGCGCGCCGCTTCCAACACGATGGTGCCGCCGGGCGTCTCGTAGACGCCGCGCGACTTCATGCCGACCAAGCGGTTCTCGCAGATGTCGACGCGGCCGACCCCGTGTTGGCTGCCGAGGTCGTTGAGGCGAGCGAGCAACACTTCGGCGGGCAGCGCCTCGCCATTGAGTGTGGTCGGCACGCCGGCCACAAAGCCGAGGGTGAGCAGCAACGGTTCGTCGGGCGCCAAGCGCGGGTCGACCGTCAGCGTCCACACATCATCCGGCGGGGCGTTGCCTGGCGATTCGAGGGCGCCGCCCTCGTGGCTGATGTGCCAGAGGTTGCGATCGCGCGAGTAGATTTTGGTGCGCGACGCGGTGACTTGGATGCCGCGTTTGTCGGCGTAATCGAGCGCGTCTTCACGACTGCGAATGTTCCATTGCCGCCACGGCGCGATCACTTCGAGTTCGGGGCCGAGCGCTTGGTAGGCGAGTTCGAAGCGCACTTGGTCGTTGCCCTTGCCGGTGCAGCCGTGCGCCACCGCATCGGCGCCGATGGCTTTCGCGTACTCGACTTGGCCCTTGGCGAGAAGGGGGCGCGCCATGCTGGTGCCGAGCAAGTAACGACCTTCGTAGACCGCCAAGGCGCGCACGCACGGCCACACGTAGTCCTGCAACCACGTTCGCTTCAGGTCGTCGACGCGACACGACACCGCACCGCTGCGGTGCGCCTTGTCGGCGAGTCCGCGCAGCTCGTCATCGCCTTGGCCGATGTCGCCGCAGTACGCGTGCACTTCGCAGTCGTAGTTCTCCAGCAACCACGGAACGATGATCGAGGTGTCGAGGCCGCCGGAGTAGGCGAGGACGATCTTCTTCTTGCTCATGGGAATGGGTGGGGCGGTCGCGATCAGCGCAGCAGCAGTGCGAGGATGGCCTTCTGCACGTGCAGTCGGTTTTCGGCGATGTCGTAGACCACGCTTTGCGGGCCATCCATGACCTCTTGCGTGACTTCCCAGCCGCGGTGGGCTGGCAAGCAATGCATGAACAGGGCCCCGGGCAAGGCCCGCGCCATCATGTCGTCGTCGATCTGGTAGGACGCGAAGACGCCGTTGCGTTCGGCGATCTCGTCTTCCTGGCCCATGGAAGCCCAGACGTCGGTGTAGATCGCATCGGCACCTTCCGCGGCGGCGACGGGGTCGTTGAGGATGGTGACCTCGGCTCCCGTTTCGCTGGCGACTCGCATCGCTTCGTTGACGACGCGCGAATTGGGCTCGTAGCCCTCGGGCGAGCAGACGCGGATGTTGGTGCCGAGTTTGACCGCCGTGTGAATCAGCGCGTGGCAGGTGTTGTTGCCGTCGCCGACGTAGGTCAGCGTGCGGCCGCGCACCGAGCCCCACTTCTCCGTCAGCGTGAAGAAGTCGGACAGCGCCTGGCATGGATGCACCAGGTCGGAGAGGCCATTGATCACCGGAATGCCGGCGTGGTGCGCGAGCTCTTCCATGGCCTTGTGCTTGAACGTGCGCGCGACGATGCCGTGCACCCAGCGTTCGAGGTTCTTGGCGACGTCCTTCACCGATTCGCGCGAGCCGAGCCGCGCATCGCGGTGGTCCATGAACACGGCGCTGCCGCCGAGATCCTGCATGCCGATGTCGAACGTGAAGCGCGTGCGCAGCGAGTCCTTCTCGAAGATCATCGCCAGCCGTTTGTGCCGGAGCACCTCGGTGTGCACGGCGCGGCCGGTCTTGAGGGCGCGGGTGGTGGCGAAGATGCGTTCGATGTCGGCCGTCTGCAGCGAAGACGTGCACAGCAGGTCCTTCTGCGACAGCGGCGACAGATCGAGGGCCGGCGGCGACTTGGTTTTCACGGCGTCTCCTGAGCACTACCAGGGAAGGCGGCCAGCGTCGTGCGCAGGCGTTGCAGCCCTGCTTGCACGTTGGCGGCGGTGATGACGAACGGCGGCACGATGCGCAGCACGTCGGTGGCGGTGCAGTTGACGATGAGGCCGTTCTTGTAGAGCGCCTTCTGCACCGCTTCGGCGGAATGGTGCAGGCGCAAGCCGAGCATCAGGCCGCGTCCGCGCACTTCGCGCACGATCTTGAACTCGCGCTGCAACGCTTCGAGTCCTTCGCGCAGTTGTTGGCCGCGTTCCATCACGTTGCCGAGCAGGCCGCGATCGATCTCGTCGAGGAACACGAGGGCGGCGCGACAGACCAGCGGCCCACCGGCGAAGGTCGAGCCGTGCTCGCCCTTGGCGAAGGTGTCGGCGAGGGCTGTGGTAGTGAGGCAAGCGCCCATCGGCAAGCCGGCCGCGATCGGTTTCGCGAGGGTGACGACGTCGGGCACGACACCGGCGTGTTGGGCCGCGAGGAAGCGCCCGGTGCGGCCGCAGCCGCTCTGGATTTCGTCGTGCACGAGCAGCGTGCCGGTGGCGGTGCACAAGGCGCGTGCCTGTTGCAGGTAGCTGGTGGAGAGTTCACGGATGCCGCCTTCCCCTTGCACCGGTTCGAGCACGAGCGCTGCCGGTTGGTCAGCGGCGAGGGCGGCCTTCAGGGCGCCAACATCTTCGGGCGGTACCCAGGTGACCTTCTGCAGCGGTTGGAACGGCTTGCGGTACTTCTCACTCCACGTCAGCGACAAGGCGCCGAGCGAACGGCCGTGGAAGCCGCCTTCGAGCGCCACGAATGACGTGCGCTCGGGCGTGCCGCGCATCTGCATCGCTTTGCGGGCGAGCTTGAGGGCGCACTCGATGGCTTCGGTCCCAGAGTTAGTGAAGAACGCCGCCCCCATGTCGGTGAGTTGGCACAGGCGGGTCGCAACTCGCTCCGTGTACGGATGGCGGAACAGGTTGCTCAGGTGCACCACTTTGCCGACTTGGTCGCGCAGCGCTTCGGTGAGGGCGGCGTGGCCGTGGCCGAGCGCGGAGACCGCGATGCCGGCGAGGAAGTCCAAGAACTCGCGGCCGGTGCTGTCTTGCAGCACCGCGCCGTGCCCGCTGACGAACACTTCGTCGGCGCGGGCGTACGTTTTCATCAAGCCTTCATCCATGGCGCGACTCGGGTGCGGCGGTGTCCGCAAAGGTGAATTGGGTGCCGGTGTTGGCGTGCAGTGCGTTCAACACGGCGTCGTTGGCACTGGTGTTGGAGGGGGCACTGGTGTTGGAGGGGACACTGGCAGGGGCGATCTTGACGAGGGCGCGCGGGTTCTCGCGCAAAGCCAGCAGCGCGGCGTCGAGCTTTGGCAACATGCCGCCCGTGGCGACGCCGGTGGCGACGAGCCGTTCGCAATCCGCTGGCGTCAATCGTGGCAGGCGCTGGCCAGCGGCATCGAGCACGCCGACCACATCGGTGAGGAACAGCACGGCGTCGCAACCGAAGGCGCGGCACAGCGGGCCCGCCGCGTGGTCGGCATTGAGGTTGAAGAACGGTTCGCCATCGAGGCCGCCAATCCCGGGGGCGACGGTGGCGATCACCGGCACTTGGCCGGTCGACAGCAGCGTGTGCACGAGCTGCGGGTCGACGCGGTCGATGCTGCCGACGAAGCCGAGGTCGACGCCGGGCTTCTCGAGTTTCTTGGCGGTGAACGTGTTGCCGTCCGCTCCTGACAGCCCGACCGCCGGCACCCCGCTGATCTGCAGCGACCGCACCAGCGTCTTGTTGACGAGGCCGGCCAGCACCATCAGCACGACGTCGGCCGTGCGCGCGTCGGTGATGCGCAGCCCTTCGTGGTAGTTCTCGGTCAGGCCAAGGGCTTTGCCGAGTTGGCGAATCTGGTTGCCGCCGCCGTGCACGAGGACCAGTTCGTGGCCTTCGCTGCGAGCCCGGCCAATCGCCTGGCAGAGGGTCGCGCGCGGGCCCTGCTGCTCGAGTTGGGCGCCACCGATCTTGACGAGGATTCTCACGACAGGCCAAGGCCTTCGGGCAGGCCGAGCATCAGGTTCATGTTCTGCAGCGCCTGACCGGAGGCGCCCTTCAACAGATTGTCGATCACTGAGGTGACGACGAGCAGTGGGCCGCTGGCCGCGACCGCGAGATGGCACTGGTTGGTGTTCTGCACGCAGCGCAGCTCGGGTTGGCCTTTGCTGTAGACCTTGACGAACGGCTCGTGCGCGTAGCGTTCAAGCAAGCACTGTCGCAGCGCGTCGGCGGTGACGCCGCTCCTGGGCGTCAGATAGAGGGTGGAGAGCATGCCGCGGAACGTCGGCAGCAGATGCGGGGTGAAGACGATGCGGTCGGTGCCTGCCTCTTGGTGAATCTCTGGCGTGTGGCGATGGTTGCCGACGCCGTAGGCACAGAAGTTCTCGTGCACGTTGCCAAAGTGCGTGCGTTCGCTCGGGGCCTTGCCAGCGCCGGAGGTGCCGCTCTTGCTGTCGGCGATGATCGGGGCCGCGGCGTCGAGCAAGTGAGCGCGCAGCAATGGCAACAGCGGCAGCAGGATCGACGTCGGGTAACAGCCTGGGTTGGCGACCAACTCAGCCCTCTGCACCGCCGCTCGATGGTGCTCGGTCAAGCCATAGACGGCTTGCGCGAGAAGTTCGGGGGCTGGGTGCGCGCTGCCATAGGTTCGTTGGTAGACCGCTTGGTCGCGCAGGCGGAAGTCGGCCGACAGATCGACGACCTTCTTGCCGCGCTGCAGGGCTGTGCGCGCGATCTCGCTGGCCGCACCGTGAGGGGTGCACAAGAAGACGCCGTCGACGTCGCCAAGCCGATCGAGGTTGAGCGCGTCGATGGTCGGGTCGGTCGGGAACGCTGGCGCCTCGGGCGCCGTGCCCGCGCGCGCCGTCATGACGACCGTCGCTTGCAGTCGCGCATGCCGCGACAGCAGGGTCAGCAGTTCGCGCCCGGTGTAGCCCGAGGCGCCGACGATGGCGCAGGTCTTCTTCATGTGTCCCTCCTGCTGCCCAGTGCCGATTTGCCCAGCACCGATTTGCCCAGCACCTGCCTGCCCAGTAATCGGCGAACCAGCGAACGGGCCTTCTGGGCGTCGGCGCAAACGGCCAGCACGGTGTCGTCGCCGGCAATGGTGCCAACGACCCCAGCCAACTCGGCGCGATCGATGGCGAGCCCGAGTGCTTGGGCGCCGCCGGCCGGGGTGCGCAGGACGACGAGGTTTTGCGCCGCGCTCGCCGCCACCATCCAAGTGTGCACGGCATGCCACAGGCTTTGCTGGGCCGTTTGCGGCGACAGCGTCGACTGCGGCAGTTCGTAGCCGTCCTTCCCCTTCACCACGCTGAGGAAGCGCAGGTCACGCGACAGCGTCGCTTGGTTGACTTCGTAGCCATCGCCAGCCAAGCGTTCTTGCAAGTCGGCCTGGCTGCGCAAGCGCTCGCGCTCCAGAAGGTGCAGAATGCGTTGGCGGCGTTCGCCGCGGTCGCTGCTCGGGGTGGTCGTTCGGGTAGGCATAAATATGCACGAATCGCGCATAAGTATGCATAGAACGAAATGCCACGCAAGCCTGTGGGACAGATTCTTGGGCCGCTCGGTCAGCGCCGACGGGGAGGCTGCAGGTTCTGCTGGTGCACGCCGAAGACGTTGCGGAAACGTTGGTGGCAGGCTCTTGGCAGCTCGGGCGAGAATCGCAGTTGCCACCTGCCGGCGAACAACACGACGTCGAGCTGCCCGCGCGTGAGGCCGAAGCTCTCGGCGACGTCGGCACAGTCGGCGAGCCATGCTGCTGGCGGCGTGCCGCGTGTGCAGCGCACACCCGTGGCGGTCATTTCGACGATGAGCAACGGCGGGTTCGCCAGCCGAGCCAAGCGATGCCAGAGCCGCTTCACGGCGTGCACCAGTACCAGAAGCGTCCGATCCACTCGTGCATCGCCAGGCCAGAATCGCGCAGCCCGTGCCAATGGGGGACGAAGTTGGCGACGTTGTCGGCAATCGGCGAGCGGAAGCCGGTAGGGGCGGCGACAACGCGCAGTCCAGTTGCTTCAAAGGCCGCGACGGCGCGCGGCATGTGCCAGGCGCTGGTCACCAGCATGACGGTGCGAACGCCGGCCGCCTGCAGGATGGCGGCGCTGTGCTGCGCGTTCTCGCGGGTGTCGGCGGAGCGTTCTTCGCGCCAGCGCACGGGCACGCCGAATTCCTGCTCCGCGGCCGTGGCCATGAGCGCGGCCAGCGAAGGCAGCCCGCGGCCAGGCACGCCGCCACTCATCAACAGCGGTAGTTGGCTGCGGCGATGCAGGGCGACGCCATAACGCAGTCGCTGCATGGTGACCGAGCCCGCGACGGCGCCGCCGTACTCAGCGCCCACCGGATCGGCCTCGGCACTGAGCACGACGATGGCCTCGGCCGTGGGCAACGCACCCGCGGCGGGCAGTGGCGTGAAGGTCTGCAGCGAGCTGAGCAGGGCGCCAGCGACGAACGGCGTCGACGCCGCCCACAGCCAGACGAAGGCCAGCACCTGCAGGCTGCGCCCCAGACGGCGCCAACGCCGCGCGACCAGACTGCCGAGCAAGAACAGCCACAGCACCGAGGCTGGTGGCAAGAACAGGGCTTCGAGCAGCCGGCGCAGCATCGGCGCAGCATACGGAACCGAGTTTCGGTTGATGCACTCGCCGCACTCGGTATGTCACTGCGCCGTGCGTACGACCGCTCCTTCGCTGCAAACCCTGCGTGCCTTCCTGCGGGAATTGGGGCCGCTGCGTTGGATCGCGCTGTTCACCGCGGTGGTGCCGACGGTGTTGTTGATGGTGTTGCTGTCGCACGTCGCCATGGTGGCGGTCGCCTGGCCGGTGGGGTGGTTGGGGGCGGGCCTCGCGGTGGTGGCGATCGCGGTGACGACGGGGGCGGTGCTGCTGCCAGCGAGCATTGTCGGCCTCACCGCTGGCTACGTCTTTGGCGCGGCCCTCGGCGGCAGCCTGGCCGCGGTGGGCATCGCCTGCGGCGGCGTCTTTGGGCAGCGCTGCGTGTGGCCTCTGCTCGGCCGCGGACTCTATGCCTTCATGCGCGCGCGGCCGCGGGTGCATGGTGTGCAGCGCGTGTGCGCGGGCGGCTTTGGCCAGCAGGTGGTCGGCGTCTTGCTGCTGCGCAGCGCTGGCAAGTTTCCGTTCGCTGTCATCAGCCTGCTGCTATCGGCAGCCAGCGTGCCGACACGCAGCGTCTTGGTCGGCTCGCTGGTCGCGGCGTTGCCGATGGTCTGGCTCACGAGCGGGATCGGAGCAGCATGGCGAGTGTGGCGCGAACAGCACCTGTGGCCATCGGGCCTCGCCATCGCGAACCTTGCGCTCGCGTTTGCCGCCGCCGCTACAGCTTTGCTGCTGGCGCGGCGACGACTCAAGTTGGCGGCGTCAGGCTGACACCGCCTTTGCCATCACTTCTTCGGCGCGTGCAGCTGAGCGGGGGCCGTCAGCGTGTGCTTGCCCCAAGCGAGCGTGAACGTGGCCTTGCCGCCGCCGTTCTCTTCGGACGTGAAGGTCATCGTCATCTTGCTGACGCTGTCCTTGGCGACACCCTTGTTGAGCGTCAGCGGGGCCACGATCTCGGGCTTCCAGTCGCCGCCGAATGGGTTGATGCCGTCCTTCATCGCCTTGCTCGAATCCATGAACGCCAATGCGAACTTGCCGTCCTTGTCGCAGTGCAGGCCCACGACGTACGAGCCGGCGGCAATCTTGGCGCCGCCGATTTCGAGCTCGGAGCTGGTGATCAGCGTGGTGAACCAATCCTTGCCCAGGCGGTTCATCTTGCCCTTCAGCTTGTCCATCATGCCGTCATAGCTGTCCTGCCAGTCGGCTGGCCGTGGGTCAGGGACGCCATGGCGAAGACGCTGAAGTCGTCATTGAAGACCATCACGCGCGTCTCGGCGCGTTCGCCGGTGGCAGTGACGCCGGTCAGCTTCTGGGCGGTGGTGGGCAGGGCAAAGCAGAGCGCCGCGAAGGCGGCCGTGAGGATTGGGAAACGCATAGCAGTGGTCGTTTGGATGGGTAAGGGATCGATCGCTAATGAGGCGAAGGGCACCGACGGCGACCTTCGCGTGTACGGGGGGAAGACGGTAGGCCGGTCGTCGCCCAGTTCAAGCGCTCAGGCGATCTCGCGCAGTACCGCGAGCACATGGTCCACTTCTTCCTGGGTGTTGTAGTGCAGCAGGCCAAGACGCAGCACGCCGTGCGGCTCGAGGCCGAGTGCCGCGGACAAGGCGACGGCGTAGCTGTTGCCACTCCAGCTATGCACGTGCCGTTCGGCCAGCTTCGTGGCGAGCTCGCCAGGCACCAGTCGTTTGGGCACGAACGACACCGTCGGACAGCGTTCCTGAACGCGGGCCGGATCGGCGATGCCGACGAGGCGCAACCCGGGGATCGTGGCGAGTCCCGTGAGCAAGCGCGCACACAACCTCTGTTCGTGCTGCGCGATCGCCGTGAAGGCGGCGTCGAGAGCCTCTCGTCGGCTGCTGCGGCTGTCGGCGCCGTGGCCGATGTGTTCGAGATACTGCACAGCGGCGAGCGCGCCCGCGATGCCTTCGAAGTTGGCGGTGCCGGTCTGCCACTTCTCGGCGCCGTGCGCCGCCGACGGCCGCACCTTGTCGGCTGCCGTTTCCTCCAACAGCACGCGGCGGCCCCACAGTACGCCGACGTGCGGGCCAAAGAACTTGTAGGCCGAGCAGGCGAGGAAGTCGGCACCGAGCGAGCGTACGTCGATGCGCAGGTGTGGGGCGAAGTGCACGGCATCGACGAACGTCAGCGCACCCTGCGCCCGCGCCAACGCCGCGATCTCAGCCACTGGGTGAATGGTGCCGCTCAGGTTGCTGGCCGCGCCAACGGCGACCAAGCGCGTCTTCTTGGTGATCTTGCGCCGGGCGTCGTCGAGGTCGAGCGAGGCGTCCGGGTGCACGGCGATGCGCTGCACGTGGCAGCCCGCGTCGCGCGCCGCTAGCACCCACGGCATGACGTTCGCATCGTGGTCGCTATCGGTGACGACGATCTCTTCGCCCGCGCGCCAGGTGCGCGCCAGTTGGCGCGCCAGGTGGAACGTCAAGGTCGTCATGTTGGCGCCGAAGACGATCTCTTCGGGGTCGTCAGCGCCGACGAAGTCCGCCAACGCTGCGCGTGCGGCGTTGACGAGAGCGTCGGTCGCGCGCGAGGTGGTGAAGGTGCCGCCGTGGTTGGCGTTGTCGAACAGCAAGTAGTGCTGCATCGCGTCGGCGACGGCGCGCGGGACTTGGCTGCCGGCTGGCCCATCGAAGAACACGGCGGCACGTTCGCCGGCGCGGCGCAAGAGTCCGGGGAAGTGGCGGCGGAGGGCGGTGACGTCGAGCGGTGCGGTCATGGGGGTGAGGGTAATTGTGGGACGAATGCGTTCGCTACTACGCTGCATCCCTAACCCATGAGGCCTATGCGTTCCTTGCTACTCGCCACCTTGGTTCTCGCTGCGGAAGGGGTTCCTGCCCAGGCTACTTGGTCGTTGCTGTATGCGACCAACCCGCCGCCCCGACGATTCCAGCAAACTTTCGCCGTGCACGAAGCCACGGGGAACTGTGTCTCTCTCTTTGGCCAGGATGCATTGACTGGCGCGGTCATGACGCAGGGCTGGAAGTTGCAGGGAACTGCCTGGTCTGTGCTCGCTGGGCCGTTACCGCCTTGGCGGCGACTCCCGATGATGGCATACGACGCATTGAATCAGCGCCTGGTGCTGTTCGGCGGCGTCAGCGCCGGCGGCGCGTTACTCGATGACACGTGGCTCTGGAACGGCACGGTGTGGACGAGCGCGAGCCCCGCGGTGCGGCCGTCGCCGCGTCGGGATGGCGCCATGGCCTTTGACCGCGGACGAGGCCTCATGGTGCTTTTCGGTGGAGTGGACGGCTCCGAGACGCCGCTCGACGACACCTGGGAGTGGAATGGCAGCACATGGCAGCTGCGTGCTCTTGCCGTTCGCCCTCCTGCCCGCTTTGGTTCTTCGTTGGCTTTTGATCCAGTGAACGGCGGCGTGTTGCTGTTTGGCGGGATCGGCCCGGGGGCCCCGCCAGCGACGATCTACGCCGACACATGGTCGTTCCTCGGCACCAGCTGGCTGCAGCGGCAGCCTGCAACACCGCCGGCGTTTCGTGACCATGCAGGAATGGCGAGCGATCTGTATCGACAGCGCGTTGTGTTGGTAGGCGGATCGTCAACGGACCCGTTCGCCTGGGAATGGAATGGTACGCAGTGGTCGGTGACGTACCAGCCGACGCCGGCCCCGCGCATGTGGTTTGGCATGAGTCACGATCCGGGTGCGCGGCGTCTCGTGGTATACGGCGGGACAGTGTGGCTGGCTGGCTATTGGTACAGTCTTGACGACACTTGGATCTATCGGACCCCATTGCCCGCCGATGTCGTGCCGTTCGGCAACGGCTGTGTGGGGACGGCGGGAACGCCAATGCTCGCTGCGGTTCCGTTCGCTTGGCCGTGGCTTGGCGACACCATGCGCAACGTTGTGCAAGCGATCCCGACTGGCGAACCTGGGGCGATTTTCGTATCGAGTTTCGGGAGCACACCGCCGGTGTCGCTCGGATCGTTTGGAATGCCAGGTTGCGACCTGTTGGTGCCGATGGATGTGGCCGAGTTCCGCGTCGCGGCTGCCAGTCGCGCGGAGTGGGCGCTTGCGATCCCCAACTCACTAGCGCTTGCTGGGGTCGCATTCCGTCAGCAAGCATTCGTCTTCGACGCGGCTGCCAACAGCGGTGGTCTGACCGCGAGCAATGCCGTGACGGTGACGCTCGGCATTCGCTGATGGTCGGCGGCTCTTGCGTGCATCTGCGCAAGTGTGCCTATGACCACGGTGGTTGCCGACGACGGAACGGCGCCACCAACTGTCGCCAGAACCCGCGCGGCCCTTTGGCGCCCGCCGCCAGTCCGTAGTGCTCTGGCCAGGCCAGCGGCGGCAAATGGAACGTGCCGAACAAGCGGTCGAGCCACGGCAGGTGCACTGCGAAGTTGACGTCGATCGGCGCCTTGGCGTGATGCCAGTGATGAAAGCGTGGCGTCACCAGCCAGCCCTCGAGCCAGCGCAGTCGCCAGGCAACATTGGCGTGCACGAAGGTCGCCTGCGCCGCGATGAACACCAGGTACAGGCCGATCACGTGCAGGTGAAAGCCGAGGGCGGCGATGGCCAGAAAGACGAGGGCGCGCGTCAGCAGCGCATCGACGACGTGCAGACGCGAACCCGCCAACCAGTCCATGGCCTCGGCGGAATGATGGATGGCGTGGAAGCGCCACAAAAACGGCACCTGGTGGCAGGCGCGATGCACCCAGTACTGCGCGACATCGGCGACCACGACGATCGCGGCAAACTGCACGACGAACCTCAGCGCCGCGACGTTCGCGCCGAATGACGCCGTCACGCCGGACACCGCGTTGCCAGGCGCCAGTACCAGGAACGTCGTCAGCTGCACGAGCAGCGCGCTGCTCGCAAACCACGCGAGATCCGTCCACCATTCGGCGCGGAACGTCGGTTGGTCGCGGTGTGGCCACAGCCGTTCCAGCGGCAAGAACACCGCCGGGTAGAGCAGCAGGTTGAGGGTGAAGACATCGACCGCCAACAGCGACGTGGTGGTGCCGGGGGTGCTGAGGTCCGCCGCGAACAACAACAGGGTGCCACCGAGTGCCGCACTGCCGAGGGCCACGACACCGAGCGTCTTCTTGCGCCGCAACCACAGCGACAACGTGGCCAGCGCCGTCGCGACGGCCAGGGCGGCGACGACCCACGTGCGCAGATTCGCCGGGTAGTGGTCGCGCAACGCGGGCGTCGTCAAAGCCTGCGGCCACACGAGGCACGCGGCCGCAGCTAACCCTGCGAGACCCACGATGGCGCCGATGGTGCCGCTCAGCCAGCCGCTGCCCAAACGCTGCGGCTCCTGGGTCAGCAGCAAGTGCGAGGTTGTTCGCTCGCGGTCACTCGACATGGCGGGCAGGGTATTCGCCCGATGCCTTGGCGAACACCTCGGCCGCGGCTAGGCAGACAAGCCCCGCAGGCCAAGGCGGCGCCGGTCGAGGGCTCTCAGGATGAAGCGGAGGTGGTGACCACGGTGGCCGTTGGCGCCACAGGCCGCTACTCTGCTTCGCCCGCAAACTTGCCAACGAGGAGCGCGCCGCCCGGCGCCGCGACACCATGGGACTGTTCGATTTTTTGAAGAAGAAGCCGGTCGACGGCGCCGCCGCTGATCCGAAGCCCACTCCAGCCCCGGCGTCGGCGGCAGTACCGGTCAGTGCAGCGAGTCCAGCCCCTGCTGCCGCACCGCCAGCGACGCCAACGACACCAGCGACGCCAGCCGCCGGGGCCCCGGCGGCAGCGACTGCGGCGAATGCCAATGCAGCGCCCACCACTGGCCCGGCCAAACCAGAGTTGCCAGCGTTTGTCGAGGCGATGGACGCCTTCGGCCGCCGCGTGCGCATTCCTCGCGAGGAGTACCGTTCGCGAGTGTTGCCCGACTTGCTGAAGACGCATGGCAGCAACGCCGACCAACTCGTAGGTGTCATCCTGCAAGCGCTGCGCGATGGGCTCGCTGCCGATGTGATGCCAGCCGCCATGCGGTTGACGGTCGTCGACAAGGACATCGAACGCGCGCTGTCGATTCTCGCGGTCGTGCAACGCGATGCGGGCGAACTCGATTCTGCCGAAGGCACGTTGAAGGAACTGCAGCAGAAGCGGCCCGCGTCGCCCGCCGCCAAGGTTGGGCTCGGCATGCTCGCGGCGCAGCGTGGTGATGTGGAGAAGGGCGAGGCCCTGATGTGGCAGGCGCTGCAAATGGACAGCAACCACGCCGATGCCGTGCATGGCTACTTGCAGCTGCGCCATCGCGCCGTTGGCGATCCCGGGTATCGCGCCGAGGTCGAGAAGGTCGCGGCCTTGCCGGGAGCGTGGCGCGGGCCGTTGTGGTTGGCGCGCCACATGGTGCAAACGGGCGAGGCAGAAGAAGCGACCGCGATCTATCGCGAAGTGTTGGGGCGGGCTGCGAACGAACAGGACGCGTTGGTGATGGCGAGCGCCGATCTCGTGCAGCAGCACCGGCCTGAGTTGGTGGCGGAACTGATCGTGCCGCGCTTTGTCGCGGGCCGTCACCACCCGCACGTCGGCATCGCCTTGCTGCACCACTTCGTGCAGACCCAGGATCACGCGGCGGGCGCCGCCTTGCTGCACCAGATGTACCTGCACTACGGCCACATGGTCGGTGGCGAATTGCAGCCGTTCACCGGTGAGTTCGATCGCTTGCGGTTGGCGACGTTGCCGCCGCCAGCACCGTTGCCCAGCAATTCGCGCATCGGGCTCTACCGCTTGGATCGCCCGATCTGGTTCGCGGGCCTCGAAGACCCGACCTGGTTGCTGCCACCCAAGACCGCGGGTGCGAAGTCGGTGTTGTTCATGGCGCTCGCCGTCGATGGCCAGCCGAGTCTGCCGCCAGGACGCGAAGATGAACTCGGTCGTCTGACGCGCAGCCTGCCGTTGTTCCTCGCGGAGCACGCTTGGTTGTCGACCCCGCATCGCGGCACCGCGGTGTTGCCGATGGCGGAGCAAGGTGGGTGGGCGATCATGGGGCGGCCGTGGCCCGAAGAGCAGTTGGTGCAACAAGTGCCGGCTGGCGACCGCAAGGACACACTGCTCGTCACCGGCGTGCTGCGGGTCGATGGCGAGACGCGCCGCATCGACTTGTGGGTGTTCGATTGTGGCACCATGCAGCGCGTTGGCCACGCCGCGGCGGAAGGCACGATGGCAGATCTGGGCCGCATGTTGTTGCAGTTGATGGCCGAACTGTGGCCATCGCTGGGTGGGCCGGCTGGCCACAAGCCGCCGGTTGGCGACGAGGCGTTCTGGCATCGCTACAGCGATGGGCTCGGCCAGCATGCAGCGTTGGTCGTCACGCAAGCGGGCGGCATGGCGAAGGAACGGCTCTACGGTGAGCGCTACATCACGCAGTGGTTGCAGACTGTGGCGCTGCAAGAGACGCGCTGGCAACCGGGCTTTTGGCTGCTGGCGTCAGCGATGGGTGTGCTGCACCAACTCGGGTCGCCGGTGCCAAAAGAGCACGCGCGCATTCTGGCCGAGGTGTTCCGGCAATCGCCGCCGAACAGTGCGTTCGCGCGGTTGGCGGTGCGGCCGTTGCGCGCCTGTGGGCTCGATGCCGTTTGGCAGGCGCGTCGCGGTGAGATCCTCGCCGCGGCCGGCAGTGATCCGGCTTACACCGCCTGGTTGCAGCGGGCTGAAGCCGCGAAGTAGGGCGCCACAGCAGGCGCCACAGCAGTGCTCAGAGTGGCGGCAAGCCACCGCACATCGCTGCCAGCAGCGTGACCAGCGGCCGCCCGCTCGGCCGCCCGTGCTGCCAATCGCCGCCTTCGACGCCGCTGCCACCGATGTCGATGTGTGTGAACGGCATCGGCAGCGCGCTGTCGTTGCCGTGTTTGTCGAGACCACTTGCCAAGCACAAGAACGCCATCGGGAACTGGTGCCCGCGCGCGGTGCCTGAGCTCGGCAGGTTGTTGCACGACAGCGTGTCGTCGGCCTGGCTGCGCGGTTGCACGAAGTCGAAGTCTTCGCGGCGCAGGCGCGAGCATTCGAACGGATCGCCAACGGCGTCGCCGACCTGCATCAGCGTGGTCGCGGTCGCCGTCGCGCGCGCCGGACCATTGTCGAGCGCGATGTTGTAAGGACCGACGGCTCGCCCGGCGTGACCGGTCAACGTCGCCACCGACAACACATGCGGCGCATCGGCGCGCGCCGCATCGACGCGCAAGTGACTGAGCAAGTCAGCGAGCACGAGACGACCTTCGGCATCGGTGTTGCCGATGCGTACGCGACAGCCGGCGTGGCTGGTGATGATCTCGTCGCTGACGAAGGCATCGCTGCCGATGCTGTTGCGTACGACGCCGAGCTCGGCGATCAGATGCACACCGCGCAGCCCGAGCTTGGATGCGGTCAAGAACAGTCCGGCGATGGCGGCGGCACCACCCTTGTCGCGGCTCATGCCAGCCATGTGGCCATCGGTCTTGAGATCGGCGCCACCGGTGTCGTAGGTCAGGCCCTTGCCGGCGAACAACAACGTGCGCGTAATCGCGCCCTTCGGTTTGTACTCGAGCCGAACGACGCACGGTCGGTGCCGCGCGACGCCGAGCGAGGCGCGCGCCACCGCCATCAGCAGCGGGTACTCCAAGCGCAGCGTCTTCTCGTTCTTCTGGATCGCGACCTTCACCTTGCTGCCGCGAAACGCTTGCTGAACGAACGCCGCGAACAAGGGGGGCGCCATGCGTTCTGGGTTGGTGCCGCTGAGATCGCGCGCGAGGCGCAGGCCGCTGGCGGTGGCTTCGACCCACTTCGCGGCGGCGTCCGAAAAGGTGCCGCCGAGCACGGCGACGGCGATCTTCTGCACGGGTTCGACTTTGGCCTCGCCCAACGCTTCGCGCGCTTCGAGTGGTTGCCACAGACCACTGACGGCGCCAAGTGCCGCGGTGGTGGCGGCGTGTTGGAAGGGCGCGCTCATCGGTGGCGTTTGCACCAGCAGCAGGATCGCTGTGGCGCCGGCATCGCGCGCGCGGCGTACGCCCGCACTCGCGGCCTCGGCGTAGCGGCGCACGTCATCGTGGTCGCGGGTCAGGGGACCGGTGGGGGCGACGACGAGGCGGCCGCCCGCGAGGTGTTCGGCGGCGACCAGATTGACGGCGCTGCCACACTTCGCATCGGCCTTGGCGAGCGCGCGCAAGGGCGCTTGCAGCAGCTCGAGATGGCCGGCGGCGCCGGTTGGGGTGTGGGCAACAAGCACGACGGCGTCGAAGCCGGAGCCTTTGGCGGCCGCCTTGTCGATGGCGGGCACAGCGAGAATGCGAATCATCGCCGCATCGTGCTGGCTGGTTGTGCGCGCTGCAACAGCGGTGAAGGTGCGGTGCGGTGCGGTGGACGCGGAAGATTTCGCGGTGAAGTGCCACCGATCGCCGCTGCCGCGACCCATTGCACTTTGCATGGTCCTGATCCGTTCCCACGATGCGTTGTTCCGGTTCGTCTTCGGCGAGCCGGAGCAGCTTGCTGAGCTGTTGCGCAGCCATTTGCCGCCCGCGATCGCTTTGGCGATCGACTGGAGCACCCTGCGTCGCATCGATGGCAGCTTCGTCGACAGCGCGTTGCAGGAGCGGCAGACCGATCTGTTGTTTGAAGCCTGGATGGGCAGCGTGCGCATCCTGATTTACGTCGTGGTCGATCACAAGTCGGCGGACGATCGGTTCACGTCGCTGCAGATGGCGCGCTACGTCGTGCGTGTGCTCGACCAGTGGCTCATGGCGCATCCGGAAGCCAAGCTGTTGCCGTTCGTCTTGCCTTTCGTCGTGCACCATGGGGAGCGGCCGTGGAGCGCCCCGCGCACCTTGCGCGACCTGTTCGACTTTGCAGGATGCAGCCAGCAGGTCGCGAGCTTCTTGGCGCCCTTGCAGTTGGACCTACGGTTCCATCTCGATGACTTGGCGGGCTCCACGGAAGCCGACTTGGACGATCGCCGACTCTCCGCCGTCAGCGACCTGACGCTGCGGTTCCTGCAGTTCTTGCGGCGGCGTTCGCCCGAGGACGCTGCCAACGACATCGTGCGCTGGCAGCATCTGGTGGTGAAGTTGCTAGAGCATGGGCGCGGGCAAGATGTCATGCTGGCGCTATTCTCGTGGTTCTTGGCCGGAGCCCCGGCCAGCCACGAAACCCTGCGCACTGTCATGGCCCAAATTTACGAGGAGAACCTACCGATGCGAAGTGCACTCGATCTGTTGCTCGACATGGGGCATGAGCGTGGGCTGCAGGCTGGTGTGCAGCAGGGCGTGCAACAAGGCGTGCAACAAGGCATGTTGACCGCCCTGCGCGGTCTGCTGCACGAGCAACTGCGCGGTCGTTTTGGCCCGTTGCCGCTGCCCGTGAGTCAGCACCTAGACGCTTGCGACGTCCCTCTCCTGCAGCGTTATGGGCAACGCGTGCTGTCGGCGCAGAGCCTCGACCAAGTCTTCGCGGCGGACTGACCGCACGGGATCGCGCCGGCGAGTTTTCGCGCGGTGGCGTTCCTTCGCTGTGACCTTGGTCCGTAGCATGCCGCCTCGATCCAAAGACGAATCAGGCCCATGCGTTTGCCCAACCCACTGCTGTTCTCCTCGCTCGCCGCGTTCCTGAGTTTCTTGCCCGCGGCCTACGCCCAGGGCGTCGAGCGACTCACCTACGAGCAGACCAAGAAGACGATCTTGTGGCAGGGGCCGGTGCCTAAGGCGGTCTGGGCGGTTGATGGTCGGCACCTGGAGATCGACGACACCAAGCCGGTGTGGTTCGATCCGGCGACGGGTCAAACGAAGGCGAAGCCAATCGACGAGGGCCCGGCGGCCGCCGCCCCAGCGCCGGCGATGCGCAAGGTCGTCGTGGTGCGCGATGGCGATTTGTGGCTCGACGAACAACCGGTCGGCGGCGGTCGTGGCGGCGCGCGTCGGCGTGCACCGACGGCAGGGCCGGCGGCGGCGCCTGTGCGTGGCGTGCAACTGACCACGGATGGCGCCGCCGCTGGTCGGAAGGAAGAAGCGCACCTGAGTCCAAACGGCAGTGCGGCGTCCTTTGTGCGCGGCAACAACTTGTTCGTCGTCGATGTCGCAAGCAAGGCGGTGTGGCCCGTCACCAAAGACGGCGGCCCAGAGCTGTTCCATGGCCTGCACGACTGGGTCTATCAAGAGGAGCTGTACGGCCGCGGCGACTTCCAGGCGCACTGGTGGAATGCGAACGGCTCGATGTGCGCGTTCCTCTCGCTTGACGAGTCGGCAGTGCGCGAGTTCACCATCGTCAACCACGTGCCGGAGGGCTTCCTCGACCGCGAACGCAGCGTCGTCAGCGAAGTCACCAACTACCCAAAAGCCGGCGATCCGAATCCGTTCGCGCGCTTGTCGATCGCGCATCGCGATGGCCAGAAGATCGTCGCCGTCGACTTGTCGACCTTCCCGAAGGATGCGCTGGTCGTGCGCGTCGAATGGACGCAGGATGGCAAGACGCTGCTCGCCACCATCCAGGATCGCATCCAGACGTGGGCCGAGTTGTGTGCCATCGAGCCGACGACGGGGGCGCTGACGAAGTGGATTCGCGAAGAGTCGCCGACGTGGGTCAATCGTCCCGAGTCGCCGCGGTGGCTCGAAGACGGCACGTTCTTGTGGCTGTCCGAGCGCACCGGCTACGCCCACGCCTACCACTACGAGAAGGGCGGCAAGCTGCTGGCGGCGATCACCAGTGGCGAATGGCAGGTGCGCCGTATCGACCGCGTCGACGAGGTGAAGCAGCAACTGTGGTTTGAGGGCACGAAGGACGGTGCTACGGGTCGGCATCTCTATCGCATCGGGTTCGACGGCAAGGACCTGGTGTCGTTGACGCCCGGCGTCGGCACCCACGAGTACGAACTGTCGCGCGATGCTGCGTTCGTGCTCGATCGCTGGTCGGCGATGGACCAGCCGACGAAGGTGCGCGTGCTCGATGGCAACAGCGGTGCCGTGGTGCGCGAAGTCGGCCAGGCGACGAAGGGCGAGGGCGCTAAGACCTACGCGTTCTCGGAACGGCAGCGGCTCTCGATCAAGGCGCGCGATGGCTACGAACTCGATGCCTGCGTGCAGTTGCCGAGCGGCTGGCAGGAAGGGCAGCGTTACCCCGTGTTCTTGCCGACTTACTCAGGTCCTGATGCGCCGACGGTGCGCGATAGCTGGAGCCACTCGACTTACCACCAGTTCTTGACGCAGCAGGGCTTCGTCATTCTGCAAGTGAACGTGCGCTCGGCCAGCGGCCGCGGCCAGGTGCACACCGGCACCTGCTACAAGCAACTCGGCACCCAGGAGCTGAAGGATCTGGAAGACGCCGTCGACCACGTCGTCGCCAAGTTTGGTGGCGATGCCGCGCGCGTGGCGATCAGTGGCTGGAGCTACGGCGGGTTCATGTCGGCATACGCGCTGACGCACAGCAACAAGTTCGCCCTCGGTCTCGCCGGTGCCGGTGTGCACGACTGGCGGCTCTACGACACCATCTACACCGAGCGCTACATGCAGACGCCGCAGCAGAATCCGACTGGCTACGACGGCACCTCGGTGGTCAAGGCGGCCAAGAACCTGCGCGGCCACTTGGTGCTGATCCACGGCAGCATGGACGACAATGTGCACTTGCAGAACACCATGCAGCTGCTGTGGGAACTGCAGTCAGCGGGCAAGCAGAACGTCGAGCTGATGGTCTACCCGCGCTCGCGGCACGGGCTGCACCCAGCGGTCAATGGCCACAGCCACGAGCTG
Organism: Planctomycetota bacterium; assembly: GCA_947444055.1. GTDB lineage: Bacteria > Planctomycetota > UBA1135 > UBA1135 > UBA2386 > UBA2386. Next base: position 30,770 of record CANEYR010000005.1, read on the forward strand.
CAGTGGCTGCGGCTGAAGAAGTTGTTGGAGCCGGTGAACAAGGCTGGCTGATCGTCGATGCCATGGCGCCCTGGCGGCGGCCGTGACTTCTTGAGCGAGAGTGTCTCCCACGTTGTGGCGGCGGGACTTGTTCGGTAACTTGCTTGCCCCCGAATGTTCGTCCCGACTGAGCTCATGGCGGCCACTGTGCCCGCGGCCAACCAACCCTACGGCAGCTGGGTCAGCGTCGCCGTCGTCGGCTTGTTGGCCTTCGCGGTGGTCGGCGGGGCGCTGCTCGTGGTGCGCATCATCACGCGCGTGTTCGATCGCATTCACGACAGCCAGAAGCGCTTGTCGACCTACGAATGTGGGGAAGAGCCGGTCGGGTCGGCGTGGTTTCGTTTCAACAACCGCTTCACCACGGTCGCCTTGGCGTTCTTGGTGTTCGACGTCGAGCTCGCCTTGTTGTGGCCCGTGTTGCCGCGCTGCCTGCATTGGCTTGGCCAAGGCCAGGGCACCTTGGTGTTCTTCGAGGTCAGCGCCTTCGTCGGCACCTTGGCGCTCGGCCTGTTCTGGGTCGCGGCGAAGGGCGGCTTTGCTTGGGACCGAACGGTGGAACCGATCGAGGGCGAGGCCGAAATGGCCCCGCGCGAACCGTCATGAACGACCACACGCAGGAACGTCCGGGCAACCGCCTCGACGAGCAGGTGCACTTCGCCGCCGTCGACGAGTTTTTGGCCTGGGGCAAGGAGAACTCGCTGTTCTACCTGCTGTTCGCGACGGCCTGCTGCGGCATCGAACTGATGCAGGCAGGAGGGCCGCGCTACGACGTCGATCGCCTCGGCATGATCCCGCGCGCGACGCCGCGCCAAGCCGACCTGATGATCGTCGCCGGCACCATCACCCACAAAATGGCGGGCCGGGTGCGCACGCTGTGGGAGCAGATGACGGAACCGCGCTGGGTCGTCAGCATGGGATCGTGCGCCAACAGCGGTGGCCCGTTCAGCAAGTGGAGCTACTCGGTGTTGAACGGCGTCGACAAGTACGTGCCGGTCGACGTCTACATCCCCGGTTGCCCACCGCGCCCCGAAGCCTTGATCGATGGCGTGATGGCGTTGCGCGAGCGCGTTCGCAAGTACCGGACTCTGGGTGTGCGGGAGACAACGCCGCACATCGTCGCGGGTCACGAGGCGCCATTCGGCGGCGGCGGTTGTGCTGTGCCGCCGGTCGTGGAGAAGGCGAAGGAATGAGCGCGCTCGCTCCGGCGGGGATTGCGGCGAAGGTCACGACGGCGTTCGCTGACGTGCAAGCCAAGACAACCGACAACGGGCAGCCGTTCTTGTTGGTGCCGGCGGCGGCGTTGCCGGCAGTCGCTCGCTTCGTGCGCGATGACGCGACGCTGCGCTTCGATGCGGTGATGGACCTGACCGGCTACGACGCCTTGAAGTATCCGAGCACGCCGAGTAGCGATGCGATCGTGGTCGTCTACCTGCTGTTCAGCTACCAGCATCGCCACAAGCTGACTTTGAAGGTGCTGGCACCACGCAGTGAGTGTGCGGTGCCGACGATGAGTGGCATTTGGCCGGCGGCTATCTACTTCGAACGCGAAGTGTGGGACCTGCTCGGTGTGCACTTTTCCGGCCATCCGTCGCTGCGGCGCATCATGTGCCCCGAAGACTGGGTCGGGCACGCGCTGCGCAAGGACTACCGCTATCCGGACGACTACCACGGCGTGCTGCATCTGCGCGATGGGCAGCACTTCGAGAGTTCGCCGCCGCGCGGTGCCGTGCCGGTAGCCGTGCCGCCAGTGGCCGCTCCACCCGGAGCCGTGCCCCCCGCTGGAGGTGCGGCATGACGATCGAAGCGATGACGCCCAACGGCGAGCGCATGACGCTCAACATGGGGCCGCACCATCCAGCGACCCATGGTGTCTTGCGCATCGTCGTCGAGAGCGATGGCGAGGTCGTCGCCACCTGCACGCCCGACCACGGCTACCTGCATCGTTCCATCGAGAAGATCGGCGAGTGCATCGATTGGCCGCTGTTCGTGCCCTACACCGATCGCGTCGACTACGTCTGCGCGATGAACGCCAACCTCGCCTACTGCCTCGCCGTCGAGCAGTTGTTGGCGACGGACGCGGCGAGTGCCGTGAAGGTGCCGCTGCGCGGCGAGTGCATCCGGGTCTTGGTCGCCGAACTCAACCGCATCAGCAGCCACCTGGTCGCGGTCGGCGCGATGGCGATGGACGTCGGCGCTTACACGCCGTTCTTGCACGCGATCGCGCAACGCGAACTGGTCAACGACATCTTCGAGAAGCTGTGCGGCCAGCGGCTGACCTACAACTACGTCACCATCGGCGGCGTCGCCTTCGACCTGTATGCGCAGGCGAGCGAGGAAATCACGCGCTTCCTCGACCAGTTCGAACGCGAGATGGTGCGCTTCAACAAGCTGATCACCACCAGCACGATCTTTCGCGATCGCTGCGCGTCGGTGGCTCCCGTCAGTGCCGCCGAAGCGATCGCGTGGGGCTTGGTCGGGCCGAACCTGCGCGGCAGTGGCGTCGATTGGGATCTGCGGCGCGACGAGAGCTACGGCCTCTATGGCCAGCTCGCCGTGCGCGTGCCTGTGGGCCAGTGTTTTGCCGGCCGCCATGGCAAGGTCGGCGATTGCTTTGACCGCTACGTGGTCCGCTTGCTCGAGATCCAAGAGTCCGTGCGCTTGTGCCGCGAGACCCTGAAGCTGCTGCCGCCACCGGCGGTGAAGGCCAACGATCCGACCGGTGGCTACCAAGCGGACGTCAGCCGGCAGCTGAAGAAACCGCCGAAGGGCGAAGTGCATTGCCGCACCGAAGCGCCGCGCGGTGAGATGGGCTACTTCCTCGTCAGCGATGGCACCAAGGTGCCGTACCGAGTGCGCTGCCGCACCGGTTCGTTCTCAGCAGCAGGCATCTTCCACAAGGTGATGCGCGGCATCTTCCTGGCCGACGTCGTCACCGTGATCGGCAGCTTCGACATTGTGGTGCCGGAGATCGATCGATGAACGGGCTCGGCTACGGCGTCGATGGTCTCTCGCACTGGTTCGTGGGCATCGGCATGCCGGCCTGGCTCGCCGTCACGATGGCGGTGCTGTTGCTGTGGATTGCACCGATGCTCGTGGTGGTGTTCCCGATCGCCGCCCTCGGGCAGATCTTCGAACGCAAAATCGCCGCGGCCATACAGCGACGCGTTGGCCCCAACACCGTCGGCCTCGATGGCCCCCTGCGGTTCGCCTTTCGCGCGATCCTGTGTTTCCTGCCGCGCGCGCGCCAGGACCGCGTGTTCGCTGCGTTCTGCAAACTGCCCGTCGTGCGCACGATCTTGAAGGTCTCGCAGCGGCTGGGTCTTGGCCAATTGGTCGCCGACGGCGTCAAGATGCTCGGCAAGGAAGACATCGTGCCAAGCGGTGCCGATGGGTTGGTGTTCCGCATGGCGCCGTACTTGGCCTTGGTCGGCGCCTTCGTGCCGTTCTGCGTCGTGCCGTTCACGCAGCACATGGTGATGCTGGAGACTTCCGTTGGCGCGCTGTTCGCGATCGCGGTGTCCGGCATCGTCGTCGTCGCGCTGAAGATGGCTGGCTGGGGCTCTGGCAACAAATGGTCGCTGCTCGGTGGCATGCGCGCCGTCGCCCAGCTCGTCAGCTACGAAGTGCCAGTTGGTCTCGCGGTCGCGGGCGTCGTGCTGTGGTGCGGGTCGATGGACTTGCACGTGATCGTTGGACAGCAGTACCAGCCGGGCGTGTTCTCGATGGTCGGCTGGAACCTGCTGCAGAGTCCGTTCCTGTTGCTGCTCGCCGTGGTCTTCTTCATCGCCGGGCTCGCCGAGTGCCAGCGGTCGCCGTTCGACATGGCGGAGGCGGAGAGCGAACTGGTGTCGGGCTTCAACACCGAGTACTCGGGGCTGCGGTGGGGCATGTTCGCGATGGCGGAGTACACCGAGATGCTGCTGATCGGGGCGCTGTTCGCGACGCTGTTTCTCGGCGGCTACCAGAGTCCGTTGTGCGAAGAGTGGATCGTCGGCCTGCCGGTGCTGCTGGAGACCTTCGTGCATCTCGCGCTGTTCGTCGGCAAGGTCGCGGTGACGTTCCTCGTGATGATGTGGATTCGTTGGACGCTGCCGCGCTTTCGCGTCGACCAGGTGATGCGGTTGTCGTGGCTCAAGCTGGTGCCGATCTGCCTGGTCTGCCTGCTCGGGCTCGCAGTGACGATGGTGAGTTCTGGCGGCACGGTGCTCGGGGCGCCGTTTGGCCGCTTGCCAGCCAGTCCGCATGCGGACCTTGGTCTGATCGGTCGTCTGGTTGCTTGGGCGATTCCGGTGGCGGTCGTGTTGGGCCTGGTGCGCGCTTCCCGCAAGAAGCACGGCCAACTGCATCCAGCTCTGCGGCAACTAACAGGAGGCGGCTCGTGATCCTCGCGTGGGTGAATGATGTCTACGAAGGCATTGGCTCGTTCTTGACCGGCATGCGAACCACCGGGCGCTTTCTCGTCGAGAACCTGCGCAATGAAGGTGGTGCCGCGGCCCTGACGCGTCAGTACCCGGAGCAGCCAGCCGAAGTGGTTGGCGATCGTCAGCGTGGTCACCTCGTCAACGACGCCAAGCGCTGCATCATTTGCCACGCTTGCGACGCGGTGTGCCCCGTCGACTGCTTCCGCATGGCGGGCGAACGCGATGGCGACAACAAGATTCGCGCCTCGCTGTTCGACATCGACCTTAGCAAGTGCATCTATTGTGGCCTGTGCGTGCGCGCCTGCCCGACGGACTCGCTGTCGATGACGGCGACGTTCGAACTGGACCCGCGACACCTTGGCCAGCGGTTTTTGTTCCGTCGCAATTCGTCGCAACTGCAACAGCACCTCGATGCGCCCGACATGGATCGGCTGCATCGGTTGGCAGCGGCGCCGCGCGAGCAGTTGTCCGCCGACGATCGCACGTGGCTCGAGGCCCACATCGATGCGGAAGGGCCGCACCTGATCGGCATCTACGGTCTTGGCTACTTCACGCCGGAGCAGAAGCAAGTCGCCGACGCCGAACGCGAAGCGAAGAAGAAGGCGAAGGATGCGGCGGCCGCCGCTGCCAAGGCCAAGGCCGCCAGCGCCGCCGCTGCGGCTGCTGCCGCTGCCGCTGCCGCTGCTGCTGCCGCTGCTGCCGTCCCGGCAGCGAGCCCGCTCGAACCGCAGCGAACCCCACCGGACGGAGCCAGTCCGTGATCGAATCGCTGCTGTTCTGGCTGTGCTGTGCGATGGTTTTAGTTGGTGCACTGGGGGCAGCCCTGGTGCGCAATGTGTTCCACGCCGCCTTGCTGCTCGGGCTGTGCCTGCTCGGGGTCGCCGGTCTCTACCTGTTCCTCGAACAACCGTGGCTCGCCTGCGTGCAGGTGATCGTCTACATCGGCGGCGTGCTGGTGCTGATCCTGTTCGCCACCTTGTTCAGCGCCGATGCGATGGGCACCGAGCAGCGGCGCCGGGTCACGACGCTGGTCATCGGCAGCGGTGCGGGTGCGCTCGCCCTCGTGCTCGCTTGGCGCATGGCCACGGTTGGCATGCAGAACGGGGTCGGCTTGCAGCCAACTCGCAGTGAACCCGGCATGGTGCCGGACGCGATGGCCGGCAGCACCAACACCGTCGGCGACCTGTTGGTTGGCGATTGGTTCGTGCCGTTCTTGGCCGCGGGTCTGTTGCTGACCGTCGCCTTGGTCGGCGCCGTCATCACGGTGCAGCGCTTTCGTGTGCGTGCGGAGGCGGAGCGTGCTTGAGTTCTCGCCAGACCGTCTCGATGCCTACTTGGCCATCTCGACGGTGTTGTTCGCCGCGGGCGTGCTGGCCGCGACCACGCGTCGCAACGCCATCGGCTTGCTGATCGGCCTCGAGCTGTTGTTGAACGCCGCGGCGCTGCAGTTTGCGGCGTATGGCCGCTTTCGCGCCTCGGCTACCGATCCGCAGGGGCAGACGGCCGCGGTGTTCGTGATCGTCGTCGCCGCGGCGGAGGCGGCGTTGGCGTTGGCCATGTTGTTCGCGGTCTACAAGACGACGCGCGATGTCGATCTCGAAAAGACGCGGGAGCTGCGTTCGTGAGCACGGGTGCGTTGTCGGTCGTGGTGTGGTTGTTGCCGCTCGTCACGGCCGTCGTGGTTGGCTGCCTGCGCAGCGCCAAGCTCGCTCATTACGCCGCGGCCGCGGCGATGGCGGTGGCGGCGGTGCTGGCGGCGAGCATGGCGGTGACCGTCGTCGGCGGCGGAGTGGCCGTGCAGGGCCCGCACGCGCTGTGGCTCGACCTCGGCTCGTTCACGTTGGGCGTCGGCACCTTGATCGATCCGATGTCGGCGGTGATGGCGACCATTGTCTGCGTGCTGGCGGCGGTGGTGCTCGTCTTCAACGCCTGGTACATGCACGACGACCCACTCGCCGCGCGTTTCCCGTGGCAGTTCTGCGGCTTCGTCGCGGCCATGCTCGGGGTCGTGCTCAGCGACAACCTGTTCCTGACCTTTTGTTGTTGGGAACTGGTCGGCCTTGGCAGCTACCTGTTGATTGGCTTTTGGTTCGACAAGCCGGCGGCGAGTGACGATCCCGACTACCAGAGCAACAAGGGCCGAGGTGCGCGCGGCGTGTTGGAACACCAGCTCAGCCCCGCGCACGCGCAGCTGAAAGCGTTTGTGATGAACCGCGTCGGCGACGCGGGCTTCTTGCTTGGCATCGGCGCCTTGTTGGTGGCGTCGTTGTTGGCGGGGCGCAGCGGTGACGTGCTCGCCTTCTCGCAACTGGCGACGTTGGCCAGTGCCGAGCCCGTCGGCACGGCCACGTTCCTTGGTTTGTCGGCGAGCAGTCTGCTGGGGCTCGGCGCGCTCGGCATCTTCGCGGGCGCCATCGGCAAGAGTGCGCAGTTCCCTTTGCACACCTGGCTGCCCGACGCGATGCAGGGGCCAACGACCGCTTCCTCGATCATTCACGCGGCGACGATGGTGGCGGCCGGCGTGTTCTTGGTGGCGCGCTGTTACCCGCTGTTCTCCCCGGATGCGCTGCTGGTCGTCGGCTGGACGGGTGGCATCACGTGCCTGCTCGCGGCCTCGATTGCCTGCGTTCAGTGGGACCTGAAGGCCGTGCTCGCCTACTCGACCGTCAGCCAACTCGGGTTGATGTTCGTTGGGCTGGCGGCGGGCGCTGCCCACGGTGGCCGCGACGCTGGCCTGGCCCACCTGTTCACGCACGCGTTTGCGAAGTGCCTGCTGTTCTTGTGTGCCGGGGCGGTCATCCACGCCGTGCACGGTTGCCAAGATCTGCATCGCTTGGGCGGGCTGAGGAAGCGCATGCCGATCACGGCGTGGGCCAGTCTGCTGGCGGTGTTGGCCCTCGGCGGCTTCCCGCTGCTGAGCGGATTCTTCAGCAAGGACGCGGTGCTGGCGGCGTCGCTGTCGGCAGCACTCGCCGACGGCGGTGCTGCCTATGGACCGTTCGTGTTGGCCAGTGTCGGCAGCTTGCTGACGGCGGCCTACATGCTGCGTTGGTGGCTGTCGATCTTCGCAGGGCGAGAACGCGATGCCGAGCTCGTGCACCATGCGCACGATCCGAGCCCCGCCGCGGCGATCGCGATGTGCGTGCTGCTGCCGTTCACCTTGGCGTTGCCGTGGACGATCGGCGATTGGCTGCATGTGCAGCACGGCGAGACGCACGGCCCGGCGATGGTGTTGGCGCTGTCGCTGCTGGCGATCGGCGGCGTCTTCGCAGGCTGGGTGTTCTGGTGGGCGCCATCGAAGGGCCACGACGTTGCCGGTGCTTTGGCCACAAACCTGCGGCGCTTGCACGTGGCCTGCAGTGAGCTGTGGGGCATCGACCGCTTGTGGGATCGCGTGTTCACGCGCGGCCTTGGGCAAACGCTCGCCAAGGCCACCGCCAGGCTCGACCTCGGCAGTGCCGAGCGGCTCGCTGCGCTGCAGGATGTCGCCAACGCGCCGGATGAAGTGTCACTCGATGGCTTGGTCGACGATGCCGCGCGCGGAGCTTGGCGGCTCGGGCGCGCTGGCTCGTGGTTTCACGGCGGTGGGCTCACCGTCTACGTCACCGCGGCGTTCGTGCTCGCGACCGTGGCCGCATTGGTGGGGGCGTTGCAATGATCGGCCCGCTGCTGTGGTGCCTGGTAGCACCGCTGCTGTTGGCGGCGGTGTGCCTGCTGCTGCGCTCGGCTGTGTGGCCACGCTGGTTGGCGTTGGCCGGCAGCCTGTTGACGCTGGCGATCGGTGGCTACGCGCTGCTCGACTTTGCGCAGCACCCGGGCGCTGACTTCCGTCTCCAGCAATCGTTGGCGTGGAGCCCGGACTTCGGCGCCAACCTCGCGGTCGGCGTTGACGGCATGGGGGCAGCGATGCTGTTCTTGTCGGGCCTCGTCACCGCGATGGCGACGATCGTCGCGTGGCGGCACGAACGCAGCCCCGGCACCTACCACGCCCTGGTGCTGCTGTTGCTGGCGGCGATGAACGGCGTGTTCGTGGCGCTCGATCTGTTGGTCTTCTACGTGTCGTGGGAAGCCGTGCTGCTGCCGATGCTGCCGTTGGTCGGCGTGTTCGGCGGTCCGCAGCGACGCTACGCCGCGCTCAAGTTCTTCGCCTACACGTTGGCTGGCAGCGTCACCATGCTGGCGATGTTGCTCGCCCTGTGGAGTGTGACGCCGGCGGCAGGGCGCAGCGTGCTGGTGCCCGCCAGCACGATCGCGGCCTACAGCATCGACGGCGGCGCCACCTTGCATGGCCTGCCGGTGCTGCGCACGGCCGACAGCCCGATTGCCACCGTGCACGTGCCGCGCGGCTTCGACCTGCGCCACCTCGCCCTGCAAGCGAACGCCTGGGCCGACGCGCGCTTCCTCGGTTGGTCGCTGGCGGCGTTCGGCTTCTTGGCGGTCTTGCTAGCGTGCCTGGTGAAGGTGCCGGCGGTGCCGCTGCACACGTGGCTGCCGCATGCCCACGTGCAGGCGCCAACTGCGGTGTCGGTGCTGTTGGCCGGGGTGTTGCTCAAGCTCGGCGTCTACGGCCTCTACCGCGTCGCCTGGCCGCTGTTCCCGAGCCAGGCGATCGAATGGGCGCCGACGCTCGGCGTGATCGCCCTCGTCGGCATCTTGTGGGGTGCGTACGCGGCGCTGGGGCAGCGCGACCTCAAGCGGCTGGTCGCCTATTCGTCGGTCTCGCACATGGGCTTCTGCCTGCTCGGACTCGCCAGCATGACCGCCGTCGGCGCCATCGGCGGCTTGGTGCAAGCGGTGACGCACGGCTTGTCGTCGTCGCTGCTCTTCGTGTTGGTCGGCGTGGTCTACGACCGCGCGCACCATCGCGACGTCGCCGGCTTTGGTGGTCTGATGCGACCGATGCCGCGGTTCGCGTGGCTGTTGCTGGTGGCGGCGCTCGCTGGTGCAGGCTTGCCGGGGCTCGCGGGCTTCGTCGGCGAACTGCTCGCCTTGCTCGGCGCCTTCACCGCCAAAGGCTCGTTCCCGTGGCTCGCTGCGATCGCCACGCTGTCGGTGGTGTTGTCGGCGGCCTACATGCTGTGGACGGTGAAGCGCGTCGCCTTCGGACCGCTGCGCCATGCCGAGCACGCGACGTTCCCCGACTGCGATCGCCGCGAACTTGCGGCCATGCTGCCGCTCGTGGTGTTGTTGGTGGTGCTCGGCTGTTGGCCTGCACCGCTGGTCAATGCGCTGCGGCCCGCGTGTGAAGCGCTGCTGATGCATGTGCAAGGAGCGTTGCGATGAGCCTCGCTGCCGCGACCACGGACTTCTCGCTCTTGCGCCCAGAAGCAGCACTCGCTGCCGGTCTGTGCGCCATTCTCGCTGCCGATCTGTTGCCTGGCAGCCGCACGCGCAACATCACGCCTTGGCTTGGCCTGCTCGCCTGCGCACTTGCTTTCACGTTCAGCCTCGCTGCACCGACCGGGAACGTCGGCTCGATGCTGGCGATCGACGGTCTCACCAACCTGGCGCGCTGCCTCATCCTGGCCTGCACCGCCGCTGTGTTGCTCGCTGGGGCGGGGGAACGGCGAGCGCGCACCGACCAGGGCGCTTGGTCGGTGTCGGTGCTCGCGATCGGCCTTGGCGCTCTGCTCACCGCCGCCGCCGCCAACTTCGTGCCGCTGTGGCTCGGGCTCGAACTGATCGGTCTCGCCAGCTACACGCTCGTGGCCTTCCGGGGCGGCCATCGGCTGGCCGCTGAAGCGGGCATGAAGTTCGTGCTGTTCGGCGGCGCGGCTAGCGGCCTGATGCTGTTCGGCATCAGCCACATCTTTGGCATTACCGGTCATCTCGACTTCGTCGGCATCGGGGCGGCGGTCGCCACGGGCATGCCGGTGCCGGTTGTCGTCGCCCTCGCCTTCGCCAGCATCGGCATCGCCTACAAGCTGACGCTGGTGCCGTTCCACTTCTATTCCCCGGACGTCTACCAAGGGGCACCGGCGCTCAGTGTCGCGGTGGTGTCGACCGTGCCGAAGATCGCGGCCGTCGCCGCCCTCGTGCGCGGCCTGCAGTTGGCTGTGCCGACGTCCTTCGTGGCGACCTCTGCCGTGGCGACTGCGCTGGCGACGGCGAGCGCCATCAGCGTGCTCACAGCCGCGTTCCTCGCCGTGGCCCAACGCGATGCCAAACGCATCCTCGCCTTCAGCGGCATTGGCCATGGCGCCATCGTCTTGCTCGCGATCGCGTGCTTGCCTGGCGACGACGCGACCGCGGCGGCGGGTTACTACCTGCTGACCTACGCGCCGGCCAACCTCGGGGCGTGGCTGTGCTTGTCGATCCTCGAACGCGATCACGCTTCGTGCGAACTCACGGCCCTAGCGGGAGCTGGCAGTCGTCGCCCGGTGGTGACGGCGCTGTTGTGCGTCTTCTTGTTCAGCCTAGCTGGGGTGCCGCCGCTGGCCGGTTTCCTCGGCAAATGGGGTGTGCTGCAGCAGGCGTTCGCGCATGGCTTGGCGGCGGACGGCACGACCGCCCTGGTGGTCGCCGCGTTGATCACGGTGTTGGCGACCGCCGTCGCCGCGTGGTCGTACTTGCTGATTGTGCGCGCCGTCTTGCTGGCGGACGCGCCGCCGACGAACGGCAAGCCGCTGCTCGCGGTGGCGCGGCCGTCCGTCGTCGTGCTCGCCGTCTGCACAGCCGCGGTGCTGTGGTTGGGACTGTGGCTCGCTGGGCTGCCAGCGATCGCGCGCGCGCTCTGACGCCGCCCGCGAACGTCAGCTCTCGGGTCCTTCGTAACAGCGGCGGCCGGGCTGGCAGTCCTTCGGGTGCACGATCTCATCGTCGGGCCCGACACAGTTGCAGGTGCGCGCGCACCAGTAGTAGCCATCGCCGGGCCACTGGCGATTGTCGTAGACGCGTTCGCCCAGCGAATGCGTCAGCAGATGCTTCATCAGCATCGAGGGGCACAGGTTCTTGGGCACCAGATCGGCGTGCGTCGTGATCTTCTCGTTCATGGCAGTTACCTCACAGCCTCGTCCAGTGCCTGCCGCACGATCGCCTTGCCGATCGTCAGCTTGTAATCGTTGTGCGCGAGCGGTGAGGCGCCCGCGTAGGCCATCTCCGCGACCTTGGCGAACAGTGCCGCCGACGGCTTCTGACCAACCAACAGGGCGCTGGCCTTTTCGCGCGGCAGCGGCACCGGGGCGACGGCACCGAGCACCAGGTTGGCCGCCGTGATGACGCCGCCCGCGAGCACGAGGCGCACCGCACACGCCGTCGTCGCCCAGTCGAACGTCAGTTTCTCGCGGCTCTCGCAGTAGGCCGAGCGCGTGCCAGCGGGCTGCGCAGGAACGTGGATCGCGGTGACGATTTCACCGGCTTCCAGCGTGTGCTCGGGGTTCTGTGCGCGCGGATCGGCGGGGAACAGTTCGCTGAACTTGCGCCGCCGCACTTTGTCGCCAAGTCGCGTCGAGTACTCAGCGTCGAGAGCGAGCAGCGGCGGGGCGAGGTTGCTCGGATGCACGCGCACGCAGTCCGACCAGCCGAGCACGCTGTGGTAGCGGTTCTCGCCGGTCATCGCCAAACACGTGGGGCCGCGGCCGCCGTGCAGGCAATGGAACGCTTCGCTGCGCACATACCAGCAGCGGGTGAACTGCAGGATGTTGCCGGCGACGGTGGCGCGGTTGCGCACTTGCGGGGTCGCCGTCATGCCGGTCGCGAGGCGCAGGCCATCGAAGGCCGGTGCGGCGAGCGCTTGGTGTTGTTCGAGCTGCGTCAGCGTGGTCAACGCTCCGATGCGCAGTTCGCCGTTGGCTTCGACCGCGACGCCGGCCAGCTCGTCCTTCAACGGCAGCAGGTTGACGATCTGCTCGGGCGTCTGCAGCCGTTCCTTCATGCGATCGATCAGGTCGATGCCAGCTCCCTTCAGCAGAGTGTTCGGCTTCTGGCTGGCTTCGCACGCTTCTGCGAGCGACTGCGGCACGACGTAGGTGAATGGCTTCATCGGATCATCCCTTCCTGGCGGCTAGTGCGCGGTGAACCTTGTCTGGCGTCATGGGCAAATGGCGAACGGGCGCGCCGAGCGCGTGGAACACGGCATTGGCGATGGCGGCTGCCGACGCAACCGATGGCGGCTCGCCGAGTCCTGCGGCGCCGACGCTGTCGTGGCCGTTCGCGATCGAATGCAGGTGGCACTCGAGCTGCGGCAGATCCTGACTGCCGGTGATCTTGTAGCGCAGGAAGTCGCCGTTCAGCATGCGCCCGCTGCGCTTGTCCATGATGCGTTGCTCATGCAGCGCGTAGCTGACGCCTTGGATCATGGCGCCGAGCACTTGGCTCTCGGCGAGCTTCTTCGCGATGACGAGGCCGCAGTCTTGGATGCCGAACATGCGCGTCACTTGCACGAGCCCGGTCCAGGTGTCGATCTTGACCTCGGCCATTTGCACGCCGCATTGGCTGCCGTGGAACGGCTTGCCGTCGTAGTTGGCGAAGCGCTGGCCGCGCACGTCGATGGGGTTTGGGCCGATCAGCTTGCAGGCTTGCTCCCACGCCAACTGGCCTTGGCCAGCACCGATCTTGCCGCCCTTGCAGACGACGTCGGCGGTGGGCACGCCGAGGTGCTTGGCGACGAGTTCCACCAACTGCTGTTTCGCCAAGAGCGCGGCGTGGCGAACGGCTGGCGCAATGCTCGGTGTCAGGGTGCTGCCACCGGAAGCTGGCCCCGACGGGTCGCTGGTGTGGCCGGTCGTCGCCTTCACGAGCCGCGGTTCGATGCCGAGTTCTTCGGCGGTGAGCATCGCCATCACGGTCTTGGTGCCAACCCCGATGTCCTGGGCGCCACTGCGCGACTCGACGGTGCCGTCTTGGTGGATGCGGCAGGTGATGCCGTGTGGGGGTCGACCGGGGTTGCCGAGTTGGCCCCAGCGGGCACTGCTAAGGCCCACGCCCATGACGAAGCGAGCACCGGGCTCGTTCTGGCGGGCGCGCCCGGCGGCCCAACCAAACTTGTGCGCCGCGAACCGCCACTGGTCTTGGCGAATCATCTCGCGGTCGTTCTGCAGACGGAATTCGAGCGGGTCGATGCCCGCCTTGGCCGCCAGTTCATCGAGGAACAGCTCGGCGCCAAACCAACCCTGTGGGTGGCCCGGGGCGCGCATCGGCCGCGGCGGGTCGGTGTCGGCGGCCAGGTCCTTGTGGTCGCGCCGCACTTTGGCGTCCGCGGTGTAGTAGTTGGGAACGGCGACGCTGCCGCCGTTGCCGGAAAAGCCGCAGTGACCAAAGCTGCGCCAATCCCAGGCGATGATCTTGCCCTTGGCGTCGACGCCGGCCCGCGCCTGCATCAACGCCCCCGGCCGATTGCCGGTGGTGGTGTGCTCTTCGAAGCGATCGAGCATCAGCTTGACCGGCGCCTTGGCCGCGTGCGCCAGCAGGCACACCGCCAGCCCTTCGACGCCCGCCGTCAACTTGCTGCCGAAACCACCGCCGACGAACTCGGCGTGTAGCGTCACCGAGCCAGCGTCGATGCCCTTGCCCTGCAGTGCGCGTGCGAGTTCGCCGCGGCAGCCGAAGGTCGCCTGCGTCGACAGCCAGATGTCCAGGTCGTTGCCGGTCCATTTGGCGACCCCGCCGTGGGTCTCCAGCGAGCTGTGGGTCTGCACTTCGACGCGGTAGGTCGCGTTGTGCGTCACCGCCGCCTCGGCGAGGGCGGTGGTGATCTCGGCGTTCTCGGGCCAATCGTCCTCGACCTCGCCGGTGGCCGAAAGCGCGGGCGCGTTGTCGGCGACCACATAGTCGACGTTGTGTTCTTCGACTTCGAGCTGGGCGCGGATCTTCTCGATCGCATCGCGCACGAGGTTGAGGTTTTGACCAGCCACTGCGGCGAGGCCGTCGCCAACGAAGCGCACCTTGGCGCCGAGGTCCTTCAAGGCGATGACGGCGGCGATGCCGGGCATGCTCTTCGCCTCTTCGAGTTCGAGGCCGGTCAGCTTGCCCTTCGCCACCTTGCTGCGCAGCACCATCGCGTGCAGCAGGCCTGGGAACGTCATGTCGTACGAATACTTGGCGCGGCCAGTGGCCTTGGCCAGGCCGTCGACGCGGTCGACATCGGTGCCGACCGTCGTGAACTTGGTGTTGGCGTCCCACGGCGGCGCGTCGCCTGCCGTCGGCTGGACCGTGCGCGTCTCAAAGCGGTCGGCCAGCCCCGGCACGGCCTGGCCGCCCGGTGCATTCGCGTCGCCCGGTGCGAGGTGGTCACCCAGTGACCTGTAACCCATCTTGATCTCGACCCCGTCGAGAGCCGGCTTGTGCTCGTGGCTCACTTGCCACCTCCTACCGCTGTGCGTTGGATCGCTTCCATCACGCGGCCGTAGGTGCCGCAGCGGCACAGGTTGCCGGACAGGTCATGGCGCATCTGGGCGTCCGTCGGTTTGCCGCGCTTTTGCAAGCACGCCAACGAGCTCATCACCATGCCCGGGGTGCAGAAGCCGCATTGCATGGCGTCGCAATGCACAAAGTTCTGCACCAGCGGGTGCACCTTGTCGCCGTCGCTGAGGCTCTCGACGGTCTGCAGTTCGTGGCCGACGGCGTCCATTGCCAGGGTCAGGCACGAGGTGATCGTCTCGCCATCGAGCAGCATGGTGCAGCCACCGCAAGCGCCGCGGTCGCAGATCTTCTTGGCGCCGGTGAGGTCGAGGCCGTCGCGCACGGCATCGAGCAGCGTCGTGCGCGTCTCGACCTTGACCTTGCGTTCTTTGCCGTTGACGAGCAGCACAATCTCGTGCTCGCCGGGGCCGAAGCTGGCAGGTTTGCTGGGGGCTGTCGCGTGAGCTGCCGCGGTGATGCCGGTCGTGGCGATGCCGGCGACGGCCGAGCCCTTCAGAAACGAACGGCGACTGACGCCGCGATCGGGTGGGACGGTCATGAGCCTCTGGGCGACGGAGAGAAGAAGGCGCGCAGTCTAGCCAGCGCGCAGTCATCTCGTCCCACAAGCAAACGGCGCTGCGACAGGATTTCGACGAGTGCATTCCTGCTGCGCGCCGCGCCCCTATCTTGCGTTGGTGAAACGCTACGCCGTCAAGGGGCTCCTGCTCGTCTGCGTTCTCGCCACCGTGCCGGCGCTGCGCGCGCAAGAACCGCTGGCCGGATCGCGACCGAACATTCTGTTCGTCTTCAGCGACGACCACGCCTGCCACGCCATCAGCGCCTACGGCTCGCGCCTCAACCAGACGCCGGCCATCGATCGCATCGCGGTGGGTGGCGTGCTGTTCCGTTCCAACTTCTGTGGCAACGCCCTGTGCGGTCCCTCGCGCGCGACGATCCTCACCGGGTTGCATAGCCATGCGAACGGCTTCTGCCGCAACGGCAATGTCTTCGACAGCAGTCAGGCGACGTTCCCAAAGCTGCTGCAGCAGGTCGGCTACCAGACCGCACTCGTTGGCAAGTGGCATCTGGAGAGCGAGCCGGTGGGCTTCGACCACTGGATGGTGTTCCCTGATCAGGGGCAGTACTACAACCCCGAGTTCTTGACCAAGCAGGGCCGCGTGCAGAAGGCAGGCCACGCCACGGACCTGACGACCGCGCTCGCCATCGAATGGTTGGAACAGCGCGACCCGAACAAGCCGTTCGTATTGATGTGCCAGCACAAGGCGCCGCATCGCAACTGGCTGCCGGCTGAACCCGACCTCGGCTTGTTTCGTGATCGCGATCTGCCGGAGCCGGCCACGCTGTTTGACGACTACCGCGGCCGCATCGCCGCGCGCGCGTCGACCGAGATGGAGATCGCGCGGCACCTGACGCTGCACTACGACCTGATGGTGCCGCCGACCGCTGCCGAAGCGGGCCAACTCGGCGAGCTCGATCGCGCGTGGTCGCAGCAGCGAGCGCGCATGACCGCAGCGCAACGAACGGCGTGGGATGCGGCGTTCGCGGCCGAAGATGACGCGTTCCGGCGCGAGAACCCGCAGGGCAAGGAACGCGTGCGGTGGATGTACCAGCGCTACATCAAGAACTACCTGCGTTGCGTCGCGGGCGTCGACCGCAGTGTCGGTGCCTTGCTGGCGTGGTTGGATGCGCACCCTGAAGTGAAGGCCAACACGCTGGTCGTGTATGCGAGCGATCAGGGCTTCTTCCTCGGCGACCACGGCTACTACGACAAGCGCTGGATGGACGACGAGTGCCTGCGCATGCCGCTCGTGATGCAGTGGCCGGGGCACATCGCGGGTGGGCGCGAGATAGCGCAGTTGACGCAGAACATCGACTTCGCGCCGACCTTCCTCGAACTCGCCGGGGTGCCGCTACCGGCGACGATGCACGGCAAGAGCTTGGTGCCGCTGCTGGAAGGTCGCGACGTCGCTTGGCGCGACGCGGTCTACTACCACTACTACGAGTCGCAGGCGACGCACCGGGTGCCAGCGATGTACGGGGTGCGCACCGATCGCTACAAACTGGTGCACTACTACGAGCCGCAGTGGCATGCGTACGAGCTGTTCGACCTGCAGAAGGACCCCGACGAACTACGTTCCGTCGCGGACGATGCCGCTTACAAGGACGTGCGCGCGCAGCTGACGAAGCGTTTGCAGGCGCTGCGGCAGGAGTACGGGGATGACACGGGCACGATCGATCCGGCCTTCTCGCTGACGGCGGGCATCACGCGCATGGTGGCGGCGGACGGTGGTGTGCGCGTGTGGGCCAATGCCCAAGGCGGCTACATGCTGAAGCCGCTCACGGGCGAGGGCGCGACGACGTTCTCGACGAGCATGCGGTCGTTGGCGGCGCGGCCATTGCGCAATGGTTTCGTGGTGCTGGCAGCGGGCGACAATCGAGCGGAGTTTGTGCGTGCCGGCATCGAGTTTGGCGCCAAGAAGCTCGTCGTCAGCGGTCCCGCTGGCAGCAAGTCACGGCGTGACATCGCCATTGAATGGGACGGCAAGGCGGCGATCGAACTCGTCGTCACTGTCAACCTCGCGGCGCATACGCTGGTGGCGACGGCGCAGGGCCAGCGGGTTGAGCTCGAACTGCCGACGACGTGGCAGAGCGTGACGGCGTGTGGCTTTGGCGCCAGCAACACGGAGACCTGGTTTCAGGATCTGGTGGTGCGCTGACCGTTCACGGCTCGTTGGCGTCGAGGCGCAGCGAGAACTCGAGCAGTTCGAGATCGGCACTCGCGGCCGTCACAGTGGCGTGCTGCAACGCTGGCAGCACACACGTGTCGCCACGGCCCAACGCTTCGCCGTTCACGGTCAGCGTGCCGGTCTGTGGCAGCCACAAGCGCAGCGACGCGGCGGTGGCGATGCGACTGGGTGCGGTCGATGCATCGCGGCGCAGCACGCGCACGCCAACTCGCCCGTTGGTCGCGTCGGCGATGCCGCAGTCGCGTTCGACCAAGCCAGCGTCCGCGGCGGCGCGGGTTGGGCTGGCGCTGGCAACGTGATGATGGCAGCGCTGGCCCGAGAACGTTCGGTCGGCGTGGCGTGTGCTCGTCGGCAACGTCATCTCGTGGTCGACGCAGGTGACGTGTTCGGCCGGCGACGCGACTTCGATCACTTCGAAGCCGTCGCTGCATTCGAGCACCCGATGGCGAAGCTGCGGCGGCTGCACGACGCAGTCGCCGACGTGCAGGACAAACGGCGGGCCCTGGTCTTGGTAGACCACGCGAACCCAGCCGGCGATCACGTAGAGCACCTGGGCCTGCACATGGTGAAAGTGCACGTAGTCGGGAACCGGTCCGCCGCGCGCGACGCGAATGTGCGACACGATCACCGCGCCGCCAAGGCGGTCGGGCAGCAGGTCGCGATAGGCCATGCCGGCGCGCCCGTCGTGAAAGCCGCCGAGGTCGTGCGCGCGCCAGATCCGGAAGGTTGGCGTGGTCTTCGTGATCGCTTGCGGGTGGAGAGGTCGACCGAGTTCGACGCAGGCGCCGTTCGGTGCCTGCAAGGTGCGCCGCTCGTCAGCAGGCAATCGCAGATGACCGCCACCATCGCGCTCGCTGCGTCGCAAGCACACGGTCAGTCCGAACGCCGACAGTTCGACCTGGCGAGGGGCGTCGGCCGGAAACACGCGGTCGAGGCGAAAACCCAGGGTCGCGAAGAACCGTTGGTTCGCGTCGAGGTCACGGCAAGCGAGCACGACGCCGGCGGGTAGTTCCTGTGGCACCGCGACAACGTAGTGGTTGCGGCTGGGTGCGCCCACTCGCCGCTGGCGCCGTCCGTGGGGCAGGCGCTTGCGCTTTCGCTAGCGGGCGGTAACCAAGCGCCTTGATGACTTCGAGTTCGGCCTCTTCCTTGCCCGCTGCCGTGCCAGTCGGCGAGCCGCGTGATGCTCTCGCTCCACCTCGCTGGGCGCTGTGGCAGTTGCTGGGCTTCCGCTACCTGCTGTGCCACTGCCTGCTCTATTCGCTGCCGCGGCCCTTCTCGTTGCTGCTCAACACGATTGGCGAGGGCTTTGGTTATCTGGCGATGGAGTTCGAATGGCAGTGGCTGCGCGAAGGGCCGTTCCGCTGGCCAACGGACGCGGCGACCCAGTTGGCGAAGGTCGAGTCGTGGTGGGGCGAGCTGACGATGTGGTTCAGCGACCACAAGCTGACGCCGGTCGAAGTGATCATCCAGCCATCCGGCAGTGGCGACACCGCGCACGACTTCGTCAAGCTCGCTTGCATCGTGGCCATCTCGCTGTTGGTGACGACGCTGTGGTCGCTGCTCCCCCTTAGCCGTCGCGGCTACCCGCGCCTTGGTCGCTGGCTGCACTTGTTCGCGCGCTGGGACCTGGCGTTCTGGATGCTGACCTACGGGGTGGTGAAGTTCTACTCCGGCCAATTCGGCGAGGTCGGCCTCACGAGTATGACGCAGGAGATCGGTGACAAGTCGCCGATGGGCATGGTGTGGTTGTTCATGGCGGCGTCGAAGCCCTACGAGTTGTTTGGTGGGGCATGCGAAGTGCTCGGCGGGCTCTTGCTGTTTCACCGACGCACGGCGCTGCTCGGTTGCTTCGTCGCGATTGCCGTGATGACGAACGTCTGCGCGCTGAACTGGCTCTACGACGTGCCGGTCAAACTGTTCTCGACGCACCTGTGGCTCTACGCCGTGTTCTTGCTGGCTCCCTACGGCTCGCGGCTGTGGGCATTGTTCGGCAGCAACCGACCGTCGAGCCCCGTCGACCTCGCCGTCGTCAAACGCCCATGGCTGGTGTGGACGTTGGCGGTGTTTGGCTGGAGCTGGGCAGTGTGCGCACTGGTGCAGTCGCACTTCCAGAACATGAAGGCCATGGCCAACCGCGAGGAAATGCAAGGGGTGAGGCCCGAGCTCTACGGCCTCTGGAACGTCGAGAAGATGCTGCTCGAAGGCGTCGAGGTGCCGCTGGCGGACGCAATGCTCTGGAAGTCTCTCTCGATCGATCGCGGTGGCCGCGCGGTCGCGCGCGAGACGACGGGTCGCCAGCACACGTTCACGCACAAGGAGGACGTCGCCGCTGGCGTCTTGAGCATGAAGGTGGGTGCGGGCAAGGCGGAGGACTGGACGTTCACGCGTGGCACCAAGCGGGTGAAGGTCGCGCATCCCGAGCCGCGCACGATGAAGGACTACCGCAAGCAAGTCAGCGCCGAGCGGCGCACGCTGGTGTTGAAGGGCAAGTGGGGCGACCGCCAAATCGAGCTGCACACCGTCGAGCGGGTGTTCGTGTTGGAGCGCGGTTTCCACTGGGTGCAAGAACTGCCGTTCCATCGCTGATGGCCATGGACATCACACAAGTGCTGGCGGCACCACTGCAAGACGCGAACGGCAAGGCGACGACGCTGCGCCAACAACTCGGCGAGCGGGCGACAGTGATCGTGTTCTTGCGCCACTTCGGTTGACTGTTTTGCCGCGAGCGTGCGTCGCAGTTGCGAACGCGGGAGCAGGAGTTGTTGGCGGCCGGCGCGCGCGTGCTCTTCGTCGGCACCGGGCTGCCGGCGATGGCGGCGGACTTCGCGCGCACACACGCTGGCCAGCACGCGGTGTTCAGTGATGCGCAGCGCCAAGCCTTCGGCGCGGCAGGTCTGCGGCGTTCGTGGTGGGCGTTCCTGCATTGGCGGTTTGTCGCCAACCTGTGGCGCGCGCTTTGCTGCGGCTTCCGTCAGGGTCGCATCGAAGGGGATGCGCTGCAGCAGGGCGGGGTGTTGGTGGTCGACGCGCGTGGGCAGGCGCTGCTGGCGATGGCCGACGCGGCGATGGGGGATCGGCTGGATCTTGGCGCGATCGTTACGGCGGCGAGGCCGTCGGGCTGATCGCGGACCACGATCAGGACCCTGCTCTCTCCCCAGGCCGGCGACCATCGAAAGCATGCCGCAGCGGGTGGAATGCCATTTGCACACAGCCACGCCTGACTCGTTTCGCCGGTGAATGCTTCGGACGTCCTGCTGTGGACGGACTCGCCGATGTGTTCGTTCGCACAATTTGCCACAGCTGTCCCGCCACACCGAGAACACCCATGCCTCGAACCATGTCCCACGACCTCGCAGCGCCGTACCAGCGCATCACCCTCATCCTTGGCGCGCTCGCGATCGGTGGTCTCGTAGCGAGCGAGCTGACAGCCCAAGGCTTGCCGGAGCCCGGGGCATCAGGCATCGAACACGTCATCGTCGTCACGATGGAGAACCGCTCGTTCGATCACTTCCTCGGGTGGCTGCCGCAGGCGGACGGCAGGCAAGAGGACATCACATACCTGGACCAGCTTGGCCTGCCGCGCACGACGTTCCGGCTCGCCCCCGACTTCCAAGGTTGCTCGCATCCGGATCCAGACCACAGCTATCTGGGCGGTCGCGTCGAGTTCAACAATGGCGCCTGTGACGGCTGGCTGCGCGCCGGCGCCAACGACGAGTTCGCGATCGGCTTCTACAAACGGAATGACCTGAGGTTCTTCAGCGAGGTCACGCGCCACTGGACCACGTGCGACCGCTACTTCTGCTCGATCATGGCCGAGACGTGGCCGAACAAGATCTACCAGTACGCGGCCCAGACCGACCGGCTCACCAACGCCTTCGAGCTGTGCACGCTGCCGACGATCCTGGATCGACTGGCCGCCGCGAACCTCGAGGCGCGCTACTACTTCAGCGACGTGCCGTTCGTCGCCTTGTGGGGCTTTCAGTACCTGCCGATCTCGCGGCCGTTTTCGGCCTTCCTGGCCGACGCGGCCGCTGGCACGCTGCCGAAGGTCTCCTTCATCGACCCGCGCTTCCTCGATGCCGCGAGCGGCACATCGGCGGACGATCACCCGCACGCCGACGTCCGCAATGGGCAGGCGTTCATGCAAAGGATCTACCAGGCCGTGACGACGAGCCCCAATTGGCCGCACACGGTGTTGGTCTTCACTTACGACGAGTGGGGTGGGTTCTTCGATCACGTGCCGCCGCCGGTGCGGGCGATCCCGCTCGGCGACCAACTGGCCGGCAGCGATGGCCGGCTCGGCTTCCGCGTCCCCTGCATCGTCGTCTCCCCGTTCGCCACCGCGCGCGTCTCAAGTATCGAGCTGGAGCACTGCTCCGTGCTGCGCATGATCGAGTGGCGATGGAACCTGCAGCCGCTGACCGTGCGTGATGCGACCGCGAACAACCTCGCCGAAGTGCTCGACTTCTCGGTGAACCGGCTACAGCCTCGGCAGATCAACGTGCCGCAGGGCCCGTTTGGCGCGCCCTGCCCGGGCATTCCCGGCGGCGGCGACAAGTGGGCCTTCCTGCGCCTTCTGGCGATCTCGTTCGGCTGGCCCAACTGGCCGAACTGACCCAGCTCCCAGAGGCTGGCCTCGGCAGTGCCGCGGGCAGCAACGGATCGCCCGACAACGAGGCCACCGACTGCCGAGGGACGTCGACGGCGGTGCGCTTCGAGCACGAACCAACCGACGAGAGTGAGTTTCATGCCGACGTCTCCTTCTGGTGTAGCGACGAACGCGCGGCGCGCAGTTGCGTCAACGCCGCGGGCAAAGCGTATTGCTCGCCAGAATCGCCGGCAAGAAAGCGGCCGCCGCGTACATCGCCGCGCAACTCCATTCCTCGCAGGGCACGCAGCAACAGCCGCCAAGGCACCGGGAACTTGTCGTGCAGCAGACGGGAATGGCTGACGACGCCGAGTCGGTGCAGCAAGGCGCGCGCACACAACTCGATCGCCGCTTCACTCGCGCGCGTCTCTGCAGGCGGCAGCGGCAACAGGCTCCAGCGGCCGACGGCATACAGCGGGAACGCGCGCCGGCTGGGCGGAATCGCCAATTGCCGCATCGCCGCGAATGAGTCGCAGGTCGCGAGCCCGAGCCCGACCAGTTCGCCGAGGCCCTCTTCCACTTGGCTCGGCAACAACCGGCTCTGCGCCTGCAGATCCGTGGGGAACAAGGCGCCGCGCTGCGTCAACAAGTCGAACAACGTACGCCCTGCGGCGCCGAGATCGGTCGCGACCGCGCGTTCGAGCGGCAGCTCGAGCCATGCCGACAGCTCCGCGCGCGGCAACACGCTGATGCCACAGCGGCCCAATGGCCCGCGCCATGGTCCCCAAAGTCGCAGCCACACGAACTCGCCAGCGAGCGTGCACTGATCGAGCCATTCGCGGTGGTAGCGGTCGAGGTGGCGCGGCAGCACGTCGTCCTCCCATTCACTGCTCGGCAAACTGGCACCCGCCAACTGTTGCAGGGTCTCGGCGAGCCCGCGCGGGCCCGAGCGCGCCGTGTGCGCATTGGCGTGTTGCCAGGCGGGAAGGAACTGTTCGTAGTCAGCTTGGCTGACCGGCTGCACCGCGGCGCGCAGGCGCTCGAGCATGTTGGCGCGGCAGCGCGCCAGCAGCCGACGGTGGGCCCACAGCGCGCGGCCGCCGCAGCTGGCTCGCATCGCGATGCCTTCCGCTTGCAACCGGCGCAGTGTCTCGTCGTCGTCCGGCGCCAACGAATCGCACCACAGCGGGAACACCGCCTCGAGTCGCCCGCGCCATGCAGCGACCAGTTCGCGGCTGCTCTCCGCGGCAAACCAGCGATCGCCGTCGGCGATGGCGCGCCCGTCGGCGGCCAGTTCATCGAGCCACGGTTGCCACGCGGGTGTGACTTCGGCGACGGCGAGCCAACCCATCCAGCCCAGCGCTTCGTGCAGTTCGGCGGCCGAACGCGGGTCGGGCCAACACTGCTCTTGCACGAGGCGCACCGCCAAGGCGTCGAGTTCGCTGTCGCCGTGGTCGCTGCCGCGGTGGCGGGCACCACGCTGGGCCGTGGTCACGGCCTGCGTGCGTCGTTCTTCTAGCGGCGCGTCATCGAGAAACGCGTAGGGCATCGCATGCAGAATGCTGTCGGCGAACGGCGACGGGCTGGCGGCGTCGACTTCGCGCAGCGCGATGTCGCCTTCGCGGATGCGCGTCAACAACGCCAGCAAGCCATCGATGTCCATCGCTTCATGCAGCGCGTCATGCACGGTCTGCGCCACGATCGGGTGTTCGAGCGGCACCTCGATGGGGCCCGGCGGCAAGGTCTCGGGACACGCTTGGGCGGCGGGGAAGGCGGCGGCGAGGGCGTCGTCGGCGCGAAAGCGCAGCAGGGGTGCTGGCACCTTCTTGCCGGAACGAAAGCGTTCGACCAGCAGCGAGCGCGCGACGTTCCATCGCCATCGCGCTTGGAACATCGGCGCTGGCAGCATCGCCTGGATGAGCACGTCCTGCGCGGTGTTGGGGTGCAGGTAGCTCCAGACGTCGGCGAGCTCGAAGCTGTGCATCGGGCCGAGCGAGATGAGCAGCGCTTCTTCGTTGGCCGCGGCCTGCAGTTCATAGCCAAAGCCGACGCAGAAGCGCTTGCGCAGGGCCAGCCCAAAGGCGCGATTGACGCGGCTGCCGAACGGACTGTGCAGCACGAGCTGTTGGCCGCCGGTTTCGTCGAAGAAGCGTTCGAGCACGAGTTGCTCGTGGCTGGGCATGGCGCCGAGCGCGGTGAGCCCGCTCTGCAAGTAGCTCGCGAGTTGCTCGGCGTCGGCTGGCAGGAGGCCGCACTCGGCGACCAGCCACGTGGGGTCGATGCCGCGTGTGCGCACGGTCGACACCGCCCGGCACAGTTCCTGCGAACGCGAGGGCCCTTCCGCAACCCAGAACGGCAAGCTCGGTGGCACGCCGAGTGCATCGGCGACGCGCAACTGGCCCGAGGCGATGCGGCGAATCTGCCAACTGGCGGTGCCGAGTTGGAAGACGTCGCCGACCGAACTCTCGATCGCGAAGTCCTCGTGCACGGTGCCGATCAACGAGTCGTCGTGGTCCTGCACGACTTGCCAATCGGCGACATCGGGAATGGCGCCGCCACACAGGATCGCGGTGAGTCGCGCGCGCCGCGTGGCGCGCACCGTGTGGTGGATGCTGTCGCGGTGCAACAAGGCGGCGCGGCCACCGGCATGCATCGCCAACACCTGATCGAAGCGTTCGCGCGGCAGTTCGCGGTACGGCCAGGCGGTGCGCACGCGCGCGAACAGGTCGTCTTCGTCGAAGGTGGTATCGCAGCACCACGCGACGACTTGTTGCGCCAGGATGTCGAGCGCGTTGCTCGGCTGCACGGTGCGGTCGAGTTCGCCCTGGCGCAGCGCGAACATCAGGGCGGTGCTGGTGACCAGTTCATCGCGCGTCAGCGGAAACAGCCGACCCTTGGGCGTCTTCGCCAGCGAGTGGCCAGCGCGGCCGACCCGCTGCAAGAAGGCGGCGATCGACGACGTCGGGCCGATCTGGATCACCAAGTCGACATCGCCGATGTCGATGCCGAGTTCGAGCGAACTGGTGGCGACGAGTGCCTTCAGTTGGCCGTGCTTCAGTTGCTGTTCGGCGGCGAGTCGCCGTGCTTTCGACAACGAGCCGTGGTGGCTGGTCACCAGATCCTTGCCGACGACTTCGGCCAGACGCGCCGCCACCCGTTCGGCCATCTTGCGCGTGTTGGCGAACACCAACGTCGTGCGATGCTGCGCGATCAGGTGCTGCATGCGGGCGAAGACTTCCGCCCAGATCTCGCCGGAACAAATCGTGTCGAGCGGGGCGCCGGGCAGTTCGAGGGCGACATCGAGTTCGCGGCGATGGCCGATGTCGACGACGGCGCATGGGCGGCCGGCGCCAACCAGCAGGCCGGCGGTGGCTTCGATCGGGCGCTGGGTCGCCGACAAGCCGATGCGTTGCAGGGCGCCACCATGTTGCTGCACGAGGTGCTCCAGCCGTTCGCTGGTGAGTGCGAAGTGGCTGCCGCGCTTGCTCGCCGCCAACGCATGGATCTCGTCGACGATCAGCGTGCGCGCGCTCTGCAGCATGGCGCGACCGCGTTGGGTCGTCAGCAGGATGGCGAGCGACTCCGGCGTCGTGACGAGAATGTGCGGCGGCGTCTTCACCATGGCCGCGCGTTCGGCCGCTGGCGTGTCACCGGAGCGCACCGACACCCGCACGGTCGGCAGCGTCGCATCGCGTTCGCGCAGTTCGGCGAGCGGTTGCTGCAGGTTCTTCTGCACGTCGTTGGCCAGCGCGCGCAGCGGCGACACGTAGACCACTTGCAGGGTGGCAGGCAGGGCGTCGCCTTGCCGCAGCAAACCATCGAGCGCGTGCAGGAACGCCGCGAGGGTCTTGCCCGAACCCGTGGGGGCGGCGATCAGTACGTGTTCGCCGGCCGCGATGTGGGGCCAGCCAGCGCGCTGTGGTGCGGAAGGCTCACCGAGGCGATCGGCAAACCAGCTGGCGATGGTTGGGTGGAAGGCCGCGAGCACCTCGGCACCATAGCGAGTTAGACCTTCTTGGCCTTACCGACGTAGTGACGCAGGGCGGCCTTGGTCACGGGCGTGATCTCGGTGAAGTAGATGGCGATGTCCCACTGCTTCTTCTGGCCCTTGCCCAGCGGCTCGCAGCGCACCACCGCGCCCTTCACTTGGTGGCGCTCGGTGGCGCCCGGCAGTGCGAAGTCGAGGCCGACCAACGTCATCTCGGGAATCGCGTGGTTGGAGGCGCAGGCCATGCCGATCTCGGAGATGTCGCGCAGCAGCGCCGGCTCGGCGTCGGGCTTGGTCGACAGTTTGACCGGGAAGGCAGCGAACGCGCGGGTGGCGCGACGACGATCAGATTGTGGTGTCGGCGAAGTCACGCCGACGGACGTTAGCGATCTGCGCCTCCGACTTCTAGGATGGGACTGGCAGGCACGTCCCGTACTGGGACGCGCCCGATACCCGACCAACGACGCAACGAGAGTTTCCCCGTGGCCAACTTCAACAAAGTCATCCTCCTCGGCAATCTGACCCGCGACATCGAACTGCGGCATACCCAGGGCGGCCAGGCGCTCGCCAAGTTCGGCATGGCCATCAACCGCAAGTATTCGGTGAACGGCGAGGCCAAGGAGTCGACTTGCTTCGTCGACATCACGGCCTGGGGTCGGCAGGCAGAGGTGTTGAGCCAGTACCTGAAGAAAGGCAGCCAACTGTTTGTCGAAGGGCGCCTCGACTTCCAGACCTGGGAGAGCCCCGAGGGCGGCAAACGCAGCAAGCTCGAAGTGGTGTTGGAGAACTTCCAGTTCGTCGGCGGCAAGGCTGGCGGCGCCGGTGGTGGCGGGGGCGCGCCGGGCGCTGAGGAAGGCGGCGGCGGCGAACGTCGCGCTGGTGGTGGTGCTGCTGGTGGCGGTGGCGGCGGCGCCCGTCGCCCGGCCCAAGAGGGTGGGGCTGGCGGCGGTGGCGAAGTCGACTACGGCGACATCCCGTTCTGAAACGGTGGCCTAGCCGCATCGAGCCCGTTGGCTGCTTGACGCATCGTGTGAGGATGCGATGAAAGATTGGCGCCAACGGGCCAGCTTCCAATGGCACGGCATGTTGGCTAGTCCCTTGCCAGAAGACATTTAGCGGTCGGATCCATCCGCTTCCCGAAACTGGAGTCCGAGCAACCGGCGCCCGCGAGCCTTGCGTATGGGTGTTTACTGCATACGGTGTTCATCCTCGCCCGGCTCTCACCACCCCGCCGGTTCCACCACATGCTCTCGTTTCGCACCATGCGCCGCTTGATTGCGGCTGCGACCTTTGTGTCGTTTGCTTCGGCACAGAGTCCACCTCCTGGGTTCACCTACCAGACACTGGTGGATGGCCCGTTGAACAGTGCAACCGCGATGGCCTTTGCGCCGGACGGGCGCCTGTTCATCACCGAACGCACCACCGGCAACATTCGCGTGTTCGCGAACGGGGCCCTGCAAGCGGCCCCGTGGGCCACGATTGCGGTGGCGGGTGGCGGCACCTGGGCGGAGCAAGGTTTGCTCGGCATTGCGATCGACCCGGCGTTCCTCACCAATCGGTTCGTCTACGTCTTCTACACCGCCCCGTCCGGCACTGAGAACCGCATCGCCCGGCTGCAAGAGAACGGCGGCGTCGGCAGCAACCTGACGGTGCTCAGTCCCGCCAACGCGCTGCAGTCGCAGCTCTACCACAACGCCGGCCCGATGGTGTTTGGCTACGACGGCACCCTGTTTGTCGGGACCGGCGATGCGCTCGGCGGCTCCAACGCGCAAAACATGCAGACTTGGCTCGGCAAGATCCTGCGGTTCAACGTGCCCAACTTGACCGTGCCGAGCAACAACCCGTTCCCCGGCAGCGCCATCTATTCACTCGGCCATCGCAACCAGTTTGGTCTGACCATCCATCCGGTCACCGGCAAGCTTTACCAGACCGAGAACGGTGGTGCGCTGATGGACGAACTCAACCTGATCCAAGCGGGCGGCAACTACGGGTGGCCAAACTACGAAGGCCTTGAGAACCCGCCGAACCCGTCCTTCATCGACCCGCTGGCGAGTTACCAGCCGACGACGGCGCCGACCGGCACCTGCTTCTATCGCGGCGATCACTACCCGCTGGCCTACAAGCACGCGTGGTTCTTCACCGACTACAACATGAACCGGCTGCGCATGCTGACGCTGAACGCGGCGGGCACCACGGTGACGAGCCAGATCGTGTTCGACACCTTGCCGGGTTCTGGCTACGGCCTGGTGTCGGGACCTGACGGCAACCTGTGGTACCTGACCAACGACCAGGGCGGCTTTGGCGCCGACGAACTCGGGCGCTACGTGCATGCCAATGAGCCGATGCCGTCGGCGCAGATCTCGTCGGTGTCGAACAAGTCGCTTGGCGCCTCGATCACCGTGTGTGTGCACGCGCCAAACGGCACGATCGCGGTGCCCTGGCTGTCGACGTCGCAGTTTGCATCGCCGTTGCCGACGCCGTTCGGCAACTTGTGGGTGCAGGGCGACGCGATGTTGTCGGCCGTGGTCGTGACCCAAGACCAACGCAACTACCTCGGCTTGACGCTGCCCAATGCGCCGACCTTCCTCGGCTCGTCGATCTACCTGCAGGCCGTCGTGGTCGATGCCATGAGCACGCTGCGGTTGACGAACCCTTCGCAGTTGGTGATTCGCGGCTGATCAGAGCCTGATCAGAGCCTGATCAGCGGCGGGTCAGTTGCTCTGGGTTAGGGGCGGCCCACGAATAACTTGGTGGCTTGGACCATCAGCCCGCCATCGGCACCTCGTGCACGGAGAGCAGCCCGTGCCGGCGCCAGCCGATGGTGAGCATCCAGGTGTGGGCCAAGGCGACAGGTCGCACGATCGCCTCGATGCCGCGCACGACGATGGTCTCGCGGAACCCATCGAACCAGGGGGCTGAGGTGTAGGTGTCGATGGCCTGGGGGACCGCGACTTCGCGCCCTTCGGCCGCGTGCTTCTTGCCGTTGCCCAGCACGTAGCGCAGCGCGTTGCGGACCTCGCGTGGCGTCTTCAGGATGCGGTCGTGGTAGCGGTCGGCGAACACGGTGCCCGCCCGCCGCCAAAGCCTGTTCAAGGCTTTGGCGATGCGGATCGCGAGGCCCTGTAGACCCCGCGTCAGCGCCGTTCGGTCGCGCGCCTCCACCAGGAAGTGCAGGTGGTCGTTCAGCACGGCGTAGTGGGTAAGGCGGAAGCCGTGTCGGTCGCAGCCGGCAGCGAAGGCCGTGCGCAGGGTGGTGTACTCGCGTTTGCTGCGCAAACGCGGCAACCCCCGCAGCAACTTCATCGTCACGTGCGCGGGGAACCGCGCGGCCAGCAGCGCGCGTGGCCCGTGACCGACCAAGGCCTTCTCGCCTTTGGGTTTTCTGCCAGCACCGGCACGGCGACCGCCGTTCTGTCGAAACGGCAACACGCCTTGCTGCTTCTTCTTCGGTTGGTGAACACGGGCGGCCATTGTGATTGCGCAGATATTAGAAGGAAGGCCAAGCGACGTCAAGCATTGTTCGTCGCCTGTTCGCCACCTTGCCGACACGGCCGTGCCGCATCCACGTGGCTTGGCGCCTACATCTCACCGGCGAGCGGGGCCCCCGACATCCCTGGCAACCTCCAGACATGCCATGTGCAGGACGGCGCCGCCGATGGCATCCATGAGAACCTCCCCACGCACCAACCGACAGCCGTCCTGTTGTTGTTCAGCTGCTTCCCTGCCAAGCGATTCTTGGGCGGGCCCTTAGTTGCTTTGGGCCTTCGGGCTCTGGCCCTTGCCGCCCGCTCCCTTCTGCTGCGCCTTCTGGTAACTGTCCTTCAGCGACACCGTGCGGTTCATCACGGGGGCTCCAGCCGTGCTGTCCTTGCTGTCGCAGCAGAAGTAGCCGATGCGTTCGAACTGGAAGCGCTCGCCGCCCTTCGCTTCGCGCAGGCTCGGCTCCAGCATGCCGCGCACGATCCGTCGGCTGTTGGGGTTAACCAGTTGCAAGAAGTCGCCGCCGTCGGCGCTAGCCGGGTCGGTCGTCGTGAACAGGTGGTCGAAGAGCCGCACTTCGGCATTCACGGCGTGCTGCGCACTGACCCAGTGGATCGTCGCCTTCACCTTGCGGCCATCTGGTGAGTTGCCACCTTTGGACGCCGGGTCGTAGGTGCAGCGGATCGCCGTCACTTGACCACTGGCGTCCTTGTCGACGCCGGTGCAGGTCACGAAGTAACCAAACCGCAGGCGCACTTCGCGGCCGGGGGCGAGCCGGAAGAAGTCCTTCGGCGGCGCTTCCATGAAGTCGTCGCGCTCGATCAGCAGCGTGCCCGAGAACGGCACCTCGCGCGTGCCCGCCGTCGCGTCCTCCGGGTTGTTCTGCGCCAGGACCCACTCGACTTGATCGCCCGGCCAGTTCTCGATCACGAGCTTGATCGGGTCGAGCACCGCCATGCGGCGCAGCGCGTTCTTGTTGAGCCAGTCGCGCACGTGGAAATCGAGCAAGCCGATCTCGTGCGTGCTGTTGAACTTCGCCACGCCGACGTGCTTGCAGAACGCGACCAGGGCTTCCGGCGGATAACCACGCCGACGCAGGCCGCGCAGCGTCGGCAGGCGCGGATCGTCCCAGCCATCGACGTGTTTGCCTTCGACTAGCTGCAGCAGCTTGCGTTTGCTGGTCAGCATGTACTCGACGTTGAGGCGCGCGAACTCGATCTGCTGCGGCTTGAAGATGCCGAGCGAATCACAGAACCAGTCGTAGAGCGGGCGGTGGTGTTCGAACTCGAGCGTGCACAGCGAGTGGGTGATGCCTTCGATCGAGTCGCACTGGCCGTGGGCCCAGTCGTACATCGGGTAGATGCACCAGCGATCGCCGGTGCGCTGGTGGTGCAGGTGCCGGATGCGGTACATCACCGGGTCGCGCAGGTTCAAGTTGGCGTGCGCCATGTCGATCTTGGCGCGCAGCACCTTGGCGCCGTCGGCGAACTTGCCCGCCTTCATGTCGCGCAGCAGTTGCAGGTTCTCTGGCACCGAACGTGTGCGGCACGGGCTGTTCGTGCCCGGCGTCGTCACTGTGCCGCGGGCCCTGGCGATCGCTTCGGCGTCCTGGTCGTCGACGTAGGCGAGTCCCTTCTCAACCAAGCGCTCGGCCCACGCATAGATCTGGTCGAAGTAGTCCGCCGCATACAGCATCGCGTCCCACTGGAAGCCGAGCCAGCGCACGTCCTCCATGATGGCGTCGACGTACTCCTGGTCTTCGGCCTCTGGGTTGGTGTCGTCCATCCGCAGGTTGCAGCGGCCGCCAAACTCCTTGGCGATCGAGAACCCGAGCGTGATCGCCTTGGCGTGGCCAAGGTGCAGGTAGCCATTGGGCTCCGGCGGGAAGCGCGTGATGACCTGTTGCACTAAGCCGCTCTGCAGGTCCGCGCGAATGCGATCGCGGATGAAGTCGGAGGCGGGAGCGGACTCGGGGGCGTTGGTCATCGTGGGAACTGGGGAAGCGGGCGCAGACGATCGCGGAGGGCGCCGTCGATTGCAATGCAACGACGTAGGCGGCGACGCAACCGGCATTGCTATGCTCGCCGGTTCGATGACGGCTGCTCCGCCCGTTCCTCCGTCCAGTCCAGTTCGCGATCTGTTGGCGTTCTTGCCGCGGCAGGATCGGCACAAGCCGAAGTGCACGCCGGTGCGGCCGTCGAAGGTCTCGCGCAAACGTGCCTACGTGCTGATTGGTGTGCATGTGCTGATCGGCTTGCACATCTGGCACTGGCTGGCGACGGGTTCGTCGTTGACGCCGGTGGAGCCGTCGGAGGCCAAGCAAACGCTCGAGGAAGGCCGCATCAACGCGGGCTTCGTGCTCTTCCTTTGCCTCATTGCCAGCACGCTGGTGTTCGGGCGGTTCTTTTGCGGCTGGGCCTGCCACGTCGTGGCGCTGCAAGACCTCGCGGCGTGGGCGCTCGGCAAGCTCGGTCTCAAACCGCGGCCACTGCGCTCGCGTCTGCTCGTGTTCGCCCCGTTCGTCGTCGCCATCCACATGTTTGTGTGGCCATCCATCCGCCATTGGTTTGGCCAGCCGCCGTTGCCAGCTTCGAACTGGGAATGGCACATGACCACCAACGAGCTGTGGGCCAGCTTTCCGGGGCCGCTGATGGGGGTTCTCACCTTCGTCGTCGTCGGGTTTCTGATCGTGTGGTGGCTTGGTGCGAAGGGCTTCTGCACGCATGGCTGCCCGTACGGGGCGTTCTTCGCACTCGCCGATCGCCTGGCACCCGTTCGCATCAAGGTCACCGACGCCTGCGACGCGTGTGGGCATTGCACTAGCGTGTGCACGAGCAACGTGCGTGTGCACGAAGAAGTCGCCAAGCACGGTCAGATCGTCGACCCCGGTTGCATGAAGTGCCTCGACTGCGTGTCGGTGTGTCCGAAGCAGGCGCTCTATGTCGGGTTCGCCCTGCCCAAGCCCTTCGCGGTGAGCCAGCAGCGCATCCAGGCGCGCTCGGATTTCACGTGGCTGGAAGAACTCGTGGTCGCCGTGCTCGCGTTCGTAGCGGCCGAGCTGACGTTCCGTGGCGCTTGGTTTGGTGAAGGCGTGCCGCTGCTGATGGCGGTCGGACTCGGTGTCATCACCGCGGTGTTGGCCCTGTTGTGGTGGCGGCTGCTGCGGCGGCGCGAGGTGACGTTCCAACACACGCCGCTGCGGCGGAACGGCAAGCTCACGGGAGCGGGGCTTGGCGCGTTCGTCGTGCTCAGTGCATGGCTGTTGTTCACGGCGCAGACGTTCGTGGCGCAACGCTACAAAGCATCCACGATCGCCCAGGTGTTGGCGGCGCGCGGCGACGCGTCGCCAAGCCAGTTGGCGGCGGCGCTGGCTAGTGCGGACCGTGCGCACGCATGGGATGCGATGGATGATCCGATGGTGGGGGAGATGCGCGGGCTGTTGCTGCGGCGAACGGGGCGGCACGCCGAAGCCGAGGCCTCGTTGTTGTCGAGTTGGCAGGCGCAAGGTCACCTGCAGCTGGTCGAATCGAGTTTGTGTTTGGCCAGCTACTGCATGGACCGGGCGCGGCAGAATTTTGATCTCGCCGAGACGCTGGTGCGCAGCGTGTTGCGGCACCACCCGCAGAACGTGCCGGCGACGCAAATGCTCGAAGCCTTGCAGTCGCGGAAGAAGTGAACGCGGCGCTGCCGTTGGCCGCCGGCCTTGCCAGTGCTCGCCGTTGCCCCGCTTGACCGCTCCGCGAACGCTGGCTAGAAGTTCTCCCACAACTCATCCAGACCAGCCGAGGGACGGGCCCGACGACGCTGGGGCAACCACGCCACGATCGACCAAGATCGCCGAGCGCAGGTGCCAACTCCCGCGGCTAGCCCTTCGTGCTCGTGTGAGCAAGGAGGCCGAAAGATGAGTCTGCAAGCGACGCTTGGCGTCGTGCAGACCCAGCTAGCAGCAGGAGGCTGGAACGGGCCCGAAGTAGCCGTTCCGTGACCCACAAGATTGTTCCTGCGTCCCTTCCCGCCGCTTCACCAAGACTTGCTGTGTCTGCCAGCGACAACTTCCGTTCGTCCGGCCAGTCCCCGGGCTCAGCCCAGCCCCGACCCAACCTGCACCTGATCGGCCCTGGCCAGGTCGGTCGCGCGTTCCTGCAGCAACTCGACGGCCTGTCGCTCACCGTCGTCGCCGTCAGCGATTCCACCGCCACCGTGTTCGATCGCGCCGGCCTGTCGCTCGTCAGCTTGCTGGCGCACAAGGCGGCCGGCGGTGCGTTGGCCACACTGCCGCGGGCCGAGACCATTCCCACCGAACTCGCCATCCGCATCGTCGGCGCCAACGTCGTCGTCGACGCGACGCCGAGCGGTGAGGCCGGCACCGCGGCCGCTGTGCAACGCGC
The DNA here is from genome assembly GCA_947444055.1 of Planctomycetota bacterium. GTDB lineage: Bacteria > Planctomycetota > UBA1135 > UBA1135 > UBA2386 > UBA2386. Next base: position 64,783 of record CANEYR010000005.1, read on the forward strand.
CCGCACCGCGCTGCAGAACGGCGCGTTCCTCGCCTTGAGTGGCAAGAACGCGTTGGCGGCGGCGGCTCCCGAATGGCTGCTCGGCGCCTACCGCGGTCGAGTCGGGCTGCACGCGGTGTTGGGCGGCACCGGCCAGGCGCTCGCCCGCGAACTGCTCGAACTGCGCGAACACTGCCGCAGCGTCGCGCTGGTCGGCAACGTCACCACGACGGTGTTGATCACGGCGATCGAACGCGGTGCGTCGCTCGAGCAAGGCATTGCCGAGGCGCAGGCGCGTGGCCTGCTCGAACCCGACCCCACGCTCGACCTCGATGGCAGCGATGCCGCGACCAAGCTGCGTTGTGTGTGGGGTGCGGTGTTTGGCGAGAGCTGGGCCAAGCCACCCACGAGTGCGCAGGTCCAGCGCCAAGACATTCGTTCGCTCGATGTGCAGGTCGTTCGCGAACGGGCAGGACGTTGCGCGACGACGAGGCTCGTCGCGCGGGCCGAACGCGGCGGCAACTGGCGCGTGTCGTACGAAGAATTGCCACTCGGCTCGCCGCTGGCCGCACCGCCAGATCGCGTCGTCTATGGCTATGAGCTGCCTGCAGGCCTGCGCGTGCACACCGGCCTCGCCGTTGGCTACGCCGCCACGGCGGCCGCGCTGCTCGCCGACGTCAAGGCCGCGATTGGCACGGCGGTGATCTCGTGAGCTGCGCCATCACGTTGCCGCGCGGTGTCGAGCTGTGCCACTTGCCGAAGCACTTCGAACTCGAGCACGGCGGCGCACTCGAAGGCGCGGCCTTGGCGTTCGAACGCCAAGGGCCGCCCACAGCTCCGACCCTCGTTGTGCTCGGCGGCATCACCGCCGGTCGCCACGTCAGCGCGCACAGCACCGTGGGCGAGGGAGGCTGGTGGCAAGGCCTAGTTGGGGCGCAGCTCGCGATCGATCCGCAGCGGTACCAAGTGCTGTCGTTCGATTGGCTCGGTGGCCATGGCAGTTCGACCGCACCGGCGATCGGCGAAGCGTTCCCGTTCGTAGCCGCTCGCGACCAAGCCCGCGCCCTCTGGCATCTGTGTGACGCCCTGCGCATCGAGCGGGTGCACGCGCTCGTCGGCAGCAGCTACGGCGGCATGGTGGCGTTGCACGCCGCCGCGCTCGCACCGCACCGTGTGCAGCGGTTGGTCGCGATCGCCGCCGCCCACCGCAGTCACCCGCAGGCCAGTGCGTGGCGCGCCGTGCAGCGCGGCATCGTCGAACTCGGCCAGCGCTCAGGCCAGGTCGCGGCGGCGTTGGCGTTGGCGCGCAGCTTGGCGCTCACCACGTACCGCACGCCCGGCGAACTGCTCGAACGTTTCGATGGTCCGCCCTCGATTGTCGGCAACCAACTGCGCGCCTCGGTGCAAGACTGGCTCGACGCGCGCGGGGCGGCCTTTGCCCAGCAGTGGAACGCGGAGCAGTTCTTGTGCTTGAACCGCTCGATCGATGCTCACCGCATCGAGCCTTTGACCGTCACCGTACCGACGTGGTTGTTGGCGTTTACCGGCGACCAATTGGTGCCGCCAGCTGACGTGCGCGAACTGGCGCTAGCCTTGCCCGAGCTGCGCGCGCATCGCGACTTGCGATCACGCTACGGCCACGACGCGTTCCTCAAAGAAGTGCCGCTCGTCGCGGCCTTCCTGCGGGAGGTGCTGTCGTGAGCTTCTCTCCAGAAACCTTGGCCGTGCGCGCGGGCATCGCCACCGATCCGACGCATGGCGCCGTGGCGCCGCCGTTGGTGTTGTCGGCGAACTTCGCGTTCGCTGGCTTCAACCAAAAGCGCACCTACGACTACACGCGCAGCGGCAACCCGACGCGCGACGAGTTGGCGGCGGCGTTGGCCGAATGGGAAGGCGGTGCTGGTGCGGTCATCACCGCGACCGGCATGGCGGCGATCACGTTGGTGCTGCACCTGCTGCAGCCCGGCGATCGTGTGGTGTTGCCGCACGACGGTTATGGCGGCACCTGGCGTTTGGCGAACGCGTTGGCGCAGAAGGGGCACTTCGAAGTGCTGTTCGTCAACCAACGCGATCCGGTGGCTCTGGCTTTGGCGTTGGCGACGCGCCCGAAGTTGGTCTGGGCGGAGTCCCCGAGCAACCCGCTGCTGCGGCTCGTCGACTTGCGTGCCTTGGCGTCGGCTTGTCACGGCGTCGGGGCGCTCTTCGTCGTCGACAACACGTTCTTGTCGCCCGCTCTGCAGAATCCGCTTGCGCTCGGTGCCGACCTCGTCGTTCACTCGACGACGAAGTATGTGAACGGGCACAGCGATGTCGTCGGTGGGGCGGTGATTGCGAAGGACAAGGCGCTGCATGAGCAGTTGGCGTGGTGGGCTAATGCGCTGGGCATCACCGGGGCGCCATTTGACAGTTGGTTGACGTTGCGCGGGTTGCGCACGTTGGCGGTGCGCATGCGGCAGCACGAAGCGAATGCGCATCACCTGGCGGAGTTGTTGGCGGCGCATCCGGCGGTGGCGGCGGTGCACTACCCGGGGTTGGTGACGCACCCTGATCATGGGTTGGCGATTGTCCAGCAGCGGGGCTTTGGCGGCATGGTGTCGTTCGAGCTAGCGGATGCGGCGGCGGTGCCGGTGTTCTTGGCGGAGCTGTCGTGTTTCACCTTGGCGGAGTCGCTGGGGGGTGTGGAGAGTTTGGTGGCGCACCCGGCGACGATGACGCATGCGTCGATGACTGAGGAAGTGCGATCGCGTGCTGGCATTGGGCCTGGGCTGTTGCGGTTGTCGGTGGGCATTGAGGCGGTGGAGGATTTGGCGGCGGATTTGTTGGCGGCGTTGCAGCGGGTGCAGCGGGGGCGGGCGGTTGGGGTGGGGGTGCGGTGACAGTGCGCATCGACCGCATGACCGCCAACCTCGGTGGCTCGCCTTCGGTTGGAACCGGCGCCTTGCGGCTCGATGCCAACGCCGGCAACACGCTTCCTGTGAAGGCCGCCGACGCCGCCGAAGCGGTCGTCGGTGGCTGAGGCGGGAACGGCGGCAGTTGGAGGGGCTCTCAGTTGTCGCTAGGCTTTGCCGCGCCAGGGCTGCGTTCTTGGCGTTCAGCCTCCGCCAATCGAGCCCCTGATGATCCATCCGACCGCCGCCGTGCATCCTGAAGTCGTCGTGCCGCCCAGCGTGCACATTGGCGCCTTCGCCATCGTCGAAGCGGGCGTCACCCTCGGGGAAGGCTGCGTCATCGGCGACCACGCCATCGTGCGCAGCGGCAGCGAACTCGGCGCCGGCGTCATGGTCGACAGCTTCGTAGTCGTCGGCGGCCAGCCGCAGATGCGTGGTTCGGCGCCGGCGGCGGTGGGCCGAGTTCGCATCGGCGCGCGGTCGGTGCTGCGCGAAGGCGTCACCGTTAATCGCCCGACACAGCAAAACGGCATCACCGTGGTCGGCGAAGACTGCATGCTGATGGCGAACAGCCACGTCGGCCACGACAGCCAGGTCGGCAACCAGGTCACGCTCGCCAACAACGTCATGCTGGCGGGCCACGTGCACATCGGCGACGGCTCGTTCCTTGGTGGTGGAGCCGGCGTGCACCAGTTTGTCCGTATCGGTTGCGGGGTGATGATCGGCGGCAACGCGTCGATCTCGTACGACGTGCCGCCCTATGCGATCGCCGCCGAACGCAACCAGATCTGCGGTCTCAACGTGGTTGGACTGCGGCGCAGCAAGATGGCGTCGTCCGCGATCGCTGACCTCAAGCAGTGTTACCACGCGATCTACGCCGGGCCTGGCGACCTGCGGGCGCGGGCCGAGCGGGTGCTGGCGGAGGCGCAGTTCGGCAGTGAGCCAGCCGGTCGGCGCTTCCTTGAGTTCTTCGTCGGCGGCAAGCGCGGGTTTGCGCGCACACGCCAACGTGGTGGCGACGAAGCGAGCGAAGGCGAGTAGAGCGGTCGGCTAGCTGGCTGTCGCCGTCGGTCCGTGGTGTCGACGGGTGCAGCCGACCACCGCCCCGATGCCAACACACGCCACCGCCCCAATCAGGTTGTACCAAAGGAAGGCGATGTGCATCGTGAAGTGCACGGCGAACGTCGCGCCAAGACCACCGAGCAGGCCAGCCGTCGCCGCCGCACCGTGGGCGCCCTTCACGAACAGAGCGAGCAAGAAGACGCCGAGGATGCTGCCGTAGAAGAAGGAACCGATCTCGTTGACCTTCTCGAGCAGCGGCCCGTCGCCGAGGGTGACCGCGAAGCCGGTAGCCGCCAGGCCCCAAAACCACATCACGATGCGGCTGATGCGCACCGAGCGCACGCCGTCCTCGCTCGGCGACAACCAGCGTCGGTAGAAGTCGATCATCGTGGCCGACGTCAGCGAGCTGAGGGCGCCGGCCGCACTGCTGATCGCCGCGGCGAAGATGGCGGCGATCATCAGGCCGAGGATGGGCTTGGGCAGTTCGCGGAACAGGTAGTCGGTGAAGATGTAGTTGCTGTCCTTCTGCCGTTCGGGATCGGGTTGCGCCAACTTGCGCGCGGTGGCTCGAGCCTTGGTGGCGGCGATCGTCGCGGCCTGCAGGTTGGCGATGGCGGTGGTGTCGCCGCCAGCCACTTGCAGCATCGCGGCGCGCCGATCGGTGCTGGCCTGCTCATGGGCGATCTGTGCGGCATCGAACTGCACGCGGGCGTCGCCTTGCAGCGCCGTCGCGCGCACTTGGTGGTCGGGATCAAACAGCAGCGGCTCTTTGCCGAGGCTGTGGTGCACGAACAGCAGGCCACCGAGCAGCAGCACCAACAGTTGCAGCGGGATCTTGGTGAAGGCCGACATCAGCAGCGCGCGGCGGGAGGCGTCCACGGACTTGCTGGTGAGCAGGCTCTGCACCTGCACCTGGTCGCAACCGAAGTAGCTAAGGAACAGGAAGAGCTGGCCGAACAGGCCGGTCCACAAGTTGTACTTGTCGGACCAGAACGAAGTCGCTTGCTCGGCGACGTTGCGCGCGGGGGTCAGCGTCCACGCTGGGTTCGTCACTTCGACCGCGTTCAACTTGCCGGTGGCGCCGAGGTCCGCGAACACACCGCCGAAGCCGATCTGCGCCACCGTGTCCCACAGCAAGAGGGCGAGGCAGGCGACGATGCCAATGACGATGATCACCATCTGCTTGACGTCGGTCCACACCACGCCGCCGACGCCGCCAACCACCGTGTAGGCCGTGGTGACGACGCCCGTGACGATCACCATCGGCGTGATCGAGATGCCCGTCATCGCCGAGAACACGACGGCCGGGGCGTAGAGCACGACCGCGAACGCGAGGCAGCGCGAAACCAGGAACGTCAGGCTGGTCAGCGTGCGGGTGACCGGACCAAAGCGCCGTTCCAAGTACTCATAGGCAGTGAGGATCGGGTGCTGCCGGTACATAGGCACGAACCAGATGCACAAGATCACCATCGCGAACGGCAGTGCGAAGTAGACCTGCACCCATTCGAGGCCGCCCTCGTAGCCCATGCCGACGCCGCCGATCAGAGTGATCGCCGACAACTGCGTCGCCATGACCGACAGGCCGGCTGCCCACCACGGAATGCTGCGGCCGGCCGCGAAGAAGCCTTCCATCGTCTTGGCACCCGCGGTGCGGCGCACGCCGTCCCAGATGGTGTAGGCGGTGACCAACAGGAAGACCGCCCAGGCGACGAGGGTCATCGCGCGCTCCCGAGTGGGGTGTTGCAGGTCGCCGTGAGCACCCACAGGCAGGCGATGACCAGTACCGCCAGGACCAGCGTCAACGTGTAGGTGCGCGCCCAACTACCGAAGGGCGGCGGCGGGTCAACCGGAGTGTTGGTGGAGACGTCGACCATGCCCATAGCGAACCGTTCGCGTGCACTGCGGTCCACTGCGAGGCGGTTTCCTGCGTGTGGTAGTCGCTGTCTCGTTGCCTATGCTGGCCGCGCGCGATGACTGATCCGATCTACGAAAATCTGAACGAAGAGCAAGCGGCGGCCGTGGCCCACGGGGCGGGGCCGCTGATGGTGTTGGCCGGCGCTGGTTCGGGCAAGACGCGCGTGGTCACGCGCCGCATCGCGCGGTTGCTGCGCGACGGGGTGCGGCCAAACCAGATCCTGGCGATGACGTTCACCAACAAGGCCGCTGGGGAAATGGCGCATCGCGTCGAACAACTCGGCGGCGGCTACGTACGGGTCGCGACCTTCCATTCGGCGTGCGCGCGCTTCCTGCGGGCCGATGGCAATCGCCTGGGTTTCTCGCCCGACTTCTCGATCTACGACACGCACGATCGCGATGCCGTCATCAAGGAACTGCTGGAGGACATCGGGGTTGGCAGCGCCAAGGTCAAGCCATCGCAGGTCGGACAGTGGATCAGCAAGTTGAAGAACGCCGCGATGAAGCCAGGCGACATGGGCGGCGGCGATGACATCTCGCGGCTGGTTGAGCGCTTGTGGACGCCGTACCACGAACGTATGCACAAGCAGGGGGCGATGGATTTCGACGACCTGCTCGGCAACTTCCTGCAGATCCTGCGCGAGTTCCCCGACGTCGCCGAGCGCTACCAGGCGCGTTATCCGTGGTTGTTGGTCGACGAGTTTCAGGACACCAACCGCGTGCAGTTCGATCTGGTGAAGTTGCTGTGCCCTGCCCCGGGCAACCTGTGCGTCGTCGGCGATCCGGATCAGTCGATCTATAGCTTTCGTGGCGCCGAGGTGCGCAACATCCTCGAGTTCGACCGCGAGTACCCGACGACTACGACCGTGCGGCTGGAGCAAAACTACCGCAGCTCCGCGAACATTCTGCGCGCGGCGGAGACGGTGATCGCCAACAACACCTTGCGCAAGGACAAGCGCCTGCGCACGACCGCGGCGCCGGGGGCGCCGCTGTTGCGGTTGAAGGCGGGCACGGCCAGCGAAGAAGCGGTGACGATCATCGATGCCATCCAAGCCCTCGGCGAAGAAGGCGTGGCGTTCGATCAGGTGGCGATCTTCTATCGCGCGCACTGGCTGTCGCGCGGGCTCGAACAGGCGCTGAAGGACAAGGGCATTCCGTACGAGATCGTCGGTGGGCTGACGTTCTTCGAACGGCGTGAGATCAAGGACTTGCTCGCCTACCTGCGCGTGCTGGTCAATCCGCTCGACGACGTCAGCATGGCGCGCGTCGCCAACGTGCCGGCGCGAGGGCTGGGCAAAGCCGGACTCGAAAAGCTGCGGCACATCGCGCAGCACGAAGGCATGTCGCTGCGCGAAGCGATCGGTGAGACGTCGCTGCATGGTGAGTTCGGGCCGAAAGCGAGGAAGGGGCTGGCGGAGCTGGCGCACACGCTCGAGCGCGCCAAGTTGGCGGCAGCTAGTGGGGCGCACGCGGCGTTGAAGGTGATTCTCACTGGCACCAACTACCTGCAGCACGCGACGAGTTTTGGCGATGCCGAGGACAGCACGCGCGAAGAGAACATCGCGGAGCTGGTCAGCGATACCGTGCAATACGACAAGGCGCCGCCGGGGCCGGTCGAGGACGACGAGCCGGTGACCGGGCTCTCTGGCTACCTGCAGCACGTGGCGTTGCTGACGTCGGCCGACACCAAGGGCGACGGGCCAGCGGTGCGCATGATGACGGTGCATGCCGCCAAGGGGCTCGAGTTCGACCACGTGTTCGTCGTCGGGCTCGAAGAGGGCACGTTCCCGAGCATGCGCGTCACCGACGACCCGGCAGGCCTCGAAGAAGAGCGGCGGTTGATGTACGTGGCGCTGACCAGAGCAAGGCGCACGTTGTTCTTGAGTTCGGTGCGCGAGCGCATGATCAACGGCGAGACGCAGACGCTGCGCCCGTCGCGCTTCTTGAAGGAGCTGCCGACCGAAGGGGTCGAGACCTATGCGCCGTCGTGGCGTCGCTACGAAGCCGACGACGATGGCGCTCGCAGTTCGGGCTGGAGCGTGACGCCTGATCCGGAAGCGCTGGCCGCCCTGCGACCGGGTGCGCGCGTGCGCCACGACATGTACGGCAACGGGGCGGTGCGCCGATTGGCTGGGCGCGGCGTCCATGCGCGGGCCGTGGTGCGGTTCGAGGACGGCGTTGAGCGTGAGTTCGTGCTCGAGTACGCGGGCTTGAAGTTGCTCGAGGACCTGGAGTTTTGAGCCAGCCCGACGAGATCCTGGCGGCGATGCGAGCGTTGTTGCAGCAGGCCCGCACCGAGACCCCGGACTTGTTCGTCGAACTGCATCGCCTCGTCACCGAGTACGCGCCGCCGCCGGTGTTGGCGCCGGTTATGGCTGCCGACGAGCCGTGGCACGGCATGATCGGTTCGTGCGCCCCGATGCTGGCGCTGCGGGCGCGCATCGAAAAGTTCGCGCCGACCATCGCGCCGGTCTTGATCACCGGCGAAAGCGGCACCGGCAAAGAACGAGTCGCCCAGGCGCTGCATGCGTTGAGCCGCCGCGCCAAGGCCGAATTCGTCGCTGAAAACTGTGCGGCGATTCCGGAGACGCTGCTCGAGTCGGTGCTGTTCGGGCATGCCAAGGGGGCCTTCACCGGCGCCGTCAAAGACCACCCCGGGCACTTCCTGCACGCGCACGGCGGCACCATCTTCCTCGACGAGATCGGCGAGATGCGTATGCCGATGCAGGCGAAGCTGCTGCGCACGCTGCAAGAAGGCGAAGTGCGCGCCGTTGGCAGTACGACGACGCGCAAGGTCGACGTGCGGGTGATCGCCGCGACCAACCAGAACCTCGAGGCGAACGTGAAGGCGGGTCGCTTCCGCGAGGACCTGTTCTTCCGGCTGAACGTGCTGCGCATCGAGATGCCGCCGTTGCGCGACCGCGGCCTCGACATCGTGGTGTTGGCTCGCCGGTTCTTGCTTGAAGCCTCGAAGAAGGCGGGGCGTTCGCTGGTGTTGTCGCCGGCGACCGAGGCCGCCTTGCTGCTGGCGAAGTGGCCTGGCAACGTGCGCCAATTGCAGAACGAGATGCTGCGGTTGTCCGCGCTAAGCGATGGTCCGATGGTCGAGCCGCGTGAACTGTCGCCTGATGTGCGCGGGGCTGACTGAGTCCCGACTGGCTGGGCCCCGACGAGCTGGGCCCCGATTGGCCGAGTCCGATTGGGCGTGACGCGCGGCGGCCTATTTTCTGAACCGATGGCGGGACGCTACGTTCCGCGCCACTCGCATGCCGACCTCGTCTCCCCAACCGATCTCTCTCATCTTGGCCGCAGCCGTCGCGGCGAGTTGGTGCCCGTCGATCTGCCGCGCGCAGGGCACTGCCCAGGATCCGGCCGCCGTGCCGCAGAACCCTGCCACCAAGGTCGTCGTCACGGCCTCGCGCACCGAACAGGATGCGTTCGACGCCCCGCGCTCGATCGACGTGGTGTCGAGCGACGACTTGGCGCGCGGCCAATTCCGCTCGCTGCCGCAGGCGATGCGGCAGTTGCCGAGCTTGATGATCCAAGAAACGGCGCCCGGTCAAGGCTCGCCGTTCTTGCGTGGCTTCACGGGCTACAACAACCTGCTGCTGATCGACGGCATCCGCCTCAACAATTCGACCTTCCGTTCGGGGCCCAACCAGTACTGGTCGACGATCGATCCGCTGTCGCTCGATCGCATCGAAGTGCTGCGCGGCCCGGCCTCGGCCCTCTACGGCAGTGACGCCGTTGGTGGCACCGTGCAGGTGTTCACGAAGAGCGCCGATCGGTTCGCCAGCCAAGGCGTCGCCTATGGCGGGGCGCTGCTCGGCCGCTATGGCTCGGCCGAAGACTCGCCGACCGTGCGCGGCGAACTGCAGGTCAGTCTGACGCGGGACGATGGCCTGCGCACTGGGGTGCTGCTGGGCGGCGACGCGCGCGAGCTTGGCGACATCGAGGGCGGGCGCGCCACCGGCTTGCAGCCAAACACCCAGCACAGTGAGACTGCGATCGACTTGAAGATCGAACATTGGCTGGCGACAGACACCAAGCTGGTCTTCCTGCACCAGGAGATGGCGCAGAACAACGTGCCGCGTACGCATGCGACGATTTTCGGGGAGAGCTATGCCGGCACGACGGTGGGCACCGACCTGCAGCGCGACCTCGACCAGAATCGACGGCTCACTTACCTGCAACTGCACAAGACCGGGATGCTCGGGCCGGTGCAGGCGATGCACCTGTCGCTGTCGTGGCAGACCCAGCGCGAACTCGAGGACCGCATCACCAGCGCCAACTCCGAACGTTGGCAAGCATTCGAAGTCGGCACCGTCGGCGCCTTCGCGCAGTTCGAAAGCGACGCGGGCAGCCTTGGTCGTTTGACCTACGGCCTCGACTATTACCACGACAACGTGAACTCCTGGTTCCGTCGTTCGGGCACGCCGCAGGCGAGCGATCCGATCCAAGGCCAGGTCGCCAATGACGCCAGCTACGACTTGTTGGGTGTGTTCGTGCAGGATGAGCTGCCGATCTCCGACGGCCTGCAGGCGCAGTTTGGTCTGCGTTACACATGGGCCGAGGCCGATGCCGACAGCGTGCGCGATCCGTCGAACGCCAAGATTGCGCTGGGCGACAGTTGGGATGCGCTGACGGCGAACGTGCATCTGCGCGCCACCGTCGCCGCTGGCTGGAACGTATTTGGTGGAGTCAGCCAGGGCTTCCGCGCGCCGTCGTTGAGCGACCTGTCGAGTTTCGAAGTCGCCCGCAGTGGCGAGCAGGAAGTGCCAACGCCGGGTTTGCAAGAGGAGCAGTATCTCGGCTACGAGGTCGGCACCAAGGTGCGCCGGGAGTCACTGAGTGGGCAGTTGGCGTGGTACTACACGGACATCGAGGACCAGATCCTGCGCTTCCCGACCGGGGCGACCAACGCGTCAGGGCAGCCGATCGTCACCAAGGCGAACGTCGGCGAAGGCTATGTGCAGGGCATCGAACTGCAGTACGGCTGGGACCTGCTGACGCGCACGACGCTGTTTGGCGTCAACAGCTGGCAGTACGGGCGCATTTCGAACTTCAACAACAACGGCACGGTGCGCGGCGAGGAGTTCGTCTCGCGATTGATGCCGTTCACGACCATCGTCGGGCTGCGGTGGGAGGACATCGCGGGCCGCTGCCATGCCGTCACTGAGGTCGTGCGGGCCGAGGACGCGGACAAGACGTCGGCTGGTGACAATCGCGACACCCAACGCATTCCGCCGGGCGGCACGCCTGGCTACACGACCTGGAATCTGCGCTGCGGCTGGCAGCTCGATGACCGCACCGATCTCGAGCTGGCCTGCGAGAACATCACGGACGTCGACTACCGCGTGCACGGTTCGGGCAGCAATGGGCTTGGCCGCAACTTCGTGATCGGCATGCGCGTGGTGTTCTAGAAGCAGCACGCAAGCCAGTCCCGCAACGAGCCTTTGGCTCGGCCTGGCGTCTCAAGTTCGTGCCGCTGAAGACCGAAAAGTGGCCTGTGCCGGTGCCTTCTCATGGTGCCGTCCCGGGAGCGCATGAAATCGGTCAACGAGATCAAAGAAGCCCTGTCGGCGCGTTCGCGAACCGCGACTCTTGATGAGTTGCGCGACGAAGGCCGCAAGCGCGTACGGCTGATTCGCGCCGAGCACGTCGCGGCGATGATCTCGGAGGCCGTGCATTCGGCGATCGAGCAGTCGGGGCTGGTGGCTCCGGCGGAAGTCGAAAAGCTCGTCGACAAGAGTCGCCAAGAGTTCCGCGCGATCCTGCGCGAGCGGGAACAGGAGCAACAGCGCGCGCACGACAACGAGCAGGCGCTGCAAGAACGCGAGCAGCAGCTCGCCGAGTTGAAGCAGAGTTTCGCGGACGTGGCGCAGTCGCTGGCTTCGACGCAAGCGATGTTGGCGCAGGCCAAGGCGGAGATGGAATCGGTGCGCAGCGACGCGGCAAAGGCCGTGGCGGCAGCGCAGGCCGTGCCGGCCCCGGTTGCGGCGCCAGCTCCCGCGCCAGCAGCCGCGGCGCCAAGCCACGACCTGCTGTTCTCGCTGGTTCAGGAGATGGCCAACATGAAGGCCAGCATGATGCACCAGCAGGCGACGGCCCAGGCGCTTGCACCGGCGGCATCGGTTCCCGACTTCTCCGCGGCGATCGAGAAACTGACGGGTTCGCTCAACGACCGGTTGGAAAAGCTGGGCAAGAAGATGGGCGTCAGTGCGGCGGTCACCAGTGATGCGCCCGTTGACTTCGGCAGCATGTTCAAGGACTCGGACAAGGAGCTTGAGTCGAACATGAACAACATCGAGATCAAGCAGAAGACGGGTGGCGGCATCGCTGCGAACCTGGCGCGCTTGAAGAAACTCAAGGGCGGCGGCTAGCCGTTCTCACACCCAATCCACTCCACGGGAGCAAGACGAAGAGCCATGACGCAGAACAAGATCGATTCTAAGGCGGACCAAGTTGCTGAGACGGCCGTTGCCCTGGGCAAGGGCCTCGACGTTGGTACTGCGAATCTCGCCGCCGCCGTGCAGAACGACGAAGGTGGCATCACGGTGACCGTGGAGCGCAACGCGTTCCTCGACATCCCGAGCGACGTCTACAGCAAGAACATGCTGACGAAGCTCAAGGTGCCTTATGTCGTGCACAACGGCAAGCTCGTCGTCATCGGCGAAGCTGCCTTTGAGCTCGCCAACGTGTTCGGTCGTGAGACGCGTCGCCCGATGTGCGATGGCCTCATCAGCCCGAACGAGCAGGACGCGCTGCCGATGATGAAGATGATCATCCAGAAGATCCTGGGTGAGCCGCGGGTGCAGGGCGAGAACTGCTACTTCTGCGTGCCCGCGCCGTCGCTCGACGTCGACAACAACGTCGTCTACCACCAAGGCCTGTTCGAGAGCCTGATCAACAAGCTCGGCTACAAGGCGCACGCAGTCAACGAAGCGCACGCGGTCGTGTTTGCAGAGTTGGCTGAGAATGACTTCACCGGCATCGGCCTGTCGTTCGGTGGTGGCATGGCGAATGCGTGCATCACCTACAAGTCGATCCCGTGCCTGTCGTTCTCGGTCGCGCGCGGCGGCGACTGGATCGACAAGAACGTCGCCAACGTGCTCGGCTGCCCGCGCAGCAAGGCGGCGCATATCAAGGAGCGCGGCATCGACATCCGCGACCCGAAGAGCCGCGAGGAAGAGGCGGTCGCGATCTACTACCGGAGCCTGATCAGCTACGTGCTGGCGAACATCAAGGCGCGCTTTGAGTCCGGCCAGAACATGCCGAGCTTCCAGAACCCAATCGACATCGTCTGTGCCGGCGGCACGTCGATGGTCGGTGGCTTCATCGAGGTCTTCCGCGACGAGTTCGCGAAGATCGACTTCCCGCTGCCCGTCGGGCGCATCTTCCGCAGTGAAGAAGCCCTGACCGCAGTCGCCAAAGGCTGCCTCGTCGCCGCCGCCATCGGCGAAAGCTGAGCGAGCGAGGCTGACGGCGCGGGGTTGCGAGCCCCGGGTCTACAGCGCGAGCGTCATGCGCACCCAGTTCGTCAGTTCGCGTTCGGCGGTGCCGCTCGCGTCGAGTGTGAAGCCGGCGAAGTACAGCGGCCAGCCGGCTAGGAACGGCAGATACGGCACGAACAAGGTCGGGCTCGCCGTTCCCGTCGCACTCAAGGTGCCGTTGAACGACACGAAGAACGGGCTCGCCGGGTCGAGGCTCGCCTCCAGCAGGAAGCCAAAGTTCAACGGCAGCAGGCCGCCAAGTGGCAGCGTGACGCCTGGCGAGAAGCCCTCGCTGCAACACACCATGTAGGGTCGGCCGGCTTCGCTCGGCATGGCCAACAGCATTGGGGTTGCTTGCCCAAGGGTGGCGATGGCGGGGCCACGCAACGGTTGGCTGTCGAGCAAGAACGACAGGCTCTGCTGCATGAGCTGGGCGCGCGCGGCCGCGCTGGTGATGGTCTCGATCGGCAGGCCGAAGGTGACGACGCGGGCGCCGGTAGCCGGGTCGTGCCGTTGCACGCCCGCACCAAGGCCATTGCTGTAGCGCAGGCACAGCGTGCTGTTGGCGTTGGTCGGCACCAACACATCGGCGTAGTTGACGTCGTAGGTGCCGAAGGTGCCGTTGTCGAAACTGCTGGCAGGCAGGCCTGCACTGATGGTTGCCGCCAAGCCCGCTTGCAGCGCGTAGACCCCGGCATCGTCGGCGACGTAGGTCGCGCCGAGCACGTTGCGATAGAACGCGCGATCGCCCGCGGAACCCTGCGCGTCGAGGTCCCAGCCGACTTCGGCGCCACTGACGAGCAGGCTGCCGCCCGCGTTCAAGTAACCCGTCACCAAGGCTTGCTCGATGCCGCCGAACGACTCATCGACGGTGCTCTCTTCCCCGAGCGACCACACGACGGCTTGGTAGTTGGGCAGCTGCACGCGCAGCAACTGCACGGCTTCGTTGCTGGCGGCGTCGAAGCCGAGCGACACGTTGGCAAAGCTCCGCAGCCCGTCGCCGAACAGCCGCAGGTAGTCGCGGGTGTTCTCGGGCCCCTTGACGTTGCGATCGAGGCGATCGAAACCCTGCACCAGCAGCACCTGTGCTTCGCCGAGATGGTCCGTGCCCGCCGTCATCACTTCACTCGCGAACGAGCGGCCAGTCGCATTCCATGCTCGCACGCGGAACGACTTGGTGGTGTGGTGGGGCAAGGGCCCCGTCGACCACTGGTTGGTCGTGACCGACGCCACCTGCACGAAGCCCTTGCCGTCGTTCGCTTGTTCGATCGTGTAACTGCTGGCCGCCGCCACCAGATCCCAGGCGACGCGCAAGCCGCGAGCGCCGTCTTGCACGACGCGCAGCGCAGTCGGCGGTTCGGGCGGGAACGGCGCGGTCGGCGCGAAGTAGCGCAGCACCCCGCGGGCATAGGCGCGCGCGGCCAGGTAGCGAAACTCGGGTTCGTGCAGCGAAGTGTGGTCGAGTGAACCTGGCGTGTCGTGGAAGGCGAGTTCGACCAGGATGCCAGGCATCGTCGACAGCAGGCGCACTTCACCAAAGTTCGCACCCTGCTGGCCGCGGTCGACCCAGGCTGGGTTCCAGAACGTTTGCAGGTCGCTGACGAGTTGCGTGTGCACGGCTTGGCTCAACGCCGACGATCCCGCCGTCGCCCCGCCGCTGTAGATGAACGTGTCGGTGCCGGCCCCGCCGCCAGCGTTGGTATGCAGCGAGACAAAGGCATCCGCCGTGCGCCATTCGGCGAATCGTGGCCGGGCGGTGACGTCGTCGTCGTTGTCCTGGCCGCCCGGCGTGTTGTCCCACACGCTGCTCGGCGCGCCGGCATATTGCGCCCAGTAGCGCGCACATTCTTTCCATCGCAGTTGGTTGCTGGTGGTGCCGCCGCGCACCAAGGAACCGAGGCCACCACCGAGGCGAACGGTGTCGGCGATGCACACGCCCGCATTGCTCGACAGGTTGCTCAAGGTGATGCGCGCGCCCTGGGCTTGGCCAAACCAGAAGTTGCCGATGTGCGCCCAGGTGAGGTTGTCGAGGGTTTGGTCGACGACCGCGGTGCTGATGCCGCCCGTGTGTTCGATGCGATAGGTCGCGGCGGTGGTGCGGTTGGCACTGGCGCGAAAGCTGAGGAACACCGGGTAGAGGCCGTCCTTCGTCACCGGGATCGTCCAGGTCGCGGTCGCCGTCTCGTTGGCGGCGTTGCTGCTGACATAGCGATAGCCGAGGCCGTTGTAGCCAGACGATGCCGACGTGGTCCAGCTGCCGGTCTCGGTGTAACCAGGCGCGCCGTTGTCATTGTCGACGAGGCCATCGACGTGCACTTCACCGTGCTCGCGCGCCATGACGACGTCCGCGCCCAGGTTGTGCAGGAACGGAATCAGGTACTGGTTGCAGATCTCGGCGGTGTGGATGTCCTCGGTGAGTCCGTCGATGACGCCGCGCTGCGTCGTCCAACCCAGCGTGCTGTGCCAGTAGTAGCCGTGGCCTGGAGAGACCGCGATGCGCTTGCCGCTGAGCGCGCCAAAGGGCAGGGTGAGTCCGGCCATCGTCGTCGGCTTGTTCGCCGGTGTTGCGATGGGGCCCTGTTCGCCGAGGGCCGTGCGCAGGTCCTGTTCGGTGCCGTCTGGGAAGCGAATGGCGATCTGCACGGAGGTGACGCCTGGGGCCCGCAACGTCGTCTTGTCGATCTGCTCGATCGCGTGTTCGCGCGAGCAACCCAGCGCCACGGTCAGCAGCGTCGGATCGAAGACGAGGCGAACGGTGGCGCCGTTGAGTTGGCACGCGAGCAGCTGCGTGCCGGGCGGCACATGGCTGGTGTAACCAGCGTTGCTTTCGCTTGGCGTCGGGCCAGCACACAGATGCTGGATGGCAGCGGCCACGTTGCTGTGCAGCGGCGGCACCGCGGCGAGGTTGTGCTGGCGGCAGAACAGCACTTCTTGCGCGTGGGTCGTCGCGGCAGCGATGGCGATGGTGAGTAGAAGGCGAGCACTGCGCATCGCGACAGGCTACGCGCTACCGCCCCGACAGCCGAGGGGTGGCCCAGGGCAACCCAAAGAGTGCGCACTGCACACGGCTGCCAAGGACGGGGGGATACCTTCCCACTCGCGTCGATAGCAGCGCGGCGATGCCCTCGCGGCGCCCGTCGGTGCGTTATCGCGTCAGCAGCAGTAGCCTGTCGCTCCTGTCCATGCTTCGCGGCCTATTGCATCTCGCGTTATTCCTCGCCGCGCTGTTTGCGACGGCGGCGGGCCTGCGGTCCCTCGATCCGATGCCGTTTTGGGGCTGGATGCGGTCTAAGGTTGCGCACGTCCACCAACATGGCGGTGACTGGCTGTCCGACCAGAACGTCGCGATGCACACCCTTGGCCAGTTTGTGTCGCGCTGCCAGACCGCTGTCATGAGCCGCCACTCGGTGCTTGAGCGGACCGAGCAGTTGCTGTTTGTGGGCTTGCACACGCTGGCAACTTCTGGTGAACGAGCTGCTGCGGATTGCCGCCAGGCAAGGCCGGGTCAGCTCAGTGAGTTCGGCCAAAAGTACGAGGTGCGTGGTAGTCTGCTCGGACCCTCAGGGCGTGCTGCAGCTGGCCTCCGTCTGGATCGTGCTGTCAGGCCAGTGCGAGCCGAGGTTCATCACAGCATTCCCGGATGATCGAACATGAGACACCAAGTGATGGACATCGTCGTTCTCGATCGCGACGTGCCAGAGCATGGTCTGCGAGCTGGCGACCTGGGCGCGGTGGTCGAGGTCTACGGTAGCGATGGGTTGGAGGTGGAGTTCGTGACGGCCAGTGGCGCCACGGCGGCAGTGATCACGATCAAGGAAGGCGATATGCGCTCGGTCGCCGCGGGAGACCTGCTGTCCGTTCGGCGCCTTGGGCGTTCAGCCTGACCTCGTCGGCCCGCAAGCACGAACGGCGCCGCCGCCGCCGCATCGCCATCGAGTTGTGCGAGTAAGGCGGCTCGGCTCGAATGCCTTGATGCGCGTTTCGTTGCCGATGCTCTCGTTGCTGTTCGCTGCGTCATGCGCCACCGAGCCGACGGACGCCGCGCCGACCGTTCGCCTCACGCACTTGCGCGGCCCGCTGTGGATCGCTGAAGACACCTTCTTCGCACCCGAGAACTCGATGGTCTACGTCGGCGAACGCGACGTCACCGTGATCGGGGCAACGTGGACGCCACACACCGCGCAGCTCTTGCACGAACGCATTGCTGAGATCACGCCATTGCCGGTGCGCCAGGTGCTGCTGACCAACTACCACCAAGACCGGTCTGGTGGCACGGCCTACTGGCGCCGCATCGGGGCTGCGGTGCTGGCGACGCGACGCACCGAGAAGTTGCTTGAGCTGCACTGGGATCGCCTGATCAGGGACATCCGCACCACGTTTCCCGACTACCCGGTACTGCCGCTCGTGCATGCCTCGCAGTCGATCGCCGAGGATACGCACCTGCAAGATGGTGGGATCCGCACGCTGTACCTCGGTCCGTCGCACACCGAGGACGGGCTGTTCGTGTACTTCCCCGCGCAGCGAGTGCTCTACGGCGGTTGCATCCTGAAGGAGCAGATCGGCAACCTCGATAGTGCCAACGTGAAGGAGTACCCGCGCACGCTGCGCCGCTTGGTTGCCCTTGGCTTGCCGTTCGATTGCATCGTCTCCGGCCACTGGACGCCGGTGCATGGTCCGGAGCTGATCGACACGTACCTGCAGCTGCTAGCCAGCCGGGAAGATGCGACCGGTGCCGAGAGCGGCCGCAGCACGCCCGCGCGGTAGCACTCATACGAACCGTGACAGAGTGACGACACATTCGCCGCCTGCCACGCGCAGGGATCTGGCAGACTGCGATCCTTCCGCGGCGTTCACCGCCGAATCCCACCTATGCGCTCACCTCTCTCTGCGGCTGTCGCCGTGCTCTTCCTGCTCCCTGTGCTGTCGGCGCAAGGCGCGCTCAGCGCTCCTTGCTTCGTCAGCAGCTTCGGCACCAACCTTGCCCTCACCGACGACTCTGTGAGCCAGGGCGTGCCCCTCGGCTTCGCGTTCCCTCGCCCCGGTGGCGGCAGCGTCACGGCGATCAGCATCAGCAGCAACGGCTTCGTTTGGCTTGGCATCAACGGCGACTCCGGGTGTTGCATCGGTGACCCGAACAAGTTGCTGACGCAGATGTCGCGCGTGGCGCCGATGTGGATGGACCTCAATCCAAGCGTCGGCGGCGCCGTGTGGTTCAACTCGCTGCCGGCCAGCGGCTCGACGCCAGCGAGCGCGATCGTGACCTGGGACAGCGTGCCCGAGTTTCCAAGCCAAGGCGCGTTGACGTTCCAACTGCAGCTCTTCGCCGACGGCTCGGTGTTGATGTTCTTCGACGCCAACGCGACGAACAGCAACCACACGGTGTTGACCGGCATCAGTGAAGGCACCAACGCCATTGCCAACTTCGTCGACATCTCGAGCACAGCTGGCGCCCCGCACGATAGTGGCACCAACCCCACGGTCTTCGAGCACCAGTCGTTCGGCTTCGATCTGGCCGCCAGCGCCTACACCTTCGTGCCGAATGGCCAAGGCGGTTACCTCGTGACGCAGAAGGCGGGCTGCACGTTCGCCGGTTCGGTGCCGTTTGGCCGCGGCTGCCCAAAACCAGTGACGGTCTACGAACTGTTCACCGCGACCAACCAGCTTGACCTCTCGAACACCGCGATCGAGTTCACGCCTACGGGGGCTGGCGCCTACGTAGCCATCCAACAGCCGGGTTTCTTCAGCGGCTACA
The DNA here is from genome assembly GCA_947444055.1 of Planctomycetota bacterium. Lineage (GTDB taxonomy): Bacteria > Planctomycetota > UBA1135 > UBA1135 > UBA2386 > UBA2386. The sequence goes on from CANEYR010000005.1 coordinate 83,871, forward strand.
CCAATGTGCAGGTGTTCGCCGACGACGATTCGCACGGACCGTTCAACCTGCCATTCACGTTCCCCTACCCCGGCGGCAGCACGAACGCGATCGACATCAGCAGCAACGGGTTCGTCTGGCTGCAAGCCGGCAACCCCAACTCGCGCTGCTGCAACGGCGATTCGTTCCAGTTCGTGAGCGACCCCGCCAGCATCGCGGTGTTATGGCAGGATCTCTATCCGCCGGGTGTGGCGCTTGGTGATGGCGTGTTCTTCGATGTGGTGGGGACGACGGAAGCACACATCACGTGGGTCAACGTGCCCGAGTTCTTCAACGTCGGTAGCAATACGTGCCAGATCACTCTGCGCAGCAACGGCAGCTTTCGGCTGTCCTGGGGCAATGTCGCGAACATCAGCCACGACGCGATCGTTGGCATCAGTGACGGCTTTGGCTCCTCGGTCCCTGGCTCGATCGACTTCAGCGCCGGTCCGTTCGTCACCGGCAACGGCGGCATCCCGCTGCGGTTGGGGGCGCAGGCTGGTTCGCGACCTGGACTCGGCCAGACCTTCACGATGGAGGTTGACCAGATCACGGCCGGTTCGTTGGCTGGCTTCATGGTGTTCGGGGCCACGTCGTTCCCGAACGGCATCGACCTGAGCGGCATCGGCATGGTTGGCTGCGAGCTCTACGTCTCGCTGGATTCCCTGCTGTCCTTCCCGCTCGTCGGCACGCCGACCCCATTTGCGATCGCGGTGCCCGCGACCCCTGGCCTGATCGGCACCGTGTTCCACGCGCAGGCGGCAACCCTGACGCCAGGGGCGACGGCGCTGAACCTGCTGTCCTCGAACGGCCTGCAGATCACCCTCGGACTGTGATCACCATCGGACGGTGAGCCCGGCCGCGGGCTGACGCGGCGCCGCCCGTCGCCTTGGTCAGTCGCTTACGAGCGCTCGACCAAGGCGCGCGACGCCGCGAAAACTTCGCGCAGCACGGCGGCTAAGGCGTCGTGCGAGAACCCATGCTCCGGCAGATCGCGCAACAGCGCCGCCAGCATTGTCTGCTCCCGCTCAGGATCCACCGCCGCCACCTGGTGGGCGCGTTTCCACGCGCCGATCGCGCGGCACAGTCGGGCGCGTTCGTGCAGCACGAGGACGAGCCGTTGGTTGACGGTGTCCATCTCGGCGCGCAGCTGTTGCAGTTGCTGATCAGCGTTCATCGCGGACGACCGCGATTGCGGCCGCAGTAGGCGGCGGATACTACCGAGGGCTGATGACCGCTCGCAGGCCCAAACCCGAAGTGCTCGCCCCGGCCGGCGGCATGCCGTCGTTGCTCGCGGCCCTGCAACATGGCGCCGATGCCGTCTACTTCGGCTTGCAGGATGGGTTCAACGCCAGGGCCCGCGCCGCCAACTTTGCGCTGGCCGAGTTGCCCGACATTGTGGCGCGCATTCATCGCGCCGGGGCGCGCGCGTATGTCACCCTCAATACGCTGGTCTTCGAACCCGAACTGGTAGCCATGGAACGGGTGCTGCGCGCGATCGCGAGTTCGGGCGTCGATGCGCTGATCGTGCAGGATCCCGCCGTGTGCCTGTTGGCGCGCGCCGTTTGCCCGCAGCTCGAACTGCATGCGAGCACGCAGATGACGATCGCCGAGCCGGCGGCAGCACCGTTCGCTACGGCGCTGGGGGTGACGCGCATCGTGGTGCCGCGCGAACTGTCGGTGACCGAGATCGCCCAGTTTGCGCAGGGCACCGACGTCGAACTGGAAGTGTTCGTGCACGGGGCGTTGTGCGTGTCCTGGAGTGGCCAATGCCTCACCAGCGAAGCGTGGGGCGGCCGTTCGGCCAATCGTGGCCAGTGCGCGCAGAGCTGCCGCATGCCGTACGAACTCGTTGTCGATGGCAAAGTGCGCCCGCTCGGCGACGTGCAATACCTGCTGAGCCCGAAGGACCTCGCGGGGGCGCGCGCCGTGCCCGAACTGCTGCAGGTCGGCGTGCACGGCTTGAAGATCGAAGGGCGTCAAAAGGGACCGCAGTATGTGGCGACGGCTACCGGCGGCTACCGGCGGTGGGTCGATGCGCTGGCGGCGAACAGCGACCCCAAGGCCGCCGAACGGCAACTGGCGCAGGATCTGCTGGCGATGTCGCTGTCGTACACGCGCGGCTTCTCGGATGGGTTCTTTGGCGGCAGCGACCACCAGACGTTGGTCGAGGGGCGGTTCCCCAAACATCGCGGCGTCTTCGTCGGCACCGTGGCGCGCATCGTCGGCAACGCCGTGTTCGTGCGCGATCTCGGCAACGGACGGCCGTGGACTGGCGGCATTGCCATGCTGGAGCGGCCCGACGGGCCTTTGGGCGAACGCAGTGCGCCGCTGCCCGCGCCGCCCGGGGTCGGCGAGCCGGCACCGTTGCAGCTGCGGCCCGGCATGGGCGTCGTCTTTGACCAAGGCGAACCGGAGAACAAGAACGAACCGGGGGGGCCGCTGTTCGCCGTCGACAGCAAGGATGGCGAATGGCGGCTGGGCTTTGGCCAGCCGGGACCTGACCTGACGCGCGTTCGCGTCGGCGATCGCGTATTTGCGACCAACGATCCGACGCTCGCCAATGCCGTGGCGCGCGACGTGCGCGACGATGCGCTGGAGCCCGACGGCCGCAACGAAATGCACTTGGTCGTGCGCGGTGCGGTGGGGGAACGGCTGCACGTGCAGGCGACGTGCCGCGGCCATGCAGCGCACGCGGTCTCCACGTCGGCGTTGCAGGCGGCGCGTGGAACCGGACTCGATGCCGCCATTCTCGGCGACAAGCTGGCCGCGTTCGGTGGCACGCCATTCCGGCTCGGCAGGCTCGACATCGCGGAGCTCGCGGCTGGACTGCATGTGCCGGCGAGTGAATTGAAAGACGTGCGGCGGGCGTTGGTCGAGTCGTTGCTGCCGAGGCTCGAACGCGGTCCGGTGCGGGTGGTCGAAAGTGCGCCGGCGATCGCGCGCGTGGCGGCTCGCTTTGTCGACGTGGTGGCGTTGCCCGAGACGGCGGCGGTGGTGGTGCCGTTGCTGCGCACGCCAGAACAACTCGACGCGGCGCTGGCGGCTGGCTGCCGCGAAGTCGAGCTGGACTGGATGGAGTTTGTCGGCTTGGGCCAGGCGTTTGAGCGCGCCCGGGCTGAGGGCGTCAGGGTCACCGTGGCGACGACGCGCGTTGGCAAGCCAGGCGAGCAGGCGCTGGTCGAACGCATTCGCAAGTTGCAACCCGATGGCATCCTGGTGCGGCACTTCGGCGCGCTGATGCGCTGCTTGCAGTACCGGGCCGAAGGGGATGCGTTCGTGTTGCACGGCGATTTCTCGCTGAACGCCACCAACTCGCTGACGGTTCGCCACCTGCTGCAGCTCGGGTTGCAGACGGTGACGGCGTCGTTCGATCTCGATGAGACGCAGCTCTTGGCGATGTTGGCGGGTGTGCCTGGCAACCGCGTCGCGATCGTCGCGCACCATCGCATTCCGACCTTCCACACCGAGCACTGCGTCTACTCGCACCTGCTGAGCAACGGCCGCGATTTCCGTTCGTGTGGGCGACCTTGTGAACGGCATCAAGTCGCCCTGCGCGATCACGTCGGGCGCGAGCATCCGGTGATCGTCGACGTTGGCTGCCGCAACACGGTGTTCCATCACGAAGGCCAGCAGAGTGCGCAGTGGACGGCGCGCTTGCTCGGTGGTGGCGTGCGCCGCTTCCGCGTCGAGTTCGTGCGCGAAGGGGCTTTGGCCGTGACCAAGGTGCTGACGGCGTGGCGCGAGCTGTTGCTGGGTCGCATCGATGCGGCAACGTTGGCCGCGCGCACGGGGACAGCCGGTCAGATCGGCGTCGCCCAGGGCGGCATGAAGTTGCTCGCCGAGTGAGCGCAGCGGCCGATCAGTTTCTGGGTCAGTTTCTGGGTCAGCGTCTGGGTCGTGGCGGTGGCGCGAGGGCGCTGTGCAGTCGCTGCAAGAACGCGCAGTAGCTGGCGGCGAACGAACACGCGGCGTGCCACGAGGTGCGCAGCAACCAAGGGGTCGCGGTGGGTCGCATCGGTTCGGCCAGCGCTTCAATGACCCCACCGATAACGAACGCCAAGCCGCCGATGACCAGCGCTGCCAGAGCCGCCAGCTTGCCGGCCGTGGCGTGCGCGGGTAGCGGCGGCAGCGGCCGCGGCCGCAGCAGGCGACCCTTCAGCAGGTGCAGCGCCAAGCCGGCGGCGACCACGACGGCCCACTCCATCGGCGCCATCTCATAGTGACGAAAGCGGGCGACGCCAGCCAGCCACAGCAACGCCACCAACAACGGGCACAAGCCCAGCAAGGACTGCACGAAGTTGCCGCGCTTGCCGAGCACTGGGGATGTCTGGGTCAACGACCTCAGCCGCCGATCGAGGTGCCGCCGGTCACGAAGGTGGGGAACTTCTTGAGGAAGGTCTCGCGCGCGGCGGCGTCGCGCTTGCCCTTGTTGGTCATGGCGCCGCCATCGACGGCGATGTTGAACATGAAGGGGAACTCATAGGAACGGGTCTTCAGGTTCCACTGCGCGCGCTCGAGCACTTCGCGGCCGCTGGTGCTGTTGGTCTTGGTGCCAGTGTCCTGGTCCTTGATGCCGCCGCCGGTGGCGTTGCGGTTGTTGTTGCCGGTCGAGGCCGTCTTGTCGGTTTCCACGGAGGTGCGTTGGCGGCACACCCCGGCGAATGCGTAGACCTCTTTCTTGTCGCCAAACAACAGGCCCGCAGCACCTGCCCCGACGGCGCCCCCGACGATGCCGCCGCCGATACTCTCGGTCAGGATGCCGGTGGCGACCCCAGTGCCGAGTCCCGACCAGATGCCGGCCTCTTCGTTGAAGTCGAACTTCCCGTCCTCGCCGGCCTCGTAGACCATGATTTCGTAGTGGGCCTTCTTGGTGCTGCCGCGCGGCAGCAGCTTGACTTCGCCCATGCCGGCGGTGCGGCACTTGGTGATGATCGATTCCTTCAGCGCGGCGATGAACTCTTCGTCCTCTTCGACGGTGGGGCACTGCAAGACGACGCGCAGGGTGTTGGGGTCGACGGAGCCGTCGTCGGGCACTGGCAGCTCGGTGACGTCCTTCCACATCGGTGGTTCGCCGAGGGATTTGAACTTGCCGGTCGCCGAGCAGCTGGTGAGCAGCGCAGTGGCGGCAACGAGGGTCAGCGAGAACAGAGGACGCAGTTTGCGCGTGGTCATTTCGTGTGCAGGGGTGGAGGGGCCGCGGCAACGCAGCCACGAAGAGCTGTTGCTTGTAGCGGGCCGCCAGAGTGGCTCCAGCGGCAGCGCCGAGAAAACCACACGACGGGCACAGCGGGTCTGGTCGCGCTGCATGCGAACTCTTCCCCGGCGGCATGCTTGTTCGTAGCCTGTGCGATTCGGGCTTTGCTCGCTCCCTATGAATGTCCTCGTCGTTGGCCAAGGTGGCCGTGAACACGCTCTCTGCTGGAAACTGCGTCAGTCGCCGCTGTGCAAGCGACTGTTCTGCGCGCCTGGCAATCCCGGCACGGCGATGGTCGCCGACAACGTCGACATTGGCGTGGAGGACATCGCCGGCCTCGTCCGCTTTGCGATCCAGGAAAAGATTGACCTGACCGTCGTGGGCCCCGAAGGACCGCTGTGTGCTGGCATCGTCGATGAGTTTCAGAAGCACAAGTTGCTGTGTTTTGGCCCGAACAAGGCCGCGGCCGAGATCGAAGGCAGCAAGGTGTTCGCGCGCGAGCTCTGTCGTCGCCACCGCATTCCCGGGCCGAGCTTCTGGGTCTACGACGAGTTGATGATTGCGCGGTCGTTCCTCGCCAACCGCCCCGACGGCCCGCTCGTCGTCAAGGCGTCGGGTCTCGCCGCCGGCAAGGGTGTCACCGTCTGCAAGAACAACGAAGAGGCCCAAGTCGCGATCACCGAGTGCTTGGAGAAGCGGCGCTTTGGCGAAGCGGGCGGCACGGTGGTGTTCGAAGAGTTTCTCGAAGGCCATGAGATCTCGCTGATCACGTTGACCGACGGCCGCACCATCGTGCCGTTCGAACCGGCGCGCGATCACAAGGCGGTCTTCGATGGCGACAAGGGCCCGAACACGGGCGGCATGGGCGTCATCACGCCAGTGCCGATCCTGCCGCGTTTGGCGGTTCAGATCGAGAGCCAGATCATTTGCCCCACGGTGCACGCGATGAACCGCGAGAACCGGCGCTACCACGGCTTTCTCTACGCCGGCCTGATGATGACGCCGCAGGGGCCGCGCGTGCTTGAGTACAACTGTCGGCTCGGCGACCCCGAGACGCAGCCGTTGATGATGCGCCTGCAGAGCGACCTGCTGCCGTTGCTGCTGGCGGCGACCGAAGGCAAGCTCGAGACCATGGAGGCGCCCGTCTGGGACAAGCGCGTCGCCGTGTGTGTGGTCGTCGCCAGTGGCGGCTATCCGGGCGAGTTCAAGAAGGGCGCGCCGATCTTCGGCCTCGACCGCATCGTGATGGGACCGGACCTGCAGGTCTTCCACGCTGGCACTGCCAAGCGCCTTGGTGGGGACCTGGTGACCGATGGTGGGCGCGTGCTTGGGGTGACTGCACTCGGCGACGATGCCGAAGCCGCGCGCGCCCGGGCCTATGCGGCGATCAAGCAGATCGAGTTCATCGGCATGCACTACCGCACGGACATCGGCGCCAAGGCGTGAGGTCGGCAGCGCCGGTCGCTATCGTGCGCGCACCGTGAAGGTCGACCAAGAACACGGCATTGTCGAGGCGCACCTGCGCAAGAGCGGCTTCCGTTGGACCAACCAGCGGTCGTTGATCGTGCGCACGGCGCTGTCGTCGCACGAGCACTTCACCGCCGAGCAGTTGTTGGACCTTTGTCGACGGCAGGATCCCAAGGTCTCGCGGGCCACGGTCTATCGCACGCTCACGGTGCTTGAGCAGGCCGGCTTCGTCGAAGGGCTCGATACGGGGGATGGTGGGCGCCGGTTCGAACATGTGCTCGGCCATGACCACCACGACCACATGGTGTGTCTGCAGTGCGGCGCCATCTTCGAGTTCTGCGATGAAGAACTCGAACGACGGCAAGAAGCAGCGGCGAAACGTCTCGGCTTTCGCATTGCTCGCCACAGCTTGCGCATTCACGGCACGTGCCGCGACTGCTTGCGCGCGCAGCGGAGCCAGGCGTGAGCCAGGCGCGGGTGCTCGTCGTCGACGATGAGAAGGACCTTGCCGAGTCGACGGCGTACTTTCTGGAGCGCGCCGGCTTCGCGGCCGTGTGCGTGACCTCGGCCGCCGAGGCTCTGGCGGCGATGCGGCAACAGCCGTTCGCCGTCGTCGTCACCGATGTGCGCATGCCGCGCATGTCTGGCATGGAGTTGTTGGCCGCGATCAAGCAGTCCGATCCCGACATCGAAGTGCTGCTGCTGACCGGCTACCCCGACTTGCAGATGGCGGTCAGTGCGATCAAGCAGGGAGCCTTCGACTACTTGGCGAAGCCGTTCGCCGAGAAGGACCTGATCGAGCGCGTCACCAAGGCGGCGGCGCACCGACAAGTGAAGGACAACAACGAAGGGCTGCGCGAACGACTGCGCTCGGGCAAGGCGGGGCGCCGGCTGATTCACAGTTCGCCGGTGTTTGCCGAGTCGTTGGCGATGCTCGAACGAGCGGCGCGCACCGATGCATCGGTGTTGTTGTTGGGCGAGAGCGGCACCGGCAAGGAACTGCTCGCGCACCATCTGCACGACAGCAGTGCGCGCGTCGACAAGCCGTTCGTGCCGGTCGATTGTGCGTCCATCCCGACCGATTTGTTCGAGAGCGAACTGTTCGGCCACGTGAAGGGGGCGTTCACCGGAGCCACGGCCAGCAAGCTCGGGCTCTTTCAAGTTGCCGATGGCGGCACCCTCTTCTTCGACGAACTCGGTGAGATGCCGCTCGCGTTCCAGTCGAAGTTGTTGCGCGCGATCCAAGAACGGTCGGTGCGCCCCGTTGGCAGCAACGAACAGAGTGCCGTCGACGTGCGCATCGTCGCGGCGACCAATCGCAACCTGCAGAAGGAGGTCGACGAGGGCCGGTTTCGCGCCGATCTGTTCTATCGTCTCGATGTCGTGCGCATCGAGGTGCCGCCGCTGCGCGATCGACTCGGCGATGTCGACGTGTTGGTCACGCACTTCGTGCAGCGCTTTGGCGACAAGGTCTCGATTCGCGGCGTCAGTTCGGCGGCGGCGGCGGTGCTGCGCGGCTACCACTGGCCCGGCAACGTGCGGCAGTTGCGCAACGCCATCGAGCGAGCGTGCGCGCTCGGTCATCCGGGCGAGTTGCAAGCGGCGGATTTGCCGCCGGAGCTCACCGAGCAAGGTGACTTGGCAGCGATCGGTGGCGACGACGCCGAAGGCGGCACCTTCCAAGCGATGAAGGCGCGCCGCATCGCCGCCATCGAGAGTTCGTACCTGGAGAGCCTGCTAAAGAAGCACAAGGGCAACGTCACGCACTGCAGTGAAGAAGCCGGCATGGCACGCAGCGCCTTCCAGAAGCTGATGCAGAAGTACGCCATCCGCAGCAGCGACTTCCGCGAGTAGCGGCGCACTGGGGTCCGGCTTCGCAACTGGCGCGCGAACCGCGGTGGCCGTGACCCCGTCCTGCGGGGTCACAGTGGGGCGGCCTCCGGGACGAGCTTGATCATCTCGCCCGAGCAGGCCGCACGCCGGTGGCGGCTATCAGCCGCCGATCGTGAACGTCGTGCCGTTCGAGGTCGCGAGGCCCAGCGAGTTCAGCAGCGTGAACGCCACCGACTGACAAGTCAGCGTGACACCCAGCAGACCCAGGTTGGTGGGGATGGCGAAGGGCTGCGAGCCGGTGCCCGCGGGCAGCGACACGGGGAACGTCAGCGAACCGAGGTTCGCATTGGTGTAGGCGCGGCAGTTGGGCGCGCCGATGAAGCCCAGGTCGATGCCGGGCACGACCGTATCGCCGAAGAACATGAAGGCGAGCGGCACGAGGTTGGGCACGTTCGAGGTGTCGAGGCTGAACGCGGTATTGCCGAAGTAGGGCAGGCCGCCGCTCGTGGTCAGCTTGAGCTCGACCGACTGCGTGTCGAAGACGTTCTGCGGGATCGCCAGCGCCGTCGACAGGTCGAGTGCACCCGGGTTCGCGGAAGCGCCACCAACCGAATAGCCGACCAGGTAGCCATTGCCGGCCGGGTTCATCGCGTTGAACACGATCGTGACGTCGCCGGTGGCGACGTTGAACTGGAACTGGAACTGGTCACCGGGGCCCGTTGTCGTGCCGAAGTGGAAGACGTTGTCATACGTCACGTAGGCGATGCCGCTGGCTTCTTCGAACTTGACGACGCCGCTGCCGGGGAGCGCGTTGTTGTAGTCGTGCCAGACGGCGACGGCGGTTTGGGCCCAGGCGAGGAACGCCGCGGTCGTGGGCGTCCATGCGTTGCCATTGGTGATCGCGGACAACGCGATGTTGCCGTTGGAGCTGACGAACAGCGTGTTCGTCGAACCACCCGCGATCGGCATCGCCGCCGACAGTGCGACGCTGCCAGTGGCATCGTCACCGGCGACGATCTGCACCGCACCGCCACTAGGCGGCACGAACGTGCCGGGGATCGAATCGAGCACGAGGTAGCCGTTCGCCGAGCGGAGCATCGAGATCGTCTTGCCGTTCAGGTCCATCGCGGCGGCGGTGGCGAAGTACTCGTAGTAGCTGTCGGCGGCCTTGTAGCAGCCGGTGCCGTAGTTGGAAGCGATCGCGCAGCCGCTCAGGGGCGCGTTGAGGAAGGCCCAACCCGGGCCCGTCGGGACCAGGTGCAGACTCTGGCTCTGCATGTCGAAGGTCGCCGCCACGAGCCAATCCTCGTAGAGCGTGTTGTCGGCGGTCGCGCCGCCGGCCGACAGGTTGCTGACCGCAGGCAGGATCGCGCCGACACCGGGCGACACACCGACGAGGCCGGCCAGGTAGCCAGCCAGGGTGGAGTTGTTCGTCGAGTTGGCGTCGTAGAAGAACTTGATTTCGCCCGTCGCGAACAGTTGCGCCTGGAACGAGAACAGCGGCGCCGTGAAACCGAAGTGAACGCAGCGATCCCACGTGATCGTGCACTTCGTCGGCGTGCTGTTGATGTAGACGTTGGCGCCATTGCCGGCGGTCAGGTTGTGGTCGCTCCACAGGGCACAGATGCGCGGCGAACCGGCGACCAGTTCGGCTGCGGTCGCGGTGCCGTCACCTGCACCAGGCGCTGGCACACTGGCGTTCGACAGCTGCATGTAGCCGTTCGTGCAGATGTGCACGTCGGTGTAGGTCGTGCCGGCGAACGGGAAGGCGAAGCCGATCGACTGGATCGGCAGCATGACGTCATCGCCATTGCCAACCACGGTGCCAAGCACTCGATCGGGGCAGTTCTGCGCCAGGAGCGCCGAGGTGGAAACTGTGAGAAGAAGAGCTGCGAGTAGTTTCTGCATGGAACGAAGAAGGCTGATTCTCAGGAAATGCGTCGCACGGGTTGGACCGTGCTGCCGCAGGGCAGACCTTTGACGTTACCACCCGATCGAGGTGTTCCACAGGGTTCGAGATGGCCTGACCTTCCGTCCCCACTTGCGGTGGAACGCTTGCGCGGTCACCGCCAGCAGAGCGAACGAGCCTTCGTCACGCCGCTGCCCGACCCGGCGCCAGTGCTAGCGCGGCGTCTGTGCGAACTTCGGGTGCGGCAGCCGCACGCCTTGGAACGTGAAGGGTCGATGCGCAGGGATTCGTTCGACCTTCGGCAGTGTGGTCATGCGGATCGCGGTCGCGTGGATGTCGATCCGGGCGCAGACGGCGACACCGGCACGGACTCGCCAAGCAACACGCTCGGCTTCTGTCCTGTGCGCAGCTGCTGCCCCAGGTGGCGTGCTGCCCCAGCCCGCACATAGGCCACCGCTGCGGCCACGTCGTCGGTGACCAGCATGCGATCGAGATCTTCAGCAGCGATCGTGCCGTGCGCGACCATCGACGTCTTCAGGAACGTCAGCAGCGGCTGCCAGTACTCGACGCCCATCAACACCAGCGGGAAGTTCTCGATCTTCTTGGTCTGGATCAGCGTCGCCGCTTCGAACAGCTCGTCCATCGTGCCGAATCCACCGGGCAGCACGACGAAGGCGTAGCTGTATTTGACGAGCATCACCTTGCGGACGAAGAAGTAGCGGAACTCGACGAAGCGATCGAGGTAGGGGTTGGGCTGTTGTTCATGCGGCAACGTGATGTTGCAGCCGACACTCAGCCCACCCGCCTCGCGCGCGCCGCGATTGGCCGCCTCCATGATGCCGGGCCCGCCGCCAGTCAGGATCGTGAAGCCTTCGCGCGACAGCGAAGCACCCACCTCGCGCGCCAGTTGGTACCAGCGATGGTCGGCCTTGAAGCGAGCCGAGCCGAACACCGTCACACACGGGGGCAAGAAGTGCAGCGCGCGAAATCCCTTGATGCACTCGAAGAAGATGCGGAACGCGCGCCGCAGCTCCTGCCAGCGACTGCGTGGTCCGGCCAGGAATTGTCGTTCGCTGGTGTCCGGCGAGCTCTTGCCCCAATCGGGCAACTGGTGGTCGACTGGTGGCATGGCGACGGCTCAGCGGAACCTCAGTTCGCGGATGCGCCAGTCGCCGAACGCTTCGCGCGCCGCGTCGACATCGCCAGCGCGCAGCCGCGTCAGCATGGCTTCGTCGACGTTGGCGAAGGTGTGGTTGTCGAAGGTCGGCGTGGCGACCAAGGTCGCGAACGGCGTCAGCGTCAGCAGCCAACCGAGCGGTCCAAGCTGCACATCTTGGTTGTCGTCGAACATGCACTGCCACGCGCCGGAGGTCGAAAACACCCAATCGACGGGCTCCAGCAAGAAGCCGAGCAGCAGCTTTTCCAGCGGCTCGCACGTATTCAAGATGCCGTCCGGCGTGCGGAACTCGATGCGCACCGGGATGACTTGGCCAGTCGGCGTGCGCAGCTCGACGTCCTCTCGGTGCACCAAGAGGCAGGCGCCGCAGCTACTGAGCAGCCACGGCAGTGGCAAGGCCAGGAGCGCCCGCAGGCCACGGCGGCTCATGACTTGGCGGCGGCCTTCGGCTTGCTCGCGAGCAGCAAGAGGGCGCCTACGGCGATGAAACCGCCGCGAATGCCCCACGCCACAGCTTCGCCCCAGGTGTCGATCCACATCAAGAGGCGCATCTCCATTTGCAGGAAGCGCACGACGCAGGACGCGATGCCAATGAACACCAACAGCAGCGCGAATTGACGCATCGCGACACCATACCGCTCGATGTAGGCGGGCTACACCTCAGCCTTCGGCCTTCGCGACTTTGATCATCTCGCGGAACACCACCATGCCGTCGCCGTCGTCTGGCAGCGAGCCACGAGAGAGTTGGGTGTGGCGCCAGTTGGGCATGTGGGTCGGCAAGTAGCTGCGATCGGGATGCGGCATCACGCCGAGCACGCGACCATTTCGGTTGGTGAGCCCGGCAAAGCCGAGCGGCGTGCCATTGGGGTTGTGTGGGTAGCGCTCGGTCGCTTGCCCGTTCTCATCGACGTAGAGGGCGGTGGCAAAACCTTCGTCGAGCAGCAGCTTCTGCAGGGTGGCGTCGCGCGCGACCAGTCGGCCTTCGCCGTGCGCGGCTGGCCAGCGCAGCAAGAGCCCCGACGGCAAGAACACGCAGCGCGACTTCTGCGTCTTCAGCGTGACCCAACGACACTCGTAGTGGTTGCTGAGGTTGTGGGTGAGCGTGACCTCTTCGGCGAGCGTGCCGCGCGTGCACGGCAGCAGGCCCAGGCGCACCAGCACTTGGAAGCCATTGCAGATGCCGAGCACGAGCCCGCCGCGTTCGACGAACTGCAGGATGCGACAGCCGAGCTGCGCCTTCATCTCCTGCGCCAAGACCCGGCCGGAGCTGATGTCGTCGCCGTACGAGAAGCCGCCGGGCACGGCCAGGATGCGGAACGAGTCGAGTTGGGTGGGCGCCGCCAGCAGTTGTTGGATATGCACGAACGACGGTGTGCCGCCAGCGCGCGTGAACGCGTGGTGCGTTTCGCGTTCGCAGTTGATGCCAGGCGCACGCAACACAAGGACCTTGGGCGAGCTCATCGGCCACCTCCTGCGGCCACCAAGGTCTGGTCAAGATCGAGCGGACGCTTCCACGCCACTTCGAGCTCGGCCACCGACAGTCGAGCGACCTCTTGGCTGCCGTGCGCGAACAGCACCGTCGGTTCCTTCGTGACTTCGCCGACGACTGCGAACGGCACGTGCTGCAAGTTGGCCCGCAAGTCAGCGAGGCGATCGGGCGGAATCTCCAGCAAGAAGCGACTCTGCGATTCGCTGAACATCACCTGTTCGGGCCGCAGCGTGCAGGCCGTCAGCACCTTGGCGAGATCGACCTTGGCGCCGAGCTTGCCGCCGATCGCCATCTCGCACACGGCCGCCGCGAGGCCGCCTTCACTGAGGTCGTGCGCCGCCAACGTGCAGCGCGCCGCGATCGCACGATGCACGCCCAGCAAGACATCGCGTCCGGCGTTCTTGTCGACGCGCGGCACCTTGCTGCCGAGCTGTGCCTTGGTCTTGTAGTAGACGCTGCCGCCGAGTTCGTCCTTGGTCATGCCGACCAACACGAGCAGGGAGCCAGCGCGTTTGCAGTCGCTCGTCATCGTGCGCGTGACGTCGGCAATCACCGACATCGCCGTCACCAGGATGCAGCCGGGAATGCGGATCGTGCGGTCGCCAGCGCGGAATTCGTTGTGCAGCGAGTCCTTGCCGGACACGAACGGCGTGCGGTAGTGCATCGCCAGCTCACACAGCGCTTCGGTGGCGCGCACCAGTTCACCGAGCACCTGCGGGTCGCGGGTGTTGCCCCAACAGTAGTTGTCGAGGATGACGGTGTAGTCCGGGTCGCCGCCGCTCGCGACCGAGTTGCGCATCGCTTCGTCGAGCGCGCACTCGGCCATCGCCGCCGGATCGATCTTGCTGTAGCGCGGGTTGAGGCCGTTGCTGAGCACGATGCCGCGGCGCGAGCCGAGCTTGGGTGCCAGCACCGCCGCGTTGCTGGGACCATCTTCACGAACGCCGCACAGTGGTTTGCCTGCGGACGCGGCCTGCACTTCGTGGTCGTACTGGCGAATGATCCACTCCTTGCTGCACACCCCGTAGTCACTCATCACCGCGAGCAGCGCGCCTGTGACGTTTGGCTCGGGCGGCAGGTTGGGTTCGCTCACCGACGGCGGCAGGAACACGGCGTCGCGCACGCGCACCGGCAGGCCCTTGTGCAGGAAGTGCAGGTCGAGATCGGCGTGCGTGGTGCCGCGGTAGCGCACCACCAAACGGTTGTCGGCGGTGAAGTAGCCGAGCACGGTCGCTTCGCAGGCCTCTTCGCGGCAGACCTCAAGCACACGCGCCAGTTTCGCTTTGGGCACCGACAGCACCATGCGTTCTTGCGCCTCACTGATCCACACTTCCCACGGCGCCAGGCCCTGGTACTTCAGCGGGGCATCGCCGAGTTCGACGACGGCGCCGAGTCCCTCGGCCATCTCGCCAACCGCCGAACTGAAGCCGCCGGCCCCGCAGTCGGTGATCGAAGAAAACAGGTCTTCGTCCGCGCAGCGCAGCACCGCGTCCATCGCCTTACGTTCGGTGATCGGATCGCCGATCTGCACCGCCCCCGAACTCACCTTCTCACTCTCGGTGTGCAGTTCGAGCGAACTGAACGTGGCGCCGTGGATGCCGTCGCGCCCGGTGCGGCCGCCCAACGCCACGATGGCGTCGCCGGCCATCGCCTGCTTCATGGCGCGCGCCGTTGGCAAGATGCCGATGTTGCCGACATAGACGAGTGGGTTGCCGACGAAGTTCTCGTCGAAGTGCACGCTGCCGTTCACCGTCGGGATGCCCATCGGGTTGCCGTAGTCGCGCACGCCGGCCACGACGCCCTTCAGCAAGGCCAGTGGATGGATGCAGCCTGGCGGCAGCTGCTCGGGCTTGAGGTTGGGTGGCGCCAAGCAGAACACGTCGGTGCTGGCGATCGGTCGCGCGCCAAGGCCGGTGCCGAGCACGTCGCGGATGACGCCGCCAACCCCGGTGCCAGCCCCGCCGAACGGTTCGATCGCGGACGGGCGGTTGTGCGTCTCCACCTTGATGCACACCGAGTCGACGTCGTCGAACTTGACGATGCCGGCGTTGTCGACGAACACGCTGACGCAGAAGTCGCGGTTCAAGGTGTGGGTGACGCGCACGATCGTGCTCTTCAGCAGGTTCTCGATCAGGCGGCCTTCAAACCGCACATTGCCGGTCAAGGTCTTGTGCTTGCAGTGTTCGCTCCACGTCTGCGCCAAGGTCTCGAGCTCCATGCGCGTCGGCGCGCGGCCGAGCTTCTGGAAGTGCTGCTGGATGACGACCATCTCGGCGCCGTCCAGAGCCAGGCCGCCATCCTTCGACAGCCGCTCGAGGCCGCTGGTGTCGAGGTGGGCCAAGGGGATCGGGTGCACCGCGAGGTCCGCTGCGGCCGAGGCGCCCGCGAAGCCGGCGGGCAGCGCATTCAGCAGCACGTCCTGGACGACGTCGTTGGCGAGCGCCTTCTTGGCCGCTTGCAGCAGACGCTGCGGGTCGACGTTGCCGCGCACATCGAAGGCGCGGTAGGTGCCCGCTTGCACGGCCGGCATCTGCATGTCGGCGAGCGACTTTTGGATCGAATGCGCCACCGGGTCGGTGACACCCGCGCGCGGCACGATGGCGACCATCTGCGTGCCCTTCGCAGCAACCTGTGGGGCGGCGCCGGGGGCATGCACGACGAACTGGTCGATGACGGGATCACACAGGACGGCGCGGGCAAAGGCGCGCACCTGCGCTTCCGGCAGTTCGGCGGCGAGCAGGTAGCCGCGGCGGGCGCGCACGTCCTGGACGCCTTCGAGGCCGGTCGCGAGCAGGGCACGCATCGCGGCGCTGCCCATGGGGTCGTGGTGTTCGGGGCGGGCCAGAACGTCGATGCGCCAAGCTTGCATGAGGTCGTTGCGTGTGGTGGCAGCACACCGCGGTCCAAGGCGATGCGGCGCATCGAGCGGGCCGTGGCAGCGGTCCGTGCTCCGGGCCGCGAGCGATGCACGATGCCCGGCTTTGGCGGGGGGTGCAAGCGTGTGGTCGGTGCCGCCTGACGGTCCGACCCGGTTACCTGGGGTGACACTCGTGTCCGGGCACATGGGTGACAGGTGAGTGCGTCAGCTTGGTGCCTCCAGAAGCGTCGTTGCTTCACCGCCACCCCTCCGATCTATTGCGCGCCACAGCCGCATGCTCGCCTTCGCCGACGCCTTTTCGTGGACGCAGATTCTGCAGATCGTCCTGCTCGACCTCCTGCTCGCTGGTGACAACGCCATCGTCATCGCCATGGCGGTGCGCTTGCTGCCTGCCCGCGAGAAGCGGTTGGGTCGTCTATGGGGAACGGCAGGTGCGGTGGGCCTGCGCATCGGCTTCCTCGCCATTGCGACGTGGCTGCTGGCGATTCCGTGGCTGCAGTTCATCGGTGGCGTGTTGCTGCTGTGGATCGCCTACAAGCTGCTGGCGCCAGCCACCCACGGCGTCCTCCCGCCGACGGCAGGCGAAGGCACACCGAACCATCCACCCGTGCGCGCGGGTGACAGCCTGCGCAGCGCGATCCGCATCATCATCATCGCCGATGCTTCGATGAGCCTCGACAACGTCATCGCTGTGACGGGAGCCGCCCAGGGCCACCTTGGCCTCGCGATCGGCGGCATCGCGCTGTCGATTCCGATGGTCGTCTGGGGCAGCCAGATTCTCGGCCGCATCATGGAGAACCACCGCTGGGTGGTGTGGCTCGGTGGTGGCGTGCTCGGCCACGTCGCCGGCGTGTTGATGCTCGAAGAGCCGGCGATGGTCCCGTGGATCGGCAAGCAGGAGCACGCAGGCTGGCATCCGCTGACCATCGGGCTGACGGTCGCCTTCGTACTGTTTGGGTGGTGGGGCAGTCGCCGCACCAAGCAGCGCGCCGCCGTTTAGTAACTCAGTAACTCAGTAACTTTCGTTGGCGTCTGGGAACGAACCCGACTGCACATCGCGACAGTAGGCGCGCACGGCTTCGCCGACTTCGTTGGCGAGTTCGCGATAGCGGCGCACGAAGCGCGGTCGGAAGCGTGTGAACAGCCCGAGCAGATCTGGCGTCACCAGGATCTGGCCGTCGACGTGTGGGCCAGCCCCGATGCCGATGATTGGAATCGCAACGGCTTCGGCGACGCGTCGCCCCAGCTCGGCAGGCACCTTCTCCAACACGATGCCGAAGGCGCCAGACTGCTCGAGCGCCTTGGCGTCGTCGACAATGCCCTGCTGTTCGGCGGCATCCTGGCCGCGCGCCCGGTAGGAGCCAAACTGATGAATGCTCTGCGGGGTGAGCCCGAGGTGGCCCATCACCGGGATGCCGGCCGCGACGAGGCGTTGCACGGTCGGCGCAAAGTCACGTCCACCTTCGAGCTTGACGGCCTCGGCGAGGCCTTCCTTGAGCAGTCGACCGGCGTTGCGCATGGCGTCCTCGATGCTCACTTGGTAGCTGAGGAACGGCATGTCGCCGACGACGAGCGCGCGCTGGCTGGCGCGGCTGACGAGCTCGGTGTGGTAGACCATCTGGTCCATCGTCACCGGCACCGTGGTGTCGCGACCCTGCACGACGGTGGCGACCGAATCGCCGACCAGCAGCACGTCGACGCCCGCTTCGTCGAGCAGGCCGGCGAACATGTGGTCGTAGGCGGTGAGCGCACTGATGCGCTGGCGCTGCGCCTTCATCGTGCGCAGCGTCGCCGTGGTGACCTTGCCGCGGTTCGCCGTCACGTTACCAGTCGCCGAAGGTGTCGGGCGAGTCGCTAGAAGGCGGCGGTGGTGGTGGGGTCGGGCCAGTGCCGCCGCCCGGGGGAGGCGGTGGTTTGTAGTCGTCGACGCCGTCGTCAGGCACGCGCGGGGAACGGCGCTTGGGACGGCCCTTGCCTTCGACGATGCTGCCGAAGGTCGGCACGCGCTTGGGATCAAGCTCGACGTCGAAGGCTGACAGGTCCAGCGCTGCTGGCTCGATCACATCGATCTTGCCTCGGCGATCTTTGAAGCGCGGCACCACGTCGACATCCCGCGGCTTGTTCTGGTGGTCGCGGCCGCGATTGCGGTCGCGATCTCGACGGTTGCCTTGGTCGCGGCTGCCCTGGTCGCGGCGTGGCGGCTGTTGTTGCTGCTGTTGGCGCCCTTGCTGTTGGTTGCCCTGCTGTTCGCGATCCTGCTGCGGGCGATCTGGGTGTTGGCGATCCTGCTGTTGGCGATCCTGCTGTTGGCGATCCTGCTGTTGGCGGGGCTGTTGCTGGCGGCTCTGCTGTTGGCGACCCTGCTGCTGGCGACCCTGCTGTTGGCGACCCTGCTGCTGACGACCCTGCTGCTGACGACCCTGCTGCTGACGACCCTGCGGGCGATCCTGCTGCTGACGACCCTGCGGGCGATCCTGTTGCTGGCGCCCCGGTTGTTCATGCCCCTGCTGTTGGCCTTGCTGTGCGTCTACTTGTTGGTGCTGACGGCGCCCCTGGTCTCGCCGCTGCCCGGGCTGCTGGCCGTGCCCATCTTGTTGGCGTTGCGGGTTGCCTCGGCGTTGCTCGCGTTGAGGACGCTGCCCGGGCTCCGATTGACGCTGCGGTGGACGCGGGGGGCCTTGCAGTTCCGGCGAAGACCCGTCGCTAGGCCCTTGCAGTTCGAGGTGTTCGTCGGTGGCTTCGTCAGGCCCTGGCGTCGCGGCGCCCTCTGGGGCGCTGGCGTCGTCCGAGGACCGGCGGCGTCCGCGCCGACGTCGGCGTCGACGGCGCCCGTGGCGGTCGTCACCCGCATCCGTCCCGGCGTCGTCCTGCGGCACGGTCGTCGGCATGGCGCCCGCGTCGGCCGCTTCGTCGGTGTGGCCAGTCTCAGGAGCCTCGACGGTCGTTGAGGCCGGTGTCGTGGCGGGGTCGTCGTGTGGTTCGGATCGCGGCGACTGGTTGGCGTCGCGTGCACTGCCGCCAAGTTCCGAGCTTGGCTCAGACTCAGGGCCATTGCCTAGTTGTTCACCGCCACGTCCGCGGCCGCGACGGCGGCGACGGCGACGAGGGCGTTGGTCGGGTTCGTCGTTTTGGCTCGGGCCGCTCGACCCGTCTGCCTGTTCGACAGGCTGGGGCTCGCTGGTGATCTGGGCCTCGTCGGTCGCGTTGGCGCGGCCTTTTGCCGGTTGCGGCCCACGGGTTCTAGCGGGGCGAACGGTTCGCCGCGGTGCAACGTCGTCCGCGACAACCCCGTCGGCGACAACCGCATCGACGTCCACGTCGACGTCGTCGCTGACTGCCCCTTCTGGTTGAACAAAATCGTGGTGCGGGTGCCTAGTGCGCACGGACGCAGGCGCATCGCCGTCCTCTTCATGCTCCGTGTGGAGCGGAGCGAGGTCGTCGTCGGCGGCGGGACGACGGGCTTTGGCCGGACGCTTTGGCGCGACCGGTTCTGGTGAGTCGCCATTGGCCGCGTCGCCATTGGCCGCGTCGCTATTGGCTGCGTCGCCAACAGCAGGTTTGGTCGTCTCGGCAGCCTCAACATCGCCGCGGCGTCCGCGGCGACGGCGACGGCGACGGCGACCAGGCTCGGCTTCGGCTTCCCACGGATTGCTGGGGGGCGCGTCGGTGGTCGGTGTGGCGGCTGGCGCTGCCGGATTGGCATCGCGCGAATCCCCTTCGTCGTCGTGACTTGGCGTCGGCGACTCGGCGGCTACGTCATTGCCGTCGTCGGGGGGCTCTTGCTCGTGGGCGACGCCGACGGGCGTGTGTCGAGGGCGCCGCTGCGGCTCGACCTGTTCGTGCGCTGGCTCGTCGTCGTGCGGTCGGTCGTCGTGCGATCGGTCGTCGTGCGCCTGGTCGTCGCCGTGCCCGAGGTCGTCGGGGTGGCTCTCGACGTTGCCGAACACTTCGTTGGCCATGGCGTGCCAGCGGTCGGCGACGGTCAGACTTTCGCCGCGGGCAAGCGTGCGCAGCTCAAACAACTCGAGCGCTTCGAGGAAGTACGGGCCGTGCAGGAAGCCTTCGGTACGGAAGCGCTTCTCGCCATCGCCTTGGGCGAAGCGATGTTGCACGCCGCAGATGCGCTTCAAGCAGCCGGCGTCGCGCCGCGGCAAACGCAGCGAGGCACACAGCGGGCCCAGCAGTTCTTCGGCGATCGAGGAAGGGCTGCGGCCGGGGTTGCGTTCGGCCTTGGCCAACACCGGGCTTACCAGCAGCGCGCCGAGCAACACCGGGTTGCACGGCACGTGGCCGTCTTGCACGCGGTGGTCGAGTGCTTGCAGTAGGCGCCAGAAGTCGACGCGCTGTTCGTGGGCGGCGTTGGCGAGGAACTCGCCGAGCACCGGCACCAAGGTGCGGGTCGCACCGACGTCGCGCAGCAGTTGGAAGCTGTCGAGCGAGTGGCCGCCGCGCAGCAGGCGCTGGATTTCTTCGAGCAGGCGCGGCGGCGCGCTGCGCACCAAGTCCGCGGAGGTGTCGGCCATCGCCGCGAACGTGTTGGGTTCGACGGTGAAACCGAGGCGCCCAGAGAATTTGGCGGCGCGCAGGATGCGCACCGGGTCTTCGCGGAAGCGCACCACCGGGTCGCCGATCGTGCGGATCACGCGATCGCGCACGTCATGCAGGCCGTTGGTGTAGTCGAGGATGGTGTCGCGCGTCGGGTCGAGGAACAGCGCGTTCACCGTGAAGTCGCGGCGCAACGCATCTTCCTCGGCGGTGCCGAACTCGTTGTCCCGCGTGATCAGCACGTCGTCGCCGTTGTCGAGCTGGCTTGGCGTGCGGCGGAACGTCGAACACTCCAGGATCTTGGTGTTGCCGTGGAAGTGCAGGTGCGCCAGCTTGAAGCGGCGGCCGATGATGCGGCAGTTGCGGGGGAAGACGCGCTTGACTTGCTGCGGTCGCGCCTCGGTAGCGATGTCGTAGTCCTTCGCTTGGCGGCCTAGCAACAGGTCGCGCACACAACCGCCGACCAGGTAGGCCTCAAAGCCCTGCTTGATCAGGCGCTGCGTGGCGCGTACGGCGTCGATGTCGAGTTGCGACAGGTCCACGCCCGTCGGGGATAGGATCGTCGGTTCGATCTTCGTACTTCCTGCGGTTGGTACCAGTTTGGAAGCCAGCGGTTTACTGCGGGCACCCGCCGACTGACAACCAGTTTCTCTGGCGCTGCCGCCGCGGCGACGTTCCCGGACGGGGCGTTCAGGCCTGCAAGCCGCCGTCGACAGTGAGCACTTGGCCGGTCACGTAGCTGGCTGCGTCGGACAGCAAATAGCGCACGAGTTCGGTGACGTCGGCGACGTTGCCGACGCGGCCGAGGGGAACCTTAGCAACCAGCCTCTGCTGGCTCTGTTGGTGGCTTTCAGCGTGATGGATGAGGCCGGGCGCAATGACGTTTACGGTCACTCCGGCGGCGGCAACTTCGAGGGCGAGCGAGCGCGCCATTTGCACGAGGGCGGCCTTGGCGGCGAAGTACATCGGGGCTCGCCGCAGGCCGCGGTCCTTGTCGACGCCGGCGGCTGCAAACAAGATCACGCGACCGCGTTTTTCTGTGACCATCGCGGGCACCACGGTCTGCACGGTGTGGAAGGCGGTGTCGAGGTTGCTGGTGAACAGGTGCCGGAAGGTGGCGAGGTCGGTGCCGAGCACGGGCCGTTCGCAAAAGTCGCCAATGCAGTGCACCAACGCCCAGGGTGTGCGGTGCTGCTGGCGGAAGCGCGCGAAGGCGGCTTGTAGGGAGCTGGGATCGGCGGCATCGACGCCCGTGCGGCGGGTCCACACCGTCGTGCGGTCCGGCCACAAGGCGGCGATGGCGGCGCCGATGCCTTGGCCACCGCCGACGATCAGGATGTGGTCGGCAGCTTCGTTCACGATTGGCGCAGCCAGCCCAAGATCTCTCGCAGCTTGGGTGGATTGCCGGTCATCAGCACGCCGACGCGGAAGACCTTGCCAGCGGCGCGCATGAAGAACCAGATCGTGGCGATCAGCAGAATCGTCGTGGCGATGTACTCCCACGTCTGTGGTGGGCCGCCGGCGCGGTTCATCATCGCAAACGGCGTGAACAACGGAATGAAGCTGAGCACCTTGGCGACGAGGCCGTTCGGTTCCTGCCCGATGAACATCATCGCCAGCAGCGGCACCATCAGAATCATCATCACCGGCTGCATCAGGTTCTGCGCTTCCTTGAGGGTGTTGCAGACCGAGCCGATCGCAACCAGCACCGCCGCGTATAGCAGGTAGCCGCCGAGGAAGTAGACGACGAAGGCGAACAGGTAGCCGCCGTTGCGCAGGGCGGTGAGCAGGGCGCCGATCATGCCGCCCGAGGTGTCGCCCAGGAACATCGGCGCGAGCCACGCGGAGAGGGCGCCAAAGCCGACCCAGGTGCCGACGATGGTGAGGCCGGTGGCGGCGATGCCCCAGATCTTGCCTTGCATCAGCTGGTGTGGGCTGACCGACGACAACAGCACCTCGATGGTGCGGTTGCCCTTCTCCTCAATCGTGCTGGTGAGCAGCAGATTGGCGATGCTGAAGATCGCCATCCACAGGAAGTAGACGAAGCCGACGGGCGCCCACTTGTCGATGACGTTCTCATTCTTCACGTCGGTCGTCGCACCGGTTGTTGCGTCCACCTGCAACTTCTGGAACTCGACGCGCCTCTGGATGTGCTCGGCGACCTTTGGCGGGATGCCTGCCTTGGCGATGCGCTCCTTCTGCACGAGGCGGGTCAGCGTGTTCTCGTAGGCCGAGCGCAGAGCGCCGTCGGTCAGGTTGTTCGACACGTAGCGGAAGTCGCTGGTCGTCTGCTCCGGGTCGGCGCCGAGCACGAAGTAGCCGAACACGTCGCCAGCTTGCACGCGTTGATTCAGTTGCTGCAGGCGCGCATCGGGTTCGGTCGCCGTAATGCCGAGTTCGGCGATCGGCACGTACGTGTATTGCTTCGCCGTCTGCACGTCGGCGATCTTCGCCAGCAGCGCCGGGTCCTGCTGCTGCATCCACTCGAAGACCGCCAGCAGTTGCTCGCCCGATGGTTCTTTGCCGTCGCCTGTAGCGCCGAGCTTCTGTTGCAGGGCCGCCAATCGCGGATCGTTCGTGGCCTTCGCCGCTAGCTGGAACAGCAGCTTGGCGTCGCCGCTGCGGAATTCGCGCTCGGCACGCTCCAGTAGGTCGCCCGGGCCCAGGTCGACCACGGTGTAGCGCTGCACTTGCTTCAGCTTTTCCAGCAGCGCCGTGGCGCCGACCATGGCGCCGATCAGCAACGGCACGATCAGGATGCCGATCCAGAACGTCTTCGTGCGCACGTTCTCGAGGTACTCGCGTTGCGCGACGAGCAGGGTCTTGTTCGCCATGGTCAGCGCGCCTCCGCCGTGGCGGTGAGCTTCTGGTTCGCTTCGTCGACGGTACGCACGAAGATCTCGTGCAACGATGGTTCGCGGTAATCGAAGCGCTTGACGGTGACGTGGTCGAGCAACCAGCGCAGCGCCCGCTGCGGGTCGGTGCCGACTTGCAGGTAGATCTCGGCGTGCTTGCCGTTGTCATTGATTCGCGACAGTCCAGGCAGTTGCGCGAGCACGCGCCCGTCGCCGTCGTAGTCGAGCTGGATGCCGAGGTCGCGCCCCTTCTTGATCTCGCTCAGCGTGCCGGCGAACTGCAACTTGCTCTTGTGGATCATCATCACGTAGTCGCAGAGCTGTTCGGCCTGTTCCATGCCGTGCGTGCTGAAGATCACGGTGCGGCCTTGGCGCTTCATGTCGAGGATGATGTCGCGCATCGTGTCGCGATTGACCGGGTCGAGGCCGCTGAACGGCTCGTCGAGGATCACCAGTTCGGGTTCGTGGATGATCGAGCCGAGCACCTGGACCTTCTGGCCCATGCCCTTGCTCATCGCCTCGCACTTTTTGTCGAGCCAGTCGCCGAGGCCGTAGCGGGTCAGCAGCTCGCGGGCCTTGTTGTTCGCGGTGCGCGAGTCCATGCCCTTGAGCTTGCCGAAGTAGGCGACGATCTCCGCCGTCTTCATCTTCTTGTAGAGCCCTTTCTCCTCGGGCAAGTAGCCGAGGCGGTCCTTGACCTCTTGGGCGTCGGCATGGCCGAGCACCGAGATGCGACCTTCGTCGGGGTGGAAGATGCTCATCACCATGCGAATCGTCGTCGTCTTGCCGGCGCCGTTCTGCCCAAGGAAGCCGTAGATACAGCCCTTGGGGACCTCGAGGGAGAGGTTGGACACCGCCGTGAACGAACCGAATCGCTTGGTGACGCCGTGCAGCGTCAACGCGTGGTTCATGGCAGATCGCGGCACGTGGCCGCGTGCCGTCAGAGATTGTCGGACGGCGCCGTCGCGAGCAAGCGCGCTCTCACGTTCCGCGCGGGGCGAGCAGCGGCTGGGCGCGATCTGGCGCCACGCGGTGCACGGCGCCCGCTGACGAGTCGGTGCGAAAGTGCTGGGCCACCCGCGCGGCCACGGCGTTCGCCTGGGTGATGCCAAATCCCGGGTCGTCGCCGTCGTCGCCGCGGTGACGCGTGACCTCGACGAGGAAGTCGCGGTTGGCGGCGGCGGCTGGCACGTTGAGGGCCGCCGCGAGCGATCGACTGCCTGCAGCGAACTGGTGCAGCAACGGCACCGGCAGGATCTTGGTCAGGTCAGGTCGCAGCGGCGTGTCCACGTTCGCTGCATCGGTGCGTTGGCCACCGACTGAAGGGCGGCCGTCTCGCCTTGGGTCAGCTGCTGGCGCAGCGACGCGGCGCGAACAATGGCATCGCCGGATGCGGGCAGGTGCCTGCCACGATTTGTTCGGCAAGGCAGCGGCCGGCCAGGAAGGCGAAGCTCAGGCCGTAGCCATTGAAGGCGAGCAGCGCGAAGGTTCCTGGCGCACCAGGCAGGGCGCCGACCAGCGGCAGGCCATCGGGCGTGCCCGCCATGATGCCGGTCCACACGTGGGGGAAGGCGATGCCGCGCAGCGGCGGAAAGTGCGCGTGCACGTAGTCGAGCAGATTGCGTGTGACTTGCGGGTTGTGGCTGTCGTCGTCGAGCAGCCCGAGTTCTTCCCCGGGCACCGACCAGCGTTTGCCGCCGATGACGAAGCGATCGTTGGCGATGCGGAAGTACTCGTAGCAGAAGTTGCTCGACATCGCGTAGCGCGGGAACTGCGCGAGCACAGCGGCCGGCAGTGCGGCGGTGGCCAGAATCTGGCCGCGGAACGGAAACACCGCGCGCGCTAGCAAGCCGCTGCGATCGAGTTCGCGTGCCAGCGTGGACGTGCAATGCACGACGATGTTGGCGGCGAGGGCGCGTTGGTCGCGCAAACGAACTTGGAAGTCGCCGGCTTCGCCATCGATGGCGACGACGTCGGCCCCCTGCACGATGTGGGCACCGGCGGCGGTCGCCGCGGTGGCGAGGCCGCGCACCATCTGCACCGGCTGCACGATGGCTTCGCCGAGCAGATGCAGCGCGCCGTGAAAGCCAACGCCCGCCGGCAGCCACCTGGCGAGTTCCGGCTCGGGCACCAACTGGTGCGGCTTGCCCTCGGCCGCCAGCAGCGCCGCGGCGGTGACGAGCTCGGTCCACTCGTGCGCCGTCTCCGCTAGCCGCAGCCCACCTTCCTGCTGCAGCCCGCACTCGATGTTGTGGGTGGCGATCGCGGTGCGCAACGCCGCGTGGTTGTCGCGCAGGAAGTCCCACAAGAGGCGCGCCTTGTCGGCGCCGAATTGGCCGTGGATGCGGTGGTAGTGCTCGCCGAGGCCAAGCAACAGCTGGCCGTCGTTGCGACCGCTGGCGCGCGCGGCAACGCTGCGTTGCTCGAGCACCACGACTTCGATGCCGCGTTCTGCCAAGTGCAGCGCCGTGGCGATGCCGGCGATGCCACCGCCGACGATGGCGACATCGCAGCGCTCGGGCATGTCGGTGGCGTTGGCCAGCGGTGCGGATTCGGCCAGCCAGAGCGAGGTCACGCGCGATCCTCGTCGCGAGTTGGGTGGTTGGTCAGGATCATGATCTTCTGCCAGATCTTGCCCGACAGGCCGGTTGTCAGGTCCTCGATATCGTCGACGGCGTCGACTGCCTGCGGGTCGGGAAAGTCTTGCGCGTAGAGCGCGCCCACTTTGCCAATCAGCGACAGGATCTCGGTGCAGTAGTCGAGGTAGCGCGTCAGCTGGAACGGCGTCAGCGGGCGCTCGGGAGAGCTCTCGGTGTCGACGCCTGGGTGCAGCGCGCGGTCTGGATCCTTGGTCAATTGGTGCAGGTCGACAATGTGGGCAAGGGCCCGCAGCTCGTGCAGGGCCTGTAGGCATCGGCGGCGCTTGCTGCGCAGTTCGAGGCTGGCGATGTAGACCGCGCCAGCACCAAGGAAGAACAGCATCGAGAGGCCGGCTTCCATCATCTGCAGCGTCTCGGTGAAGGTGGTGGTTTTTGGCTGACTCCAGCGCAGCGACCAAAACAGCCAGCCAACACACGCGATGCCGAGCAGCAGCAACAGCGTCGACATCAGGCGCAGCCGCCACACCGGACGGGCAATGCGTTCGGCCCGTTCGGCATGGCGGTTGACGATGTCCCGCAGGGCTTCGGCGACGGCCAATAGGCCGGCGGTCGGGAAGCGCTCGCGGATGCGGGCGAGCAAGCGGGCGACCGTGGCGACCAAATGGGCGCGATCGAGTTGGGAGTGGCTCACGCGCGTATCGTTGCGCGCGAGGACGTTCGGGGCACTCTGCTGTTGCCTTCTCTTGTCGGCTTGGTGCTTTTGGTCGCGCTCAGTTGAGGAGCGCCAAAACCAGAAGCAAACCCATCGCTAGGAAGGTGAGCGTCACGGACGTCCGGTTCATCGTGGTGGTGCCGTCACGCATGGTGGGTGCGGTGGTGTTGGCTGCGATGTGGGACTGAAGATCGTTCACAGGGGTGCGGAGCTGGAAAAGGCGCGAGAGCAATAGTCAGGGGGCGGTGCTTGGTTGCAGCGAGTTTCACGTTGCCGCTGTCCCCAGAAGGGTCGCGCACGGTTTCACCGCACGCCAAAATGCGAGGGATTTTGCGTTGTCCAGCTATAGACTGCTCGGCCTTCAGCTGCAGTTGGCAGTTGCGGCTGTACGGGTGGCGACCACGCCATTCGCCCGTGCGTAAGAAAAGCTAGTCATTGGCACAGTCATGAGCAAGGAACTCCGTCTCTTCACCAGCGAATCCGTCAGCGAAGGTCACCCGGACAAGGTCTGCGACCAGATCTCAGACGCGGTGCTCGACGCAATCTTGGCGCAGGATCCCGAATCACGCGTGGCCTGCGAGACCATGGTGTCGCGTGGCTTCGTGGTGGTTGCAGGAGAATTCACAACCAAGGCCCAAATCGACTACCAGGAAGTGATCCGCGGCGTCATCAAGGAGATTGGCTATGCCGATGCCGAGATGGGCTTCGACTTCAACTCCTGTGCGGTGCTGTTGTCGATCCAGCGGCAGTCAGCCGATATCGCGTTGGGTGTTGACGCCCACACGTCGCAGAGCAAGGAGCAAGGTGCTGGCGACCAAGGCATGATGTTTGGCTACGCCTGCCGCGAAACGGACGTGTTGATGCCGTTCCCGATCCACTTCAGCCACCGCATCCTCGAAGCGCTGGCAGCCGCGCGCAAGAGTGTTCGCTACAAGTTCTTGCGACCAGATGCGAAGAGCCAGTTGACGGTTGAATACGACGCCGACAACAAGCCCAGTCGGGTGCACACGGTCGTCATTTCGCACCAACATCGCCCCGACGTCAGCAACGACGAGTTGCACAAGGCTCTCAAGACAGTTGCCCTCGAAGTGCTGCCCAAGCACATGGTGGATGCCAACACCCGTTGGTATCTGAATCCAACCGGGCGCTTTGTTGAGGGCGGCCCGAAGGCCGACGCCGGCCTGACCGGCCGCAAGATCATCGTCGATACCTACGGCGGCATGGGCCGTCACGGCGGCGGTGCGTTCTCGGGCAAGGATCCGAGTAAGGTTGATCGTTCGGCTGCCTATGCATGCCGCTGGGTGGCCAAGAATGTCGTGGCCGCCGGCTACGCCGACCGCTGCGAAGTGCAAGTGGCCTATGCCATCGGTGTGGCGCAGCCGGTCAGCATCCGCTGCGACCTGTTCGGCACCGGCAAGGTCAGCGAGGAAAAGCTCACCGCCGCGATCCGCGAGGTCTTTGACCTGCGTCCGGCCGCGATCATTCGCGACCTGGAGATGAAGAAGCCGGTGTTCCTCCGCACGGCCGCCTACGGGCACTTCGGCCGCGCCGAGTTCGCTTGGGAGCGACTCAACCGTGTCGACGCGCTGAAGGCCAAGCTCGGCTGAGCAGCGGTGGCTGAGCAGTGGTGGCTGAGTAGCGGTGGCTGAGCAGCGGCGGCGCCAGAATCCTTCGCCGCTACTGGTTTCGTTCGCCTTGCGCGCGACTATGAGCAGGCAACGGGTGCGCCGTTCATCCCGTGCCGAGCTGAGGTTGCCAATGCAAGATGACACCGTGGAAGTAGCGTTCTGTGATCTGTGTGGCACGTCGGTCCCGATCGCCGACATGGCGGCGGGAACGGCTGTTCGACACCAGAACAAGACCGTCGGCGCCTGTTGCTTGGGCGCCTTGCGCCCAAGCGGTGCGGCGGTGATTCCCCCGGTCGACGGCCTGCGCACGGGAGCGCCGTCGACGGCGGGAGAGGTGCGCCTGATGCCCGTGGCGATCGTGCTGCTGGCGGCGGTTGCGGGGGCGACGATCTTCCTCGACTACCGCCTGACGAGTGCGGATTCGGTGATGCGCCAGAACTACGCCCAGCTGGCCGAGGCCCAAGCGGCGGACGGCAGGGCGTTGGCGGGCATGGTGGTAACGATGGACGCCGTGCCCAGGCGGGCCGAGTTGGATGTGGTGGTCGCCAAGTTGGCCGAGTTGGCGATCGAATCCACGGCGGCGCGCACCAGCCAGCAAAAGGAGATCGAAACGGTTCGTTTGGATGTCGCCGCAGTGGGCAAGGAGCAGCGCACTCAGATCGCTCAGTTCATCGACTACCGGCCGCTGATCGAGGACCTGCGTCAGCGCCAGCTGCGCTTGGTCGACCTGGTGACGACGCTGCGGGTGGTCAGCCCGGTGGCGGCAGTGCCGGTGGTGCCAGAGCCCGGTCCAGCCACGCCGGCCGAAGCGAGCGGCCCGCCTGGGTTGCCGCCAGCGTTGGCGGAGCAAGTGAAGAAGCTGCAGGCAACGGACCCGGCCGCGCGTTTTGAAGCGGTCGATGAGCTGTTGCGCAGCAAGGACCCCGCGGTGCTGACGCACTTGCTGCCGTTGGCGCGCGATCCCGACAACTTCGTTCGCCGACTGACGGTCGAAGGGCTCGGCGAGTTCAAGCGGCCGGAAGCCGTGGAAGGGTTGTTGGTCGCCCTAGCGGATGCTGACGAGTATGTGCGCGAGACGGCGTGGCGAGCGCTGAAGGAAGTGACGGGGCAGAAGATCCCGTTTGAGACCGGTGCTTCGAAAGATGCACGCGCGCGCGCCGTGCAAAAGTGGCAAGACTGGTGGGACAAGAACAAGGCAACGTTCGGCGCCTAGGCGGACCCGGTCATCGCGGCCGCGCCCGGTTCGGTGGCCGCGGATTCTGCCCGTAGTGGCTTTCGCGCGCGGTTCCCGTCGCTACAACCGCCGCCCCTGCTCGTGGAGCGCGTGAGTGCTCCGGCAGCTTGCTTGCCTCGATTCGGAGCAGACTCAGTATGGCGTGGCACAACCGCACGAAGATCGTCGCGACTCTCGGCCCGGCCTCGAACAGCGATTCGATGGTCAAGAAACTGGTGCAGGCGGGGGTCGATGTGTTCCGCATCAATTGCGCGCACGCGGACCATGCCATGATCGCGGACACCGTCGCGCGCGTCCGCAGGGTTGCCAAGCGGCAGCAGCGCGCCGTGGGCATTCTCGCCGACTTGCAAGGACCCAAGATTCGTGTCGGGAAGCTGCGCAACGCCGAACCGATCTACTTGAAGCGCGGTGCGGAAGTGGTGATCGACGTCACTCCCGGCGTGGTCGGTGAGCCAACCAAGGACGGTGCCCGCATCGGTACCGGCTACCGCAAGTTGGCGGAAGACGTGCGCCCCGGGGAGCGCATCTTGCTCGACGACGGCAACCTCGAAGTGCGCGTCGTTCGTGTCGACGGCCCCGCGATTGTGACCCGCGTGGTCTACGGTGGCATGCTGCACCAGTTCAAAGGCATCAACTTGCCGGGCGGCTCGGTGTCGGCGAGTTGCCTATCCAAGAAGGATCTGCAGGACTTGCGCTGCGTGCTCGCGAACGGGGTCGATTTTGTCGCGTTGTCGTTCGTGCGTTCGCCGCAGGATGTCGTGGACCTGCGTCGGCACATCAATCGCTACAAGTCGGACGCGGAGATCATCGCCAAGATCGAGCGCCCCGAAGCCGTGAAGGACATGGCGGCAATCCTGGCGGTGGCGGATGCCCTGATGGTTGCGCGCGGCGATATGGGCGTCGAGATGGGGCCCGAGGCGGTACCGCCCACCCAAAAGAAGCTCATTGATCTCGCCAACGCGGCGCGCAAGCCGGTCATCACGGCGACGCAGATGCTCGAATCGATGATCCTGAACCCACGGCCGACCCGCGCCGAGGCCTCCGATGTGGCGAACGCGATCTATGACGGCACGTCGGCCGTGATGCTGTCGGCGGAGACGGCGTCAGGAAAGCACCCGCTGCGCAGTGTGCGCATCATGGAGAAGATCATCCGAACAGCGGAGCGCGATGTGTACTCACGGATGGGGGATAGCCGTCGTCGGGGCGCCTCGAACGAGTCCTCGGTGACCGCGGCTACC